>JBILVB010000044.1:0-23856 GCA_044370695.1 Acidimicrobiales bacterium | reverse complement strand
CGCCGCCTACGGACCGGGCGCGATCGGACCCGACGACGAACGCGCGGCCGCCGAGGCCGAGCGGCGCATCGCCGCCGAACTGGAGCAGGGAACACCGTGGTTCACCCGAGCCCGACGGCGGGCGAACGTCCGCAGCCTGCTGCGCCCGTTACCGGGCGATCCCATCTCCCGCACGACCTGACCGGCGTCGACCGGGCGCGATCGCTACCCGGACTCCGACACGCGTGTGGCTCAGCCCGACGTCGGACCCGACGGCCGCCGCCGGCCGGTGCGAAGGTTCGCCGACACCTGCTCGAGGCCCGCCTTGCCCATGGCCCGCAAGTTCTTCTCGATCACGAACGCTGCGACGAGCATGATCAGGAACCCGACGAACGCCACGGCGAAGTGCACCTGCAGCGTTGCGACCAGGAACGCGAGCCCGGCGATCAGCAGCCCCACCGAGAGCACCACCCGGCGAACGGCATGCCGGTAGAGGGTGGTCTGCGAGACGCGCTGGGAAAAGGCAGGGTCGCTCTCGTAGAACTGCTGCTCGATCTGCTGAAGGATGCGCTGTTCTTCTTCGGAGAGCGGCATCAGGCTGTCCCCTCGTCCTCCGTCTCGGCTCCCGGGATCATCCCACACCCGGCTCCGATCGACAACGCGCCAGCGGCGATCGAGTGCGATCGGTCCGTACGATGCGGTGCGGGTCACCGCGACCGATCGGCGGGACCGGGGCGGCCGACGCGCTCGTCGTCGGGTCCCCACGGCGCGTCGCCGGGGCGCGAGGCGCGCACACCGCCGTCCGCGAGGAGTCGGGCCGGGCCGATCGCGGCCGCCCCGAACCGTCGACGCACGGCGTCGACCGCGCTCGACGCCTCCTCCCAGGCGACCGGGGACGGCGCCGGTGCGGCGGCGCCGTCGGACCCCGTCGGCGACCCGGCGAGCACGTCGTCGAAGCGGAGCTGGCGAGCCGGCCGCTCCCCCAGATGGCTGACCGCGACACCGAGCAGCCGCACGCCGCGCCCGATGTCGATCTTGGCGAGCAACGGCCGGGCGAGTGCGAGCAGGGCCGGGGCGGAGCTCTCCGCCTGGGCGGCCGTCACCGAGCGCGTGACGGTCTCGAAGGATGCGAAGCGCACCTTGACCGTCACGGTCCGCCCGGCCCGCTCGTGGGCCCGCAGCCGAGCCGCCACCGCGTCCACCATGCGGACGAGTTCGGTGTCGAGCGCCTCGGGTTCGCTCAGGTCCGTGGCGAAGGTCTGCTCGTGGCCGATCGATTTCGCGGCGCGGTCGGGCACGACCGGGCGGTCGTCGATCCCCCGGGCCAGCGCATACAGGTGACGACCCGCCGATGCCCCCAGCGATGCGACGAGCGCCGACTCCGAGGCCGCAGCCACGTCGCCCACTGTCGTGATCCCGAGACGCTCCAAGCGTTCGAGGGTCTTCGGCCCGACGCCCCACAGCACCCCCACGGGCTGGGGGTGGAGGAACGCCAGCTCCGCGCCGGGCGGCACCTCGACCACCCCGGCGCCGGGTCGGATCCCACCCGGCGTCGCGCGCGGTTTGGCCGCCTCGGAAGCCAGTTTGGCGAGGAACTTCGAGCCTGCCACCCCCACCGAGCACACCAGACCCGTCGCATCGAGGACCGAACGGCGCAGTTGCGTCCCGATCGTGACGCCGTCCCCGAGCCGACGGCGGGCGCCGGTCACGTCGAGGAACGCCTCGTCGAGCGCGATCGGCTCGACCGTCGGGGTCACCGAGGCGAACACCTCGTGGACCTGTCGGCTGACCTGCGCGTAGTGGGCGTGATCGCCGGGCAGGAACACGGCGTCGGGGCACAACCGCCGGGCCCGCGCCGACGCCATCGCCGACGAGATCCCGAAGCGGCGCGCCTCGTACGAAGCGGCCGCGACCACACCGCGCTCGCCGGTGCCGCCCACCACGACCGGGCGACCGCGCAACTCCGGGCGCCGCAACAGCTCGACGGACACGTAGAACGCGTCCATGTCGACGTGCAGGATCGTGCGCCCGTCGGTCGTCACCGGCGGTCCTGCCCCGTGGCCCGGTGGCCGCGTGCCGGCCGGTCGGCGGTCATGGGCGCCGGAGCGCTCGTCCCTGCCGGCCCAGAACCCGGTCGCGCCAACCCAGTTGGGCCAGGAGGACCATCGCTTCGCCGATGATCCGCCACGACATCTTCGACGTCCCCCGCACCCGGTCACGGAACACGATCGGCACCTCGACGACGCGTCCCCGGGCCCGCACGACGCGATACGCCAGCTCGACCTGGAACGCGTACCCCTCGGCCCGGACGGTGCCCAGATCGATGCGACGAAGCGCGTCGGCGCGAAAGGCCCGGAACCCGCTCGTGGCGTCGTTGACGGCGAGCCCGAGCACCGCAGCGGCGTACCGGTTCCCCCACCGCGACAACATCCGCCGAGTCCAGGGCCAGTCCGGGATCGACCCGCCCGGCACGTAGCGCGAACCGATCGCGAGGTCGGCGCCCACGACCCGCACGGCCCCGACCAGGGCGGGCAGATCGGCCGGGTCGTGCGACAGGTCGGCGTCCATCTCGACGAGCACTCCGTACCCGGCGGCGAGGCCACGGCCGAAGCCGTCCAGATAGGCGGCGCCCAGCCCGCGCTTGGCCGTGCGGCGGACCACGGAGATCCCCCCGAGCCGCTCGCCGACCTTGTCGGCCAGGTCGGCCGTGCCGTCCGGACTCCCGTCGTCGACGACGAGCACGTCGGCGTCGGGCAGGTGGCGCCGGATCGCCTCGAGCACCTCGACGACGTTCTCGGCCTCGTCGTAGGTGGGCAGTACCACCAGCGTGCGCAGGTCGTCCGCTGCCGGTCGCAGTGCCACCGATCGCAGTGTAGGTGCGGACCCCGCCGTAGGATCGTGAACCGTGCCCGTTCCCGAGCCCGAGCGCCCGCTGTCGGCCCTGCCGTCGCCGGCCGCGCGCATCGCAGCGTTCGTCGCCATCCTCATCGCCGGGGTCGCCGGCGGCCTCGTCGGCTACGGCTTCGTCGACCTGCAGTGCACCGGGGACTGCGGCACCGCCACGGCGATCGGGGCGGCGATCGGCGCCGTGCTGGCTGCAGTGGGCACCGCCGTGGTCGCCGTGCTCGTGCTCCGTGCGATGGGTGAGTGGCGCCGCCTCGACGCGGGCGACCCCAGCCGGTCGAACCCGTGACCAGCGGTGACGTCGCCGACGACCTGCTCCGGCTCGCCGTCGAGCTCGCCGAGCGGGCGGCGACGCTGGCGTTCGAGGGCCGGCGCCGGGGTGTCCCCACGGCGGCCACCAAGTCGACCGGCACCGACATGGTCACGGAGTTCGACGAGGCCTGCGAAGCGTTGATCGCCGGCGGGTTGCGTGCCGCCCGGCCCGACGACGCGGTCATGGGTGAGGAAGGCACCGCCGACGGCGGGTCGAGCGGCATCACCTGGCTCGTCGACCCGATCGACGGCACGACCAACTTCCTGTACGACCTGCCGGGCTGGGCCGTGTCGATCGCCGCCGCCGACGCCGAGGGCACGGTGGTCGGCGTCGTGGCCGTCCCCACGCTCGGCGAGACCTACACGGCCGTGCGCGGCCGGGGCGCGTGGCGCAACGGCCGGCCGATCCGGGTGGGGTCGGTGGCCCGGCTCGACGATGCGCTGGTGGCCACCGGGTTCGGGTACGACGCCGCACGCCGGCGCCGCCAGGCCGCCCTGCTCACCACGGTGATGCCGGCCGTGCGCGACGTCCGTCGACTCGGCGCCGCCTCGGTCGACCTGTGCCACGTGGCGTGCGGGCGGGTCGATGCCTACTTCGAAGAGGGCCTCGGCCCGTGGGACCTCGCCGCCGGCGCCCTCGTCGCCCGCGAGGCCGGGGCGGTGACCATCGACTTCGCCGGCGCGCCCGCCCGCCCCGAAGAGGTGCTCGCGGCCAACCCGGCGCTCGCACCGGCGCTGCGCGCGCTGCTCGTCGAGGCCGGGGCGCCCGTGCGCCACGACCCCGACCGGCCCTGACCCGACCGGGTGGCGTCGCCGGGCACCACCGTGCGTGCCACCATTGTGCCCGTGGGCACCCGCATCCTGACCGTCGAGGACGACGAGCGCATTCGCACCTCGGTCCGCATGGCCCTCGAGGACGAAGGCTGGACGGTCGACGAGGCGGCCAGCGGTGAGGCGGCGGTCGACGCGTTCGCCCAGCACAGTCCCGACGTGGTGCTGATCGACATCATGCTGCCGGGGATGGACGGCTTCGAGCTGTGCCGGTCGTTGCGCCGCAACAGCGACGTACCGATCGTGATGGTCACCGCCCGGGCCGACACCCACGACGTCGTCGCCGGGCTCGAGGCGGGTGCCGACGACTACCTGACCAAGCCGTTCGCCCCCAAGGAGCTCTCGGCCCGGATCCGGGCGCTGTTGCGGCGGGCCAAGCCCGCCGGGCCCGGTCACCACAAGCTGGTGTTCGGCGATCTCGAGATCGTGCCCGACGAGGGCAAGGTCCTGCTCGCCAAGCGGGACCTGCACCTCACCAAGACCGAGTTCCGGCTCCTGTGCGAGCTCGCATCGAGCCCGGGCAAGGTGTTCAGTCGGGAGACCCTGCTCGACCGCGTCTGGGGCTACGGCTACTTCGGCGACGGGCGCCTCGTCGACGTGCACATCCGTCGCCTGCGCACCAAGGTCGAGGCCGACCCGGCCAACCCGCGCCACGTCGTCACCGTGCGCGGGCTCGGGTACCGGCTCCAGTCGTGACCGCGGCGACCGTTCGGTTCCGCGCCTGATGGCAACGGTCCGCCGGGCCGGATCGGCACGCTGGCCGGCGCTGCGGACGTGGGCCGGTCATCGTCTCCGGCTCGGCCGGCTCGGATTGCGATCCCGAGTCGTGCTCACCTTCGCCCTCGGCGCGTTCGTGCTGTCGACCCTGCTGGCGGCGTTCACGTTCGCCTTCACCCGATCGACCCTGCTCCGCCAGCGCGAGACCGCCGTCGTGCGCCAGGCCTACGTGAACGCCCGGCAGGTCCAAGACGGCCTTCGCTCCGACCCCTCCGTCGTACCCGAACTGCTCTCGGGCCTCGGCCTACCCGGCGGCTCCCGCCCCCTGGTCTGCTACCGCTCGGCGTGCACGGCGCTGTCCTCGGCGTACACCCAGGCGATCCTGCCCGACAGCCTCAAGCGACGCGTCGCCGACGACGGCGAAGCGGCCCGGATGCGCTACTCGCTCAACGGCAAGCCGGTGCTCGCCGTGGGTATCCCCCTGCTGGCCGTCGCCGGCACGTACTACGAGGTCGTCCCGCTCGACGACATCTCCGACACCCTGCAGTCGATCGGCGCGTCGCTCATCGGCGCCGCCGTCATCACCACGGCGCTCGGCATGCTGCTCGGGCTCTGGTCGTCGCGCCGGGTCGTGCGTCCGCTCGCCGACGCAGCCGCCGCGGCCTCGGCGATCGCCGGCGGGCGGCTCGACACCCGCCTCGAGCCCACCGACGACATCGACCTGCGCGGGCTGACCGCAGCGTTCAACGACATGGCCTCGGCACTGCAACAACGCGTCGAGCGCGACGCCCGGTTCACCTCCGACGTGAGCCACGAGCTGCGCTCCCCGCTCATGACCCTGTCGGCCTCGATCCAGGTGATGCAGGCCCGACGTGACGACCTGCCCGAACGGGCCCAGGCGGCGCTCGACCTGCTCGTCGCCGACGTCGCTCGCTTCCAGGGCCTCGTGGAGGACCTGCTCGAGATCTCCCGCTACGACGCCCGGTCGGTACGGCTCGTGCGCGACGAGCTCCTCGTCGGGGAGTTCGTGTGCCAGGCCGTCGCCGTGTCCAGCCTCCCGGGCACCCCGGTCACGGTGTCGGACCGGGCCGAGGGCCTCGTCATCGACGCCGACAAGCGCCGCCTGGCCCGTGCGGTGGCCAACCTCGTCGACAACGCCCGCATCCACGGCGGTGGCGACGGCGTGCGGGTGTCGGTCGACGTGCCCGCCGACGAAGGCGAGCCGGTCGGCCACGTCCTGCTCGCGGTCGAGGACGACGGGCCTGGCGTGCCTGTCGAGGAGCGCCAGCTCGTCTTCCAACGCTTCGCCCGCGGTGCGCAGGCCGGCCAGCGCGGCGCCGGCGAGGGCGCCGGGCTCGGCCTCGCCCTCGTCGAGGAGCACGTCCGGCTCCATGGCGGGCGGGTCTGGGTGGAGGACCGACCCGACGGGAGACCCGGCGCCCGATTCGTGATCGAGCTCCCGGCGGAGGAGGCATGAACGTTCCCCGCAGCGCGGTCGCCCGCTGGTGGGGTCGGGTCGTTCCGACCCTCGGCGCCCTGGCGCTCGGCGCGTCGATCCTCGCCGCCTGCGGGGTACCGACCGACGACCAGCCGCGCGACGTCCCGGCGGGCGAGCGCGCCGAGCTCGGCGCCGCGACCGGCGGCGCCACCGGGTCGGCCGGCCGGGACCCGCAGGTGTTCCTGCTCGGCTCGACCCGAGCGAAAGAGACGTTGGCCGGGGCGCCCCGGGCGGTGCCCCCGAGCCTCACCGGCGTGCTCGCTGCGCTGCTCGCCGGCCCCTCGGCCGAGGAACAGGCCCGCCGGTTGCGCAGCGCCGTCCCCTCGGGTACCCGGCTGCGGTCGGCCCGGCTGGGTGAGGACGGCGTGGCCACCGTCGACCTCGACGCGACGTTCGATCAGAGCCAGGGCGATGCGCAGCGCAAGGCCGTGGCCCAGGTCGTGTTCACGGCGACCGGCATCGACGGGGTCGACGCCGTGCGGCTCCTCGTCGAGGGCAAGGCGCGCGAATGGCCACGCGGAGACGGCTTCTTCCAGCGCGAACCGCTGACCCGGGCCGCGTACCCCGATCTCGACCCGTCGAGCCAGCCCGAGTTCCCCCCGGCGCCGACCAGCGTGCCGAGCCCGACCACGACCACGACGACCGCCACGGCCGCGGTCACTGCACCGACCACGACGAGCGGATGAGCGGCGACGATCAGCCGAAGAACACGCCCGCCACGTCGCGGTAGATCGACAGGTCGACCGTGCGCGTCCGCCCGACCGCTTCCGACAGCGGCGCCCGCACGATCTGCTGCTCGCGGAACACGACCATCTCGCCCCAGGCCCCGGCGTGCACGGCGTCCACGGCGGCGAGCCCGTACCGGGTCGCCAGCACCCGGTCGTAGGCGTTCGGCGTCCCACCCCGCTGCACATGACCGAGTTGGACCACCCGGGTGTCGAACCCCGTACGGGCCTCCACCTCGCCCGCGATGCGGTTGGCGATGCCTCCGAGGCGCAGGTGGCCGAACTCGTCGCGCTCGTTCTCGGGCATCGGCAGCGTGCCGGGTGCCGGGACGGCACCTTCGGCGACCACGACGATCGACGCGTACCGACCGCGCTCGTGACGGCGGCGCAGCGTCGCGCACACCTCGTCGAGATCGAAGGGGACCTCGGGGATCAGGATGTGGGTCGCGCCGCCGGCGATCCCGGCGTACGTGGCGATCCAGCCCGCCTCACGGCCCATCACCTCGACCAGCATCACCCGGTCGTGGCTCTCGGCGGTGGTGTGCAATCGGTCGATCGCATCGGTGGCGATCTGCACGGCGGTGTGGAAGCCGAAGGTGACCTGTGTGCCGACGATGTCGTTGTCGATCGTCTTGGGCACCCCGACGACCTGCAACCCGATCTGCTCGTGCAGGAGCGACGACACGGTGAGCGACCCGTTGCCCCCGATGACGATCAGGGCCTCGATGCCCATCTCGGCCAGCGTGGCCGCCACCTGCGCCGGCCCTTCGGGATGGTCGAACGGGCTCCCCCGCCGCGTGCCGAGCAGCGTCCCGCCCCGGGGGAGCATGCCGCGCAGCGAGCGCACGTCGAGCGGCATCACCCGGCGCTCGAGCACGCCGTCCCACGCATCGAGGAAGCCGACGACCTCGTCGCCGTAGTGGAACTCGCCCTTGCGCACGATCGCTCGGATGACGGCATTGAGGCCCGGGCAGTCGCCCCCGCCGGTGAGGACACCGATCCGCATGACCCAACGGTACCGGGCCCGTGCTAGACGGTGACGATGGCCTGGGACCGCACCCGACCCGTTCCGTGGCCGCGGCTGGTGCGCCAGTTCGCGGTCTACCTACTGCTGTTCAACGCGGCGTTGTTCCTCTTCGCCCGCGACGACTACGGGCCCGGGGTGATCCTCGGCAGCGTCGGCGGCGCCGTCGTGTACCTCGCCATCTCGGTCGTCCTGGTCAAGTTCGGGTGGAACCCGCCCGGCGGCCTTCGCCCCGGTCGTGGCGCGACCGGTCGTGGCGCGACCGGTCGTGGCGCGACCGAGGGGGACGCCTCCGGTCGCAGCGGGTCGGGCCGCCGGCGCTCGGCGACCGCCTCCGACACCCCGGCCCCCCGATCCCGGCCGGCACCCACCAAGCGAACCGGCGGTGGTCGCCCACCGAGCAAGCGTCGCTGAGCGTTTAGCGTCCGGGCATGCCGTTCGTCGTCGCCATCGACGCCGGGACCACCGGTGTGCGCTCCCTCGCCGTCGACCACTCGGGTGCCGTCGTCGATTCGAGCTACCGGGAGTTCACCCAGCACTTCCCTCGGCCGGGCTGGGTCGAGCACGACGCCGACGAGATCTGGGCGGTCACCCGGGCGACGCTCACCGAGGTGCTCGGGCGCCTCCCCGAGCCACCGGCCGCGATCGGGATCACCAACCAGCGCGAAACCGTCGTCGCCTGGGACCGGCACACCGGCCGCCCGCTCCACCGGGCGATCGTGTGGCAGGACCGGCGCACCGCCGAGCGCTGCGACGAACTCGCCGCGGAGGGCCTGCTGCCCCTGGTGCGATCCCGGACCGGTCTCGTGCTCGATCCGTACTTCTCGGGGACCAAGATCGAATGGTTGATGCGCCACGGCCACCTCGGCCACGACGACGCACTCGCCCTGGGCACCGTCGACTCGTGGCTCGTGTGGAACCTGACCGGCGGGACCGTCCACGCCACCGACCCGTCGAACGCCAGCCGGACGATGCTCTACGACATCGTCGAGCGCCGGTGGAGCGAGGAGCTGTGCCAAGTCCTCTCGGTGCCCGTCGAGGCGCTGCCCGCCGTCGTGCCCTCCTCGGGACGTCTCGGGCTGACCGCCGGACGCGACGGCGTGCCCGCCGGGATCCCCGTGTCGGGCATCGCCGGCGACCAACAGGCCGCCCTGTTCGGCCAGGCGTGCCTGGAGCCGGGCATGACGAAGAACACCTACGGCACCGGCAGCTTCGTGCTCATGAACGTCGGCGACCGCTGCCCCGACCCCGTCGAGGGCCTGCTCACCACCGTCGCCTGGGAACTCGCCGACGGCACGTTCGCCTATGCGCTCGAAGGCGCCATCTTCGTCACCGGCGCTGCGATCCAATGGCTGCGCGACGGCCTCGGGGTCATCGGCTCGGCGGCCGAGATCGGCCCGCTCGCCGCCTCGGTCGACCGAACCGACGGGGTCGTGGTCGTCCCGGCGTTCACCGGTCTCGGCTCGCCGTGGTGGGACCCGTACGCCCGCGGCACGATCGTCGGGATCACCCGGGGCACCACTCGGGCCCACCTGGCCCGAGCCGTGGTGGAGGCGATGGCCTTCCAGACCCGCGACGTCGTCGACGCCATGGCGTCGGCCGGCGGCCTCGCGCTGCGGGAGCTGCGTGTCGACGGCGGCGCAGCCGTCATGGACCTGCTGCTGCAGCTCCAGGCCGACCAGCTCGGGGTGGCCGTCGCCCGCCCCGCGGTCTCGGAGACGACCGCGCTGGGCGCAGCGTTCCTCGCCGGCCTCGCCGAGGGTGTCTGGGCCTCCACCACCGAGGTGGCAGCCACCTGGCGGCTCGACCGGCGCGTCGAACCCGCCCGCGACCGCACCCGGGCCGACGACGACCACCGGCGCTGGCTCCGTGCCGTCGACCGAAGCCGACGGTGGGCCGACGACGCCTGACCGACCCGTCCGATTCAGCAGGCCCCCGGCACCCCGAGCGCATCGGCGAGTCGGGCCATCCGGGTCACGAGCGCACGTTCGCGGGCCCGGAACGGCCTCCCCTTGCGCCCGAGGACCAACGCCGAGCCCCGGCGGGCAAGACAGGCCCAGGCGAGGTCGGACGGCGCCGCCTCGGTCCCGGCGGGCAGGTGGGCCGCCCCGGCCACGAACGCCGCCAGCCAGGCCGCCGACGGAGCCTCCCCCGCGGCGGCCAGCAGGTCCTGCGACCCGCCGAGCACGACGACCCAGTCCGTCTCGAGGTAGCTCGCCAGACCGCGGACGACCACGTCGAGCACCTCGCCGGCGGGCGCCTCGGCGACTCGCACCGCAAGCTCGAGCACGGCGAGCACCGCGTCCGGGTGCTCACCGGCGACCGGGCGCACCTCCTCGACGTCGACGCCCTCGACCTCTCCGATCTCGGAGATCAGCAACGGGAGGCGGGCGTCGTCGGCGAGCGCGACCACGAGTTCGTCGATCGCCCGTCCGGCGCCACGCTCGAGGATCTCGATCCCTTCGACGTCGCCGCCGACCGCACCGATGCGGCTCGCCACGTGGCCGAGCGCACCGGGACGGTCCGGGAGCCACACCCGCACGACATGACGCTGCACGCCTCGACGGTACCCGGGCTCGTGTTCCGGCGATCGGTCGGAATCGTGACGGGATCGAGAACGCTGGGCGGCGCCGACCGTCAGGACAGCTTGACGAGGCCCCGGCGCAGATTGCGCACGGCCTGGGCGATGCGCTGCTCGTTCTCGATCAACGCGAACCGGACGAATCCGTCGCCGCCGGGGCCGAAGCCCTCGCCGGGCGAGGTGGCCACTTCGCACTCGCGGACCATGTGCGACGCGAACTCGACCGAACCCATCTCCCGGTACGGCTCCGGGATCGGGGCCCAGACGAACATCGTCCCGCGCGGCTTGGGGATGTCCCATCCGATCCGACCCAGGCCGTCGACGAGAGCGTCACGCCGGCTCTGGTACGCCGCGCAGATGTGCTCGGGGTAGTCGGACGCCTCGTTCATCGTGACGGTGGCGGCGATCTGGATGGGCTGGAACGTGCCGTAGTCGAGGTAGCTCTTCAGCTTGACCAGCGCGCCGACGACGTCGCGGTTGCCCACCATGAACGCGCAGCGCCAGCCGGCCATCGAGAAGCTCTTGGTGAGCGAGTACAGCTCGACCGCACACTCCTTGGCCCCCTCGGCCTGCAGGATCGACGGCGGCCGGTAGCCGTCGAAGCCGACGTCGGCGTATGCGAAGTCGTGCACGCAGATCATCTCCCGCTCCCGGCAGAAGTCGACGACCCGCTGCATGAACGCGAGGTCGACGCACGCACCGGTCGGGTTGTGCGGGAACGAGATCACGAGCACCCGGGGCTTGGGCCACCCGACGTTCCAGGCGTTGTCGAGCGAGTCGAAGAAGTCGCCGGCGAAATCCGCGGAGCGTGGATCGCTCATGGCCCGCATCGGTACCTGGCGCAGATCGGCACCGGCGAACAGCGGCCCGTAGATGTGGATCGGGTAGCTCGGCGAGGGCACGATCGCCGCGTCGCCCGACTGCAGCAGCACCCACATCAGATGGCTGAAGGCCTCCTTGGAGCCGATCGCGTTGGTGATCTCGACCTCGGGGTCGAGTTCGACGCCCCACTTGCGGGCGTAGAGCGCAGCGACCGCTTCACGAAGCTTGGGCAGCCCGCGCGAGAGCGAATACCGGTGGTTGCGGGCGATCTGGGCGGCCTCAGCGAGCTTGTCGACCGCGATCTGCGGCGAGGGGAGATCCGGGTTCCCGAAGCCGAGGTCGATCACGTCCACCCCGGCGCGGCGTGCCTCGATCTTCAGGTTGTTGATGATCGTGAACACGTACGGGGGCAGGTTGGTGATCCGACGGAACTCCATAGACCGACGATCGTACCGGGCGCCGGAGCCGTCGACCGGTCCGTTGCGCGCGCCACACTGGGGGCCATGGAACGAAACCCGCGCGAGGGCTGCATCCACGTCGTCGTCGAGATCCCCCGGGGGAGCCGCAACAAGTACGAGATCGACCACGACACCGGCCGGGTGTTCCTCGACCGCCGGCTCTTCTCCGCCACGGTGTATCCCGCCGACTACGGATTCATCCCCGACACCCTCGGCGAGGACGGCGACCCGCTCGACGCCCTCGTGCTGCTCGACGACCCGACGTTCCCGGGCGTGTGGGTCGAGGCGAAGCCCGTCGGGGTGCTGTGGATGCGCGACGAGAAGGGCCCCGACGCGAAGATCCTCTGCGTCCCGCCCAACGAGCCGCGCTGGGACCGGGTGAACGACCTGCGCGACCTGCCCGAGGAACTCCTCGAGGAGATCAAGCACTTCTTCGACGTCTACAAGATGCTCGAACCGGGCAAACACTCCTCGACCGCGGGCTTCGAGGGGCGCAAGGCGGCCTGGCGGGAGATCGAGGCGTCCCGGCAGCGCCACCAACTCGGCGCCTGACCGGCCGCGCCGCTCCGGCGCGCCGCCGGCCGACGTCGTCAGGGCCGCACGGCGTGCTCAGGGCCGCACGGCTGGATCGCCGGCCGCCGCCAGCGCGGCCCCGATCGCGCCGGCCCGCTCCCCGAGCAGCGCCGCCCGCAGTGCCGGCAGCGGCCGGTGGGCGGCGCCGTACAACAGGCCAGGCAACTCCGCGTCGACGGCCGGCAGGAACCACTCGGCGGCGCCCACGAGGCCACCGCCGAGCACGACGACCGCCGGATCGAGCAGGTTGACGACGTTGACCACGCCCAGGGCCAACCACCGGGCGAGTTCGCCGAGCGCCCCTCGGGCGCGCCGGTCACCCGCCGCGGCTGCGGCGACGACGTCCTCGCCGCGCAAGCTCCGGCCCGCCGGCGCGGCGAGCCCGGCCTCGACCCCGAAGCGGGCCAGCGCCGATCCCGACGCGTACCGCTCCCAGCAGCCTCGCTGCCCGCACACGCACGGCTCACCGCCGGCGACGACCACGGTGTGGCCGGGTTCACCCGCGAACCCGTTGCAGCCCAGCAACAATCGGCCACCGGCGACGAACCCGGCCCCTATCCCGGTGCCCAGGGTGATCACGGCGACGTCCTCGGCTCCCGCCGCGGCTCCCCGGCGCCACTCGGCCAGCGTGGCGGCCGTTGCGTCGTTCAGCACGGCGAGATGCACCGTGGCGCCGAACCGGCGCCGCAGATCGCCGGCGACGTCCCACTCGAGCGTTCCGGGCAGGTTCGGCCCCATGCGCAGCACCCCGGCCCGGGTGACCAGACCGGCCACCCCGACCCCGACGGCGTCCGGGTGCGGCGCGCCGAGGCCGTGGAGCACCTGCTCCACGGCGCCCACCAGCGCGTCGCTGCCGCGCGGGGTGGGGACCCGGTGCTCGGCGAGCACCCGTCCGGTGGGATCGAGCAGCACCCCGAGCGCCTTCGTGCCCCCGATGTCGATCCCGACGATGCCGCCGCTGCGGTCGGTACCGCCGGCGGAGCCCGGGTCGCTCACCCGAGGTCGATCCGCTCGACGGGTGGGTCGTCGGTGCCGCGCGCGGCCCGCCCGCCCGCTGCGCTCCCGGCGTCACCCGGCGCCGCCAGGAACGCCTCCCCCATCGCCTTGAGCATCCCGGTGACCCCGCCGGCCATCGTTCGCAACGTTCCGGGGTCGCGCACGACGGCCTCGGCCGCATCCAGGAACGACCGGGCGGCACCGATCAACTCGACGGCCGCCTGCTGCAGCGCGTCGCTCGGGGTGCCGTCCGCAGGCTCGGGCATGACGCCAGATGCTAGGACCCGGCATGCCGATCGGCGCTCAGGCCGGGCCGAAGCGCACCTGTAGCCGGCCGTCGCGCACCGTGCCGCCGAGCACCGGGCGCCCGGCCAGCTGGTCGGGGAGCACGACCGCCCGCCGGTACGGGCCGACCGTGATCACCAGCTCGTCGCCCCGGCGGGCGAGCTCGACCGCACCTCGTTCGGCGAACCCGAGATCGACGTCGAGCACCGTCGCGCCGTCCTCGACCGAGAGGCGGAGGCGCTCCGCAGCGTGGAGCCGCTCGGCCGGCCGCCGCCGGCCGTAGATCTCGCGGGCGAGTCGCCGCAACGCCGGCACCCCCACCGGCTCGTCGTCGCCGAGCGACGCTCGCAGCACCGGCACCGGAGCGAACCCGTCGGCCAGCACGCTCAACTGCTCGGCCTCCCGACGCCGCCACCGGTCGAAGAACGGGTCGACCACCCGGTCGGGCAGGAGCCGATTGACCACGACCGCGTCGACATGGAGTCCGAACAGCGCGAGGTACGTCGCCGTGCGGCGCGTCTCGGCGACGACGACCTTCTCGGCGGTGGTGACCAGGCGTACCGAGGTGCGCTCGCCGTCGGTGAGCACGTCGCGCACGGTCGTGAGGTCCTGCTGAAGGCGGCCGAGCGCGTCCCACACCCCGGCCCCGGCGACGGGCACGCCGGTGAGCGCCCGCGCAGCCGGGGCGAGCACCGCGCCGACCCGCCGGCCGACGGGAAGCACCCGGTCCATCCACCACGTGAGCACCTCCGGGAGCGACAGCAGGCGCATCGTCTCCGCCGTCGGGGCGCAGTCGACCACCACCAGGTCCCAGCGGTCCGAGGCGAGCTCGTCGGCGACGGCGGTGAGGGCGAGGAGCTCCTCGGCGCCGGGCAGCACCGTCAACTCCTCGGCGCCGAGCGTGGATGCGCCGGCCCAGTGGAGCAGTTCCCCCAGGTAGCCCCGCAGCACCGACCACCGGCGTTCCAGACGGAGCCGGGCGTCGAGCTGTTGACCGTGCAGCCCCGATCCGACCGCCACCGGTTCGTCGCCGACCGAGCGGCCGAGCACGTCGGCGAGCGAGTGCGCCGGGTCGGTCGACACCACCAACGTCCGGCACCCGTGCTCGGCGGCGCGCGCCGCGGTCGCCGCGGCAACGGTGGTCTTGCCGACCCCGCCCTTGCCGGTCACGACGACGAGTCGCGCCGGGGAGACACCGTGCGAGCCGGCCGCGGTCATCGCCGTGGCCCGGTCAGTGCTCGACGCGAGCCTTGAGCTCCTTGAGCGTGTTCAGGATCCGCACCTCCGCCCGGCGCTTCACGAAGCCCGGCAACGGCACCACGAGCTCGATCGCGAGGTGGTACGTCACGTCGGTCGACCCCGGCGCGGCCGAGGCGACGAAGTCGTAGCTGCCGTCGATCGCCCGCATGATGTCGCCACGCACGAGCTTCCAGCTCAACCGTTCCGGCGCCGCCGAATAGTCGTAGTGGAGCGTGTAGTGGGTGCTGCGGCCGAGCGCACTGGCCCGGAACTCGACCTCGATCGCCCGGCCGGCGTCGTCGCGCTCGCGCACGATCGCCTCCTTCACGTCGCTGGCCCACTCGGGGTAGCGCTCGAACTCCGTCGCCACCTCGAAACAGCGCTGCGGGGTTCCTGCGATCGTCGTGGTGTCCGTCGCCGACTCGGCCATGGGCTGCATTCTGACCCATCGGCACCCTCGGTGGCGGTCTTCACGGCGACGGAGGTCCCCCAGGCGCCGATCGTGCGCCCCGCACGACCCTCGCCGGGAACCGTCCGTGGCGAGCCGCCCACAGGCCGTTGATCCCGATCCCGAGCATCGGAGCGAGCGTCCCGAAGGCCAAGGTGGTGAACGGTCTGACCGACGCCCCGGCGACCGACACCGCCACCTGCACCGCAAGCGCTCCGTTGCAGAGCATCTTCACCCGCTTCGGGGCGACCGGGCCGGCCAGGAAGAAGAGCCCGCCGATCCCGATCGCGTCGGAGCGCGACCGCTGCACCGCGATGCCGTACGCCCACAGGAACGCCACACAGCCGCCGGCGAACGACACGAGGGCGACGGCGACCCCCACGTAGCGCACGTCGCCCAGGAGCGCTGCGGACAGCGCAGTCGACGCGGCGAGCACCGCCGTCGCCGCCCAGTCGAGGCGGACCAGGCCCGCCCCGGCGCCGTCCCAGGCCGCGAACGTGGCTGCGGCCGTGGCGTCCGGCGCGTCGGGGTTCCCCGGGGTCTCGGGCGTGTCGGTCATCGACCCTCCTCGGTACGAGCGATCGCGTCGGCGAGGCGGTCCACGAGCACGCCGTAGCCGAACTGCGCCACGGCCCGGGCGCGCGAGGCCTCACCCATGCGCCGCCGCAGGGCCGGGTCGTCGACCAGGCGGGCGAGGGCCGCGGTGACGGCGTCGACGTCGTCGGGCACGTCGACGACGAGACCCGTCTCGCCGTGGGCGACCGCTTCGGCCGCCCCGCCCGACGCTCCGGCCACCTGTGGGGTTCCGGCCGCCGCCGCCTCGACGAAGACGATGCCGAAGCCCTCCTGCTCGAGACCGCCCCAGCGGGTCCGGCAGAGCATGGCGAACACGTCGGCCGAGGCGTACAGGTCGGCGAGGTCGGCGACGGGGATGCGACCGACGAACCGGACCGGCGCCCCGGTGTCGCGCGCCAGGCGTTCGAGACGCGAACGGTCTCGCCCGTCGCCCGAGATCACCCCGACGAGGCCGGGCCGACTCGGGGCAAGCCGGGCGAGCGCCTCGATCACGACGTCGAACCCCTTGCGGGGCACCAGCCGGCTGGCCCCGTGCACGATCACCGCATCCTCGGGCAGACCGAGCCGGCGGCGCACCGCACGGCGGTCGTCGTCGGCGAGCGGGCGGAACCGGTCGGTGTCCACTCCCGGGGGGACGATCACGGTGGGCAGGGTCCGCCCGGCGGCACGTTCGGCCTCGGCCGCCGGGTAACCGCCTGCGGCGACGACCAGGCGGGCGCCTCGCAACACCCGGCCGAGCACCTGCCGGCTCACCGGGAGCCGACCGGGGACCGTCACCTCGGCGCCGTGCAGCACGACGCCGTAGGGGATCCGCAACCACGGTCCGACGACACCGAGCGGAACGGCGGGGTCGAGCAGGACGAGTCGGGCCCCGTGGGACTCGGCCACCCGCTCGATCCGCCGGGCCAGCCACGGGTACGGCAGCAGCACCGGTTCGGGTGATCGCTGCACCGGGAACGGCTGCTGCGCGTCCCAGGCCCGGTCGCCCTCGTAGGGCGTGGTGTAGACGGCGAAGGAGTCCGACGGCAGGCGCCGCCAGAGTTCCCAGAGCATGTGCTGGATGCCGCCGATCTTGGGCGGGAAGTCGTTCGTGACGAGCAGGTGGGTCACTGGCCCACCGCCAGGCCGAGCCGATCGGCGGTCCAGGCCGCTTGCTCGCGCAGCACCGGGTGGTCGTGGCCCGCGTAGCGGCGCACCGCGGCCGCGACGGCCGGGTCGCGACCGTCGCCGGTGTTACCCAGGATGATCAACGCGTTGCGGCGCAACCACGTCGGGTCGCGCTCGGCCAGGTACCAGCGGCCGTGGCGCTCGAGCAGTTCGTCGTCGGTCGCCTCGAGCAACTCGACGAGCGGTACCCAGGCCAGCGCGCCGGGCACGGGGCGCCGCTCGGCGAAGCGCACGTTGGGCGGGCACACCTCCTGGCAGTCGTCGCAGCCGTAGAGCCGGTCGCCGAGCGCGGCGCGGTACTCGGCAGGGAACGGGCCGGGCTTCTGCAACAACCACGACAGGCACCGACGGGCATCGACGACACCGGGAGCGACGATCGCCCCGGTCGGACAGCCGTCGACGCAGCGCCGGCACGGCCCGCATCCGTCGGGCACGGGCCCCGGGGCGGCCGGCAGTGCGGCGGTGGTGACCACGGCACCAAGTACGAACCACGACCCGGCGCCCGGCACGAGGAGGTTCGCGTTCTTCCCGAACCAACCGATGCCGGCCCGGTGGGCGATCTCGCGGTCGACGATCGAGTTGTCGTCGGCGTAGGCCACGGCCTTGTGCCCGGCGGCCCGCAGGTGACGGGCCATCGCCCAGAGCGCCTGGCGCAGCGGGGCGTAGTGCTCCACCCACGCGTAGCGGGCCACCCGTCCGGACGGGCCCGCCGGACGGGGTGGCTCGTCGCCGAGGTACCGGCGCGCCCCGACGACGACCGATCGGGCCCCGGCCACGGCCTGGCCGGGGTCGGTCGAGCGCTCGGGGTTTCGGTAGGTGAACGCCATCGTGTCGGCCAGGCCGGACGCGGCCCGGTCGTGCAGTGCGGCACGGGCCCGCAACAGCGGTTCGGCCGGTGCCACGCCCACGACGTCGAGCCCGGCGGCGAGCCCGACGGCCCGGACGGCATCGGCCAGCACAACATCCACCGGCACCGCATCCACCGGCACCGCATCCACCGGCACGGCGTCGGTTGCCCGTTCGGTGGACGCGTCCCGCACGCCGGGCACGGTAGCGGCGCACCCCCGGTGCGGCGCGGTCCAGTCCGGCGGCGCGTCAGCGGGCCGCGGCTCGGCGGTGGCGCAGCGCCGGCACGAGGCCGGCCTCGGCGAACAACCGCACCGCCCGGGCCTCGGCCAGGTCGAGCACGGCGCCCTCGATCGAGCGCTCGGAGCGATCGCACAGGAACGTGACGAGGCAGTCGTCGCATGCGGACGAGCGGCGCATCACGCAGGTGCCGCAGTCGATCGTGAAGCTGGTGGGGTTGCTCATGAGGATGCCCTTTCGGCAACGACTGGGGGTTCCGCCCGCCCGTCCACCAGCCTGCCGACGGGGTGCTACGAAGTTCTCCGTGACCACGGGGGACGCGTCCGCACCGATCCTCGACGGCATCCGTGTCGTCGACCTCACCCAGTACCTGGCCGGGCCGACGGTGACCCGGCTCCTCGCCGAGCAGGGCGCCGACGTCGTCAAGGTGGAGCAGGCCCCCTACGGCGACCCCACCCGCACCCTCGCCGTCCTGCGGGAGGGCCGTTCGGGCTACTTCGTGCAGCAGAACCGGGGGAAGCGGTCGCTGTGCGTCGACTTCGACGACCCGGAAGGCCGCCGGATCCTCGACGCGTTGATCGCCACGGCCGACGTCGTCGTCGAGAACTACGGCCCCGGTGTGCTCGAGCGCCGCGGCCTCGATCACGCCAGCCTGCGGGCCCGCCATCCCCGGCTGATCGTGGCCAGCATCTCCGGGTTCGGCCGGGCGCCGGGACCGTTGTCCCACAAGACGTCGTTCGATCTGATCGCCCAGGCGTACTCGGGTCTGCTCATCCAGACCGGACCCGCCGACGGCCCCCCGATGCCGGTCGGGGTGTCCTACGCCGACGTGATGTCCGGCGTCCATGCCGTGGCCGGCATCGGCCTCGCGCTGTTCCACCGTGAGCGCACGGGCCGGGGCCAACACGTCGACATCGCCATGGTCGACGCGCTGTTCCACGCCCACGAACTCACCGTCCAGGGCGCCCACCTCACCGGGGGGAAGTGGCGGCCCCGCCGCAGCGGCGCGAAGTCGGCGCTCAACTCCCCCACGGGGGTGTTCAAGGCGCCGCAAGGCTGGATCGTGCTGCAGGTCATGGGCAACCAGTGGCCCGGCTTCTGCCGTGCCATCGGCCGCCCCGAACTCGAACACGACGAGCGGTTCTGCGGCCTGCGGGAGCGGGCGAAGAATCGCGACGAACTGAACGCCCTCATCGAGCACTGGATGACCGGGTTCGCCACCGACGCCGACGTGCTCGCCGTGCTCGAAGCCGAACGGATCCCGTGCGCGCCCGTGATCGACGCCGCCGACGCCCACGAGTATCCCTACTTCGTCGAACGGCGCATGGTGCGCACGGTCCCCGACCCGATCCTCGGGGAGGTCCGCATCCCCGGCAACCCGCTGCGCCTGTCGGAACAGCCCGACGACCTGCCGCTCGTCGCGCCGCTGCTCGGCGAGCACAACGTCGAGGTGCTCGCGGAACTCGGCTGGACCGCCGCCGACGCCACCCGGCTCGAGGCCGCCGGCGTGTTGCGCAGCAAGCCCCGCTGAGCCTGCTGCCGCGCGGCGCTCAGGCCGGCGGGCGCCAGGCCGGGTTCCGCCCGGTCGCGGCGATCATCTGCTCCACCAGCGGCGCGGCCGTGCCCGGGTCGCCCGGCTCCTTGTAGCGCTCGGGGCTGACGGTGCGGACGTTGGGCACCAGCGCCCGCGCCACCCGCAGCACGTAGGCGGCCTGCTCGTCGTCGATGCCGTGGGCGACGCCGCAGGCGGTGGCCACGTCCCACGTGAGGATCGTGGTGTCGAAGATGCGGGCGTTGAGCACCGCCTTCGCGGGGAACTCCCCCACCGTCGACGGGGCCGTCCCCTCCAGCGCGCCCGGGGCCCGCCAGACCGAACGGCACTCGGCCGCAGCGGCCAGGTAGGTGCCGAGCGGATCGTCGCCGAGCAGTTCCGCCGGGTGGATCAGGTCGTGCCCGGGATGGGGCCGGCGCTGCCCGAACGCGCTGAACACGATCGTCGAGGCCGTCATCTTGTTCACGACGTCGCGCACCGACCACTCGTCGCACGGCGTGGGACGGGCCCAGTCGGCGGGGCCGAGCGCGGCGATCACCGCTGCGGCGCGGGTCTGGGCGAGGTCGAGGACGCGCAGCGGATCGGGAGCCGGCATCAGCGCTTCCAGTTCGCGAGGAACGTGCGCCAGTACGGCAGGTCGGGCTGGTGTGCCCGCTCGCCCCGCTTCAGCTCGTTGAACTGCTCGTTGCGCATCAGCCACGCCACGTGGGTCCACAGCTCGACGGCCTCGGCCGGATCCTCGGGCGGGTTGGAGATCACCGGGCCGAAGATCGACGGACCGGCGCCGTCGTCGAGGCGCAGGAACGGCACGCCGAAGGCCTTGGTGGCCTCGACCACCTCCTCGTGCTCGGCCATCACCGTGTCGAGGGTGGCGGCGTCGCCGGTGGCCCGCTCCAGCCACGCCGGGTCGAGCCCTGCGTCGGACAGGGCGGCGGTGAGCACGGCGGGATCGCTGAGCTCCTGCTCGCGCTGGAAGTACCGCTCGCCGATGGCCTCGTAGAACGCCCCGCAGGCATCCTGGCCCACCCGATCGCGCAGCGCCACCGCCACCCGCAACGCCGGGAAGGCCCGGGCCCGGGCCGGGTCGAACGTGCCCTTCTCCGCCGGGAAGTTGTTGCGCTCCAACGAGAACACGCCCCACGTGAGGCGCACGGCCCCGGCCCGTTCGAGCGTCAGCGCCCACCGCGAGGTCTGGTAGCACCACGGGCACAGCGGATCGAAGTGGAAGCGGACGATGTCGACGGTTCGCTCGGTCACGAGTCCTCCGGTTGCGCAGGTGGGTCCCCGGCGACGACCGTATCGGGCATGGGGGACTTCACCGACACCGACCTGCACCTGACCGACGGCGTCACCGTCCTGACCGGATCGCTCGGCGGCAAGTACCCCTCGGGCAACACCCTGTACGTCCGGGGCAGCGAGGAATCGCTCCTGATCGACACCTCGGTGTCGGTCGTCGCCCGGGGCGGTGCACCGGGCCCGGTGGACCGGATCCTGGTGAGCCACGCCCACGAGGACCACGTCGCCGGTCACGGCCTCTACCCCGCCGCCAGGGTGCACGCCCACCACGAGGACCTCGCCGGCGTGCACAGCCTCGAGGGTCTGTTCGGGATCTACGTGGAGGATCCGGCCGACATCGACCCGGATCTCGCCCACACCATCGTCACCGACTTCACCTACACCGCCCGGCCCGACGCCACCGGCTTCGCCGACGGCGAGACGTTCCACCTCGGCGGCCTGCGGGTCGAGGTGGTCCACCTGCCGGGCCACACCCGGGGCCACTGCGGGTTCCTCGTCGAGCCGGCCGGAGTGTTCTTCGTCGCCGACATCGACCTGTCGTCGTTCGGGCCGTACTACGGCGACCACTGGAGCGACCTGGAGGACTTCGAACGCGCGATGGCCCGGTGCCGGGAGATCGAGGCCCGCTGGTACGTGACGTTCCACCACAAGGGGGTCGTCACCGGACGGGAAGAGTTCCTCACGCAGCTCGACGCGTTCGCCGGGGTGATCGGCCGGCGGGAGGCCCGCCTGCTCGAACTGCTGGCCGAGCCCCGCGAGCTCGAGGAGCTCGTCGAGGTCGGGATCGTCTACCGCCGCGAGACCAGGCCGAACTTCGCCGTCGGCGTCGAGCGGCGCTCGATCGCCATGCACCTGGCACGTCTCGTGCGCGACGGCGGGGTCGTCGAGGTCGAACCCGGCCGCTGGCGCGCCGCCTGACGTCCACGCCCGGCCGCCGGCGCGCTCACCAGTAGCCGAGGCGTTCGGCGTCGGCCTGCAAGTTCGCCCGATCGTCGGGGTGAGCGACTGCGACGAGCGCTCGGGCTCGCTCGCGGATCGAGCGCCCCCACAGCTCGGCCACGCCCCATTCGGTGACGACCTTGTCCACCGTGTTCTTCGCCGTCGTCACCACGTCTCCCGGGGCCAGCTGGGGGACGATCTTGGCCACCCCGTCACCGGTGCGGGAGTGCAACACGATGAAACCCTGGCCGCCGTCGGACGCCATCGCCCCGCGGGCGAAATCCGCCTGACCGCCCGACGACGAGTAGTACCGGCCGGCGATCGTCTCCGACGCGCACTGGCCCAGGAAGTCGACTGCGACGGTGGCGTTGATCGACACGAAACCGGGCTCCGACGCAATGATCCGGGGGTCGTTGACGTAGCGGACCGGCCACAGCTCGAACGCCGCGTTCTCGTGCAGGTACTCGTACAGCACCGCCGTGCCCAGCGCGAAGGTTCCCACGACCTTGTTGCGGTTGTTGCGCTTCCGTACGCCGGTGACGACCCCGGACTCGATCAGCTCGATCACCCCGTCGCTGAGCAGTTCGGTATGGATGCCGAGGTCACGGTGGTCGCGCAGCGCCGACAGGATCGCGTTGGGGATCGCGCCGATGCCGGTCTGCACGGTGGCTCCGTCAGGGATCCGTTCGGCGACGAACGCCGCGATCCGACGGTCGGCGTCGTCGATCGGCGGTGGCGGCACCTCGACGAGCGGGCGGTCGACCTCGCACCAGCCGAGCACCTGGCTGACGTGGATCTGGTTGCGGCCGAACGTGCGCGGCATGCGGGCGTTGGCCTCGACGAAGAACCGGGCCCGGCCGATGAAGCTCGCGGCGTAATCGGCGTTGGTCCCCAACGAGAAGTACCCGTGACGATCCGGCGGGGAGACTGCGGCCAGCACGAGCGGGTCGGTGGTGCGCCGGCGCAGGATCTCCCGCATCTCGCTGAAGTGGTTCGGCACCAACTCGACCGTGCCGCGGTGGAACCAGGGGCGCGTGACCGGCGACAGGAAGTACGACACGTGGCGGACCCGATCGCCGAGCTCGCCCCGGATCGACGGGCGCTCGTGCAGGGCGTGCATCTGGTGGATCCGCACCCGCTCGAGCCGGTCGGCGGCAGCCTCGAGCGCATCGAGCAGTGCGACGGGTTCGCCGTTGGACAGCGGCACGATCACGTCGGCCCCGGGGCCGACGTGATCGACGACGGCCTCGGGGGCCACGGGCGGCGGCATCGGCACGCCGGCACGGTATCGGCCGCGCCAGACTGTTCTCCCCCATGGAACCCGTGCCGACCGATCACCTCACCCTGCTGGGCCGAACCGTGCGACACCCGGTAGCCCACGTCGAGACGTTCCCCGCGCCGCCCGGTTGCACGCTCGTACGCTTCTTCACCGACGAGGTTGCCTCGATGTGCCCGGTCACGAACCAGCCCGATCTGTCCCGGGTGGTGATCGAGTACGAACCCGACGGCCGGTGCGTCGAGTCGAAGTCGCTGAAGCTCTACCTGTGGGGCTTCCGGGACCGCAGCGTGTTCGCCGAGGCGCTGGCCTGCGAGATCGCCGACGAGATCCTGGCGACCGCCGCGCCGGCCCGCGTGACGGTGACGCTCACCCAGCGGCCCCGGGGCGGCATCACCGTCGAGTGCGTGGCCGACCGCCGCCGCTGACCCCTGCCCCCCGACGGGGGCGGGTCAGCGCCGACCGGCGTTGCGGGCCTTGTACGCCGCGATCGCCTCGGCGTGGTCGACGACCGGGCCGGGGTAGCCGCATCGCCGCCGGGTGGCCGGCTCGGGCGCGTGGATCTCCTTGCC
>JBILVB010000176.1:0-7542 GCA_044370695.1 Acidimicrobiales bacterium | reverse complement strand
GTCGAGTTCGGCGTCGTCGAGGCCGAGGCGTTCGGCCAGCACCGACCGGGTGTCCTGACCGAGCAGCGCGATGCGGTCGGTCGGCTCCGCCGGTGTCGCTGCGAACCGCCACGGTGGCACCGGCTGAAGGGCCGGGCCCACCGGGGCGACGTGGTCGCGTTCGATCACGGCCCCCATGTGCACGATCTGCGGATCCCGCAGCATCTCGTCCCGGGTGTTCACCCGGCCGAGCGGCACGTCGTGCTCGGCGAAGCGGGCCATCACCTCGTCGGTGGTGAACGATGCGAACGCGGTGGCGTACAACGCCAACGCCTCGGTCATGTGCTCCAGGAACGTCGCCGGGTCGGTGAACCGCTCGTCGACCAACCACTCCGGCCGGTCCAGCGCCAACGCCACCCGCTCGAACGGGGTCACCGTCGGCATCGTCACCACGTGGCCGTCGGCGGTGGCGTACACCCGGTAGGCGTCCTTCACGTCGAACGGGAGGGTCCGCTCGGGCAGGGTGTGCTTGGCCGACAGTGCGTCGCACCAGAAGAACGCCAGGCCCGCCTCGGCCATCGTCACCTGAACGAACTGGCCCTCGCCGGTGCGCTCCCGGGCGAACAGCGCACCGAGCACCGCCTGGCAGGCGGTGTACGCCGTCGACTTGTCGACGATCACCTGCCGGTTCACGTCCATCGTCCCCGCCACCGGGTCGGTCTGGTAGTCGACCATCCCGAGCACCCCTTGGATCACGAAATCCCACGTGGGCAACGACGCGTACGGCCCGTCGTCGCCGAAGCCGGTGATGTGCGTGTAGACGACCCGCGGGTTGCGGGCCCGCACCGACTCGTACGACAAGCCGATGCCGTCGGGCTTGCCCGGTCGCAGGTTCGTGAGGAGCACGTCGGCCCCCGCGACGAGGTCACCGAGCACGGCACGACCCTCGGGCGTCTTGGCGTCGATGCACACCGACTTCTTGCCGCGATTCGTGTTGTAGAACAGCGGCGGGATGCCGTCGCGGTAGATGGCGTGCCGGCGGTACATCGAGCTGCCGTAGGTCTCCACCTTGATGACCTCGGCGCCCATCTCGGCCAGCAGTACCCCGCACAGCGGCCCGGTGATGATGTCGGCGACCTCCACCACCGTGATCCCGGCGAGCGGCCCGGTGCCGGCGCGTCCGCCGCTCACAGCCGGCCCGCCCACACGGCACGCCGTTGCGACGCCGGATCGCGCACCACCGAGCAGGAGACGTCGACGTGGAGCGTGGTGCGGTCGATCTCGTCGTAGGGCGCCCATGCCGGGATCCCGGCATGCTGCGGATTCCCGTTGCGGGCGAACGAGATCCACGCCTCGTGCAGGGCACCGGCGACCGCAGCAGGCGGATCGTCACCGGTGAAGAGCCGCACGCCCTTGCGGTCGAGGGTGTGGAACACGAACGGGATCTCGAGCGCGTGGCACGAGCCGAGCCGGCCGCCGAACGCGCTCGAGGCCCAGTCGAACTGGTAGAGCCAGGTGGCGTCGGGACGGTGACGGGCGTGGGCCTCGGCGAGCCTGATGGCCGGGATCCGGAACGCCCGGTCGGTCATCACCGCGGACCACACGGCGTCGTGATCGGCGGTGTCGGCCGACTCCCGGTATACGGCCATGAGTTCCTGCGGGTCCTCGACCAGACGGCCCAGACGGCGCAGCAGGGCCTCCTCGTCGACCGGGCTGCGCCCCATGAGCGCGAACAGGTTCCACTCGTCACGGTTGGTGCCGGTCAGCAGCGGCACCGGTGCCGACCGACCGGCCCGGATCGCGTCGAGCGGTGCCTCCGGCAGGAACGCCCCGTCGACCACCGGGCAGAACGGCAACGCGAGTCCGGTGTCCTCGCTCGCCGCAGCACGAGCCTGCGCCACCTCGACCGCCACGGCCAGCTGCGCCTCGAGCAACGCTGCGGCGGGCACGGCGCGCAGGCCCTCGGCTCCCCGCACCCCGAGGCGGGACTCGATCCGCTCCGTCACCTCGCGGGCCCGTTCCGGGCTCTGCGTGTGATGGGCTGCGCCGGATTGCGGGATCGCCTTGTGGAACAGACCCTGCGCAGCCGGCACGGCGAGCAGGGTGCCGACCGACATGCCTCCGGCCGACTCCCCGAAGACGGTCACGTTGCCGGGGTCGCCGCCGAAGGCCGAGATGTTGTCCCGCACCCAGGCGAGCGCAGCCACCTGATCGGCGAGCCCGGGGTTCGCATCGCCGCCCTCGACGTGCAGGAACCCGAAGGCGCCGAGCCGGTAGGTGATCGTCACCACGACGACGTCACCGTTGCGGCAGAACGCCGACCCGTCGTACCAGGGGATCGAGCCGGCGCCCGAGGTGAACCCACCGCCGTGGATCCACACCAGCACCGGACGGCGCCCGGCATCGCAGGCAGGGGTCTGGACGTTGAGGAACAGGCAGTCCTCCGACCAGTCGGGCGGCCCACCCCCGGCCATCGCCTCGGTGGCGCCCACCCCCTGCGGCGCCACCCGGCCGAAGCTCGACGCATCCCGCGAGCCGCTCCACCCCGGATGCGGATCGGGGGCGGCGAAACGGCGTTCGCCGACCGGCGCTGCGGCATACGGGATGCCGGCGAACAGGATGACGCCGTCACGGGTCCGGCCCGACAGCCGGCCCGACACGGTCTCCACGGTCGGCGCGCTCATGGTCCGATCCTTCCAGGCCTCAGCCCGTCAGCCGAACCCCCCGGCAGTCACGCAGCGCGAACGGGCTCGCCGTCGGGCCACCGGGGAACGGCGCCTGCCCGGCGGTGCCCGCCGGGCGCGCCGGCCCCTCCCACTGCGTCGGCGGCACGACCGGGCACGAGCGCGCCACCACACCCGAAAGACGGCCCGTACCCCCGGGACCGCCCCCGGGACCGCCTCCGGGACCGCCCCGCCCGGCGCCACCCCCGGCCGCGAGCCAGAAGAACCGCACCCGACCACCGTCGATCAGCTGTTGCAGCGACGCCACGGTGAGGATGGGATCGCTCCCGGAGAACCCACCCATGGCCATGACCGGCTCCCCGAATCCGATGATGAACGGCTCGGCCGGCGCGGCGCTCTCGACCGCCACCAGCCACCGTGCCTCGCCGCGGTTGGCTCGCAAGTACTCGACCAGGGCACCCGTGTCGCCGGACGCGAATCGGAACCCCCCGTTGGGCACCACCCCGCCGGCGGGCGCCGCCCCCGCCGGCGCCCCGGCGCGCACCGTCGTCGGGTAGGCGAACGGCAGCGGGCCGTTCACCCCGGCGGCCAGCGCCGCCCGGGTCCACAGTGCCGGCGCGACGAGCAGCACCGTCGCCACCACCCCGACTGCGCCGAGCACTGCACGAGGGCCGGCTCGGCGCAGCCACACCACCGCCACCACGAGCGTCGCCATCGCAGCTGCGACGGCGACGGCGGGACGCAGCCACCGCGACCACCCGACCGGGTCGAGAATCGCCCACTGCCCCCCTGCCGTGGCGACGAGCGCCACCGGTAACAGCATCGCTCGCCAGCGCCGCTCCGCCAGGTCCGTCCGCCACGACCCGACCGCCATGCCGACCAATGCGGCCAGCGGCGGCCCGACGCTGGCCAGGTAGTACGGGTGCACGATCCCCTTCGTGACCGAGAACGCACCGGCTGCGACGGCGAACCAGCCACCGAACACCACGAGCGCCCCGAGCCGGGCCGACGGGCGCACGCCCAACGACCACAGCAGGCCCACCGACCCGATCAGTCCGAACGGCAACAGCCACCCGGCCTGACCGCCGAGTTCGGTGTTGAGCAGCCGCAGCGCGCCCGGATCGCCGCCGCCGAAGCCGAGGCCACCCGGGCCACCAGGCCCGCCCGCGCCGCCGGGACGCGCTGCCGCCCCGGGGACCACACCGGGTGGTGGCCCGCCCGGCGCCGCACCGGGTGTCGGCGCACCGGGTGTCGGCGCACCCGGTATCGCCGCACCCGGCACCGGGCGACCGTAGGGACCGATCGCCCCACCCGGGCCGGGACCCATCGTCCCTTCGACCTGGTTGACCCCGTTGCGCTCGAACGCCAACTGGAACGCCGAGTTCGTCGGGCTCGACCCGACGTAGGGGCGGGCATCAGCGGGGGTCAGGTCGACCAGCACGAACCACCACAGCGCCGCCACCGTCATCACCGACGCACCGACGGCTGCGTGCCCGAGGCGCACCCGCCACGACCTCGGGGCGCACCACACGTACGCGACCAGGATGCCCGGCAGCACCGGCACCCCGGCGAGCATCTTGGCGGTGACGGCCGATCCACCGATGGCCGCCGCGGCCACCAACCACCGGAGACGGCCCGAGTGCACGGCCTGCACTGCGGCCACCGCCGCCGTCGTCATCACCAACACGAGCACCGCATCGGTGTTGTTCGAGTGAGCGACCATCACGCTGATCGGGGTGACGGCCAACGCGGCGGCGGCGACCACGGCAGCGGTACGACCCCACACCCGGGCCACCCCGACGTACACCAGCGCCACCGCCGCTGTCCCGGCCAGCATTCCCGGCAGCAGCACCGCCAACGGTCGGTACCCGAACACGGTGGTGAACACCACCTGGACCCACAGCGACAGCGGCGGTTTGTCCACCGACACGAACCCGCCCGGGTCGAAGCTGGCGTACAGGAAGTCGTGCCAGCTCGACGCCATCGAGCGCACGGCGGCCGCGTAGTACGCATTCCCCCACCCGGCGTCGGTGAGCGCCCAGCCGTTCGCGATCCCCGCCACCAGCAGGATCGGCACCGCAACGACATGGCGACGTCCCCGCGCCCGGAACCGACTGGCCGCCGTCGACACCGTCATCGCTGCCAGCCTCCCAGGTCGAGCTGGGAGGCTCCTGGGACTCCGCTCAGAGCGCAGTCGGCAGCGACAGGTTCGGGTCGGCGCCCGTATCGAGCGGATGCGGGCCGTCGAGGCGCAACCGGTGCCAGCCGGCGGCGGCGATCATCGCAGCGTTGTCCGTGCACATCGCCCGGCCCGGCAGGAAGCCGTGGATGCCGTCGGCTGCGCAGGCATCGAGGAACGCCTCCCGCAACGACGAGTTGGCCGCCACCCCACCCCCGAGCGCCATCGCCCGCGCGCCGACGGACCGCGCCGCTCGGCGCGCCTTCGCGACCAGAACGTCGACGACCGCGGCCTGGAACGACGCCGCGACGTCGGCCGCCGCCGCATCGGGATGCTTGCGGACGTAGGAGATGACCGCCGTCTTCAGTCCGGAGAACGACACGTCGAGTCCCTCGTCGAGCATCGCCCGGGGGAACGCGATCGCCGTCGGATCGCCCTCCATGGCGAGCCGATCGATGGCCGGACCACCCGGATACCCGAGCCCGAGGAAGCGCGCGACCTTGTCGAAGGCCTCGCCGGCGGCGTCGTCGATGGTCTGCCCGAGCACCCGGTAGCGGCCGTGGCCTTCCATGGCCACGAACATCGTGTGCCCCCCGGAGACGAGCAGCACCACGAGCGGGAACGACAGCCGCCGTTCCTCGAGGAAGCTCGCGTAGAGATGGGCCTCGAGGTGGTTCACCCCCACGAAGGGCACGTCCCACACGAGCGAGTACGCCTTGGCGGCCGAGACCCCGACGAGCAAGGCACCGATCAATCCGGGGCCGGTGGTCGCTGCGACCGCGTCGATGCGATGCTCGGCGATCCCGGCCTCGACGATGGCCTGGGCGACGACGGGCGTGAGCAACTCGAGGTGGGCCCGGCTCGCGATCTCGGGCACGACCCCGCCGTAACGGGCATGGAGGTCGACCTGCGACGACACCACCATCGACAGCACGTCGCCACCCCCGAGCACCACGGCGGCCGAGGTTTCGTCGCAGCTCGTCTCGATGCCCAGCACGACGGTGGAGGCGTCCGGCACGACCGTGCGCATCAGCGCTCGCCCCGCACGCCGTCGGCCCACTGCGTCGGGCCTGGGACACCGGCCAGCAGCGCGTCGAGCCGCTCGCCGTACTCCGGCCCGTCGACGTCGTGCGCCCACATGACGATCGCGTCCTCCGTGTTCTCGTAGTACCGCTGCCGGATCCCGGCGGGCGCGAATCCGAAGCGTCGGTACATCGCCTGCGCCGCAGCGTTCGACACCCGGACCTCGAGGGTGAGCGCCGTACAACCGTTGGCACGAGCCCACCACGCGAGGGTGCACAGCAAGCGGGTGCCGACATGGTGGCGGTGCCACCCCGGGTCGACGGCGATGTTGGTGACGTGACCCTCGTCGAGGGTTCGCATCAAACCGGCATACCCGACGAGCGTACGTCCGACCCACGCACCGACGTACTGCCGGGTGCCGTCCACGATCCCGAGCTCGCCCTGGAAGACCCCGGGCGTCCAGGGCTTCGGGTACACCTGCCGCTCGATGCGCAACACGCGGCGAAGGTGACGCCGGCGCAGCGGCACGATGCGCACCGTCAGCTCCGACGGCTCGACCGGGGCCCCGAGCACCTTCATCGCCGCCCCCTCATCCTCGGTGTCGCCCGTCGCGTGTGATCCAGTTGATCTCGGCGTCCGGCTTGCGGAGGTAGAGCGGCTCGAGCTTCTCGGGACTGGTCCAGTCCTCCCGCAACGCCCGGGCGTGGGCGAGTTGCACGAGCGGGGCCGCCGACGGGTGGGAGAGGAACTGCTCGGCGAACTCGATCCGGGGGCCGTCCTCGAGCTCTCGCCGGTAGCGCAGCGCACCGTCGCCGATCGCGAGCGTGTCCTCGTTGGTGACGAGCAGGTCGGCCACCAGGTCCGCCGGGGTACCGACCGTGTAGGGACTCACCCGCTGAACACCGCCCGGCACGGCGCGGTAGAGCGCCCAGAACACCTCGCCACGGCGGGCATCGATCACGGCGGCGATCAGCTTCGGCGAGCGCCGGACGGGGAACGCCAGCAGATCGAGGCTGGGGATCCCGATGATCGGGACCCGCAGCGCGTGAGCCAGCGCCTTGGCCGTCGCCATTCCCACCCGCAGCCCGGTGAACAAGCCCGGCCCGACGTCGACGGCGATGCAGCCGATCTCGTCGAGCCGGACGTCGGCCTGCCGGCACAACACCTCGATCTCGGGGGCGAGCAGCTCCGCGTGGCGTCGGCCTCGGGTGGTCTCGTTGAGCCCGAGCACCCCCTCGTGGCCGCCGATCGCACAGCCCACTCGGGCCGTGGCGGTTTCGATACCGAGGATCAACATTCGCCGCGGTCCTCGGCCCACTGCAGGCCCCACAGGGTGACGGCCTCGGCGAGCGCCGTTTCCCGAGCCGCCCAGCGCCGACCCGACGGGGCCAGTTGGATCAGTCGGGCCGTGTCGGCATCTTCGGGAGCGGCGTACGAGAGCCGCACCTCGAGACGATCGATCGGCAGGCGGGACGCCACGGCGTCGCCCCACTCGATGACGGTGACGGCGTCGTCGTCGAGCAGCTCGCCGATGGCGAGATCGTCGAACTCGCCGAGGTGGTCGAGGCGGTAGACGTCGAGATGGTGGAGCAACAACGCGCCGGCCTCGTAGGTGCGCACCAGGGTGAAGGTGGGACTCGTGACCGGCTCGATCACGCCCAGTGCGGCGGCGAACCC
>JBILVB010000175.1:0-7557 GCA_044370695.1 Acidimicrobiales bacterium | reverse complement strand
CGGTCACCCGGATCGACCCGTGCGGCAGACCGACGCGGCGTTCGAGATCGGCGAGCACGGTGTCCCACCACGCGGCCTCGTGATGCGATTCCATCTTCGGCAGGTAGAGGTACAGCCCGCTGCCGCGGTCGAGGAACCGCTGCGCCGAGTGGTGGGCGGCGAGCGTCACGTCGAACAGCGACGCCGACGGCGACCGGTCCCCGACCAGCGCTCGGCGCTCGACCATGTGGAGGCCCCGGGGCCGCATCACCAGGGTGGCGATCCGGGCGCCGAGCCGATCGACGCTGCCGTCGGGACGCTCGAAGCGGATCGTGCGGTCGGCCACGTCGCGGATGTTGCGCTGGGCGTCGACGACGTTCGCCCACGACGGCGACAGGGCGTCTTCGACGTCGGACAGGAACACCCGGGCGCCGGAATTGAGGGCGCCGATCATCATCTTGCGTTCGGAGGGCCCGGTGATCTCGCACCGCCGGTCGGCCAGGTCGGGCGGGGCCGGCCGCACCGACCAGGCGCCGTCGCGGATCGCCGCAGTCTCGGGCAGCAGGCCGGGACGGGCGCCGGAGCGGAACGCGGCGGCCCGCTCGGCCCGGCGCCCGAGCAGGGCGAGGCGGGCGTCGTCGTGCGCGGCGTGCATCGCGGCGACGAGGGCCAGGGCCTCGGCGGTGAGGATGTCCTCGGTGCCGACGGTGTCACCGGTGATCATGCAGGAGGGGGCGTCGGCCATGCCCCGCAGGGTACGCGGCACCGGGACGGGGCCGGAACCCTCGCCGAGTTCGACCACCCGGCGCCGCTGGGGCGTGGGGCGACCTGCCCGTCGACGTGGAGCGGTCGGCCCTCGCGCGCAGGCCGGCGGTCTTCCTCGAGGCGATACGCGCCGTCGCCCCCGGATCGTTCGGTGCGGTCGCTGTGCTGTCAGCGGACCTCGGCGCCGCCGCCCCGACGATGCGCGGCCGCCCGGGGACGCATCGTCGGGGCCGCGTCGGCGTCGCGCAGGAACAGCGCCGCCAGGACCCCGAGGAACGCGAGCACCGCCGCCACGGCGATCGACTCGTGGAACGCCGAGGTGTAGGCCTGCGCCAGCTGGCCCGGGGTCGCTCCGGCCGGCGTGTTCGCCGTGAGGCGGGAGGCGAGCACGGTGGCGAGCACCGCCACACCGACCGCAGCCGCGGTCTGGCGCTGCACCTGGAACAGCGACGACGCCCGTCCCGAGCGGGCCGGCTCGATCCGAGCGAACGCGGCGGCCTGCACCGGGATGAACACGCAGGCGATCGCGAGACCGCGCGCGAACATGAGCGAACGGATCCACCACGCGCTCGTCCCGAGGTCGACGAGCAGGAACCCGCAGGTGATGACGGCAACGCCGAGCATCCCGGCGGCGGCCAGCCGCCGAGGGCCGATCACCGGGTAGAAGCGGGTGCCCACGAACCGGCTGAGCATCATCACCCCGAGCGCCTGCGGGAACGTGGCCAGACCCGATTCGATCGGGCTCAGCCCGCGCGGCCCTTGGAGGAACTGCGGGAGCAGGAACAGCACGCCGATCAAACCCGAGAACGCCGCGAAGGACACGAGGTTCGGCGTACGGAAGCTGCGATCGGCCAGGAGCCGCAGGTCGAGCATCGGTTCGGGCTGTCGGAGTTCGACGACGACGAGAAGCACGACGGCGACCACCCCGGCTGCGAGTGACGCGATCACGATCCCGCTTCCCCATCCCTTCTGCGGTCCCTCGGCCAAGCCGTACAGGATCAGCGCCAGACCGAGGCCGCTGAGCACGAACCCCGGCAGGTCGAACCGGCCGGCACGCGGTTCGCGATGCTCGGTCAGGAACAGCGCGGCGAACGCCACGGCGAAGACACCCACGGGGAGGTTGATGAAGAAGATCCAGCGCCAACTGGCCTTCTCGACGAGGAACCCACCGAGCACCGGCCCGACGGCAGGGGCCAACACGGTCACCGTCGACAGCACCGCACTGGCTCGGGCCCGCTCGGCCGGGGGGTAGGCCCGGTAGAGCATCGCCGTGCCCACCGGGGTGAGCATGCCTCCACCGACCCCCTGCAGAACACGGAACGCCACGAGCGACGGAAGGCTCCAGGCCAGGCCGCACAGCGCCGAGGCGAGGGTGAACACCACCAGGGCGAACAGGAAGATCCGTTTCGTGCCGAACCGGTCGCCCAGCCAGCCCGAGGCCGGGATCCACAGCGCGAGGCTCAGCAGGTAGCTGGTGACCACCCATTCGATGCCGCTGGTCGTCACGTCGAAGTCCCGCGCGAGCGAGGGAAGGGCAACGTTGACCACCGTCGTGTCCAGGATGTCCATGAACAGCCCGGCGACGAACGCGACGGCCACGACCTTCTTCTGATCGAACACCCGCCGGGCCGTCAGGACCGATCCCTTCCGCTGCGAGCTTCGGGCGCACCGGGGCCGTCGAGGCCCTCGAGGCCATCGAGGGAGGTGGCGTTGTTGGTACGCCGGTACTCGACGAGTTCGTCGTCCGAGCGGTGGGAGGCCCACTCGACGAGCCGATCGCGCTCGCCCTGGTAGGCCATCAACGGAACGCTGTAGCCGCAGGAGTCCCGCACGTCGCGCACGTCGACGTCGATCACGGCGCGCGCCCCGCGGTGCGCGCCGAACCGGGCGACCAGCGCCTCCCAGCCGTCGTCGCCAGGCACGACCGGCCGGGCCCGCCCGTAGATGCGCACGAGGCGGGGTGGCCCTTCGAACCCGCAGAACAGCAAGGTGATGCGCCCGTTCTCGCGCACGTGTGCGACCGTCTCGATGCCCGACCCGGTGAGATCGAGGTACGCCACCCGGCGGCGATCGAGGATCCGGAACGTGTCATGGCCCTTCGGTGACAGGTTCACGCGGCCGTCGCCGTCGAGCGGCGCGGTCGCCACGAAGAACAGGTGCTGGGCGCCCAACCACTCGGCGATCGCCGGGGTGATCTCGTCGTAGGCGCGTCCCATGTCTGCAGCATGCCCCGGGCGCCGCACGCCCACCCAACGCATCGAACCGGCGCCGGCCCGGCCCGCTGGCGGATCGCCCGGCGCCGCCCCCTACGCTGCGGGCATGAGCCAGGTGTTGGGGGATGCCGTCCGTCTGTTCTCGCTCGACCCGGAGGCGCTGCGCTGCCCGTATCCGGTGTTCGATGCGCTGCGAACCCAGGAGCCCGTCGCCTGGGTTCCCGAGATCGAGTGTTACGTGGTCACGCGGTACGAGGACATCTGCACGATCGCGCGCCACCCCGAGACGTTCTCGTCGCTGATGCCGACCGGCCCGGTACTGGCCCGCCAGCAGCAAGAGACGCTGATGGCGCTGCTCGCCGACGACCCCGAGCTCGCGAAGCGCCTCGCCGGACTGCGCGGTGGCGCCCGGGTGCTCCTCAACGCCGACCCGCCCGACCATGCCCGCCAGCGAAAGTTGGTCAACCGGGCCTTCACGCCGCCCAAGGTCAAGGCCCTCGAGCCGCGCATCCGTGCGGTGGCCAACGCCCTCGTCGACGCCTTCATCGACCGCGGCGAAGTCGAACTCGTCCACGAGTTCGGGGTGCTGCTGCCGCTCACGATCATCGCCGAATGTCTCGGCGTCGCCGACGACGACCTGCCGAAGTTCAAGCACTGGTCCGACGACTTCGTCGCCGCCATCGGCAACCACAACATGAGCAAGGACCAGTTCCGCTCGCTGCTCATGTCGCAGATGGCGTTCTTCGAGTACATGCAGGGCAAGGTCGACCAGCGTCGGGTCGAGCCGAAGGCCGATCTCATCACCGACGTCGTCGAGGCCCGGTTGGACGGCGAACCGTTGCGGGACGACGAGATGCTGGCGATGTTCAGCCAGTTCATGGTCGCCGGCAACGAGACGACCACCAAGCTGATCGCATCCTCGGTACGGATCCTGTGCGAACAGCCCGAGCTGATGGAACGCCTGCGCGACGACCCGTCGCTGATCCCGGGCTACGTCGAGGAGGCCCTCCGGCTCGAGGCCCCGGTGCAGGGTCTGTACCGGATGGCCACCACCGACACCGAGGTCGGCGGCGTCCCGATCGCGGCCGGGTCGCATCTGATGGTCGTCTACGCCGCCGGCAACCGGGACGACAAGACCTTCGCATCGCCGGAGGCCGCGGACCCCACCCGGACCAACGCCATGAAGCACCTCGCCTTCGGGCACGGCGAGCACTACTGCCTCGGCGCCGCGCTGGCCCGGGCCGAGGGCCGCATCGCCATCGAGACCCTCCTCGAGCGGCTCGACGACATCCGCATCGCCGTTCCGGTCGAGTCCCTCGAGTACGAGCCGAGCTACGTCCTGCACGGGCTCAAGCAACTGCGGCTCACGTTCCGGCCCCGGACATGAGGGGACTCGCCGGCAAGGTCGCACTCGTCACCGGGGCCGCCCGAAAGCGCGGCATCGGCCGCGCCATCGCCCTGCGCCTCGCCGAGGAGGGCTGCGACGTGGTCGTGTCGGGGCTGGCCCGGCCGGTGTCGGCGTACCCGGCCCACGAGCAGGCCGAGAGCTGGCGCGGGGTGGCCTCGGTCGCCGCAGAGATCGACGCGCTCGGCCGGGGTGCGCTCGGCCTCGACTGCGACGTGACCGACCGGGCCCAAGTGCAGGCGATGGTCGACGCCACCGTCGAGCGGTTCGGGCGCGTCGACATCGTCGTCAACAACGCCGGCGTGCCGTCCGAGGCCGGTGCCGCACCGGTGCTCGACATGGACGACGACACCTGGTACTCGACGGTGGACGTCAACCTCCACGGCGTCTATCTCGTCACGAAGGCCGCCGGCCGGGTGATCCGCGACGCCGGGCGCGGTGGCTCCATCGTCACGATCTCGTCGATGGCGGGCCGCCAGGGCCTGGCGAACTACGGGGCGTACTGCGCCAGCAAGTGGGCGGTCATCGGGCTCACCCAGCAGCTCGCCGTCGAACTGGCGCCGTTCGGCATCCGGGTGAACTGCGTGTGCCCGGGCTCGACGGACACCGACATGATGGACGGCACCTTCGGCCGCACGGCGGCCCGGTTCGGCCTCCCGGCCGAGGCCCCGCGCAAGGGAGCGATCTCTCGGATCCCGCTGGGACGCCAGGGCCATGTCGACGAGCAGGCGGCGGCCGTGGCGTTCCTCGTGAGCGACGATGCGAGCTACGTGACCGGCCAGACCCTCAACGTCGACGGTGGCCTCCGCATGGACTGACGCGCGCCCTGCGCAGCTGCGCGAGATTGCAGCGATGCAGGCTCGAAGCAGACGATGGCCTGGCGGTCCCGTCGTGCACCGGCTCGCTCTACATCGGGTCCGGCGACCGGGCCTGCGACGGGCCCACGCCTTCAGGGGGTCGGCTCGGGTGCGGGCCAATCGAGGCCGCACCGCGCCACCGCAGCCTCGATCGCTTCGACGAGCCGCTCGGCCGACCCGTCGCAGGCCTCGAGTTCCTGGGGTCCGAGGAGTAGGACCTCGCCCCGATCGGTCGTGGCCACCACCACCGGTGTACCGCCGCGAGCGGCGGTTCGGACCGCGTCAGGCTGGTCGTCACGGTGGAAGGTGACGAACTCGACCGGCAGACCCGCAGCGCATGCCACCCACTCCGGGCGCACACGAACCGAGCCGTGAGTGATCGAACACAGCGAGCAGTGGCGCCGGCCCAGCCGGGCCCCGATCCAATACGCAAGCTCCCCACGCCAGGTGCCGTCGGCGTCGTAGACACCGACGAGTCGTTCGATCCGCCCGCCGTCGGCCCGGTCCGTCGAGGTCATGGGTCAAGCCTTGCTGATCGGGCAACCCCGGTGAGCGGCAGGGGCACCGAAACTCAGCCCCGCCTGGCGACGCTCGGTCTGCTTCGCGAGACCACCGGGGGCAGCTACGGCCGTGTCTTCGTCGGCATCGCGACCCCGGGTGGAATCAGGGAGATGGCGTGGGCCGTGGCGTGGCGGCACGCCCGGCCGCAGCGTCGGCCCGAGGGTCGTGCCGCTCGTCGCTGCCGTAGCCCGCAGCCGTGAGCTGGGGGCCGGTCGTGCGGAGGCGATCGAGGAAGTCGGGTCGGTGGGTGTCGCTCGCGACCGCAGCGAGCACCGTCCAGAGCCCGTGTCGGACGGCGAGCCGGAAGCCGTCGTCGGTGAGCCGCAGGGCCGCCCATGCGAACAGTGCACCGTTGTAGGAGAGGTAGATCTGGCGGCCTGCTGCGGCGGGGTCGATGTCGCTGCGGACGATCCCGTGCTGTTGCGCTGCCCGCATCGCAGCGATCTGGAGCTGCGCCGGATCGATCGCCAGCACCGATCCGGTCCCCGCGACGTCGCGCAGTGCGCCGACGATCTGGCGGAACGCGTGACCGTCGGCGATGAAGGCCTCGCTCGATTGCTCGACGACGGCGATCGCGGCGGCGATCGGGTCGTCGGCCGGGTCGATCCGAACGAGGGCCTCGACGAGCTGTTCGACGACACGGTCGACGCACGCCAGCAACAGCTCGCTGCGCGAGCCGACGAGGTTGTAGACGGTGGCCGGGGCGACCTCCGCCTGCGCAGCGATGCGCTCGATCGACACCTCGGCGAGCGGGAACGTGCGCAGGAGTTCGAGGGTTGCGTCGAGGATGGCGTTGCGGCGCTTGACCTTGTTGCGTTCTCGCAGGCTCGGCGAGGGTGCGGTCGCGCGCTCTTGACGAGACATCATGTTGATGCCGGGGTGAACGTCGATGCCGGCGGGTTACGTCGCAACCCCACGGCGGTCTACGTCGATCCCGATCTCGCAGCCCGCGAGTGGGCTGCCTTCTTCTCGAGCCACCCGCAGATGATCGGCCTCTCCGGCGATCTGCCCGAACCGGGTTCGTTCATGACGGTCGACGACTTCGGCATGCCGATCATCGCCGCTCGCACCGCCGACGGCTCGTTCGTGGCGATGGTGAACGCCTGTCGCCACCGCGGTGCACGGCTGGTCGACGACGTGCGGGGCGAGGCTCGACGGTTCACCTGCCCGTTCCACAATTGGAGCTACGGCGTCGATGGTGCCTTGGTCGGTCTGCCCAAGCGTGACCACTTCGGCCAGATCGACGACGACTGCCACGGACTGATCCGTCTGCCGGCGGTCGAACGCTACGGATTGCTGTGGGTGCACCCCGACCCGAACGGCTCGATCGACGTCGACGACCTGCTCACCCCTGAGCTGGCCGACGAGCTCGACCACTGGCGGCTCGACGAGTTGTACTGCGCCGAGCGCGACACCTACGACGTCGCTTGCAACTTCAAGCTCGCCATCGACACGTTCGGCGAGACGTACCACTTCCCGGCCCTCCACCAGAACACACTCAGCCTCGGGTTCCACGGCAACGTGTCGTGCTACGCCACCTTCGGCCGCAACCACCGGTTCGTGCTCTGCCGCCGGGCGATCGACCAGATGCGAGAGCTGCCACGTTCGGAGTGGAACATCGCCGTGGCCACGCTGCCGGCGTACTGGCTGCTCCCCAACGTCCAACTGCTGCCGTCGATCGATGGCTGCTTCCTCATCCGGGCGTACCCCCATCCCTCCGATCCGGGCCGCCACACCAGCCAGATCGGTCTTCACCAGCGGCGTGCGACCACCGCAG
>JBILVB010000021.1:0-37207 GCA_044370695.1 Acidimicrobiales bacterium | reverse complement strand
CCGATGGGCTGCATGCGGGTCTTCATGACCCCCTCCTGCAGCTCGGTCGTGATCAGGTTGAGCTGCTGGGAGGTGGCGGCGAGCGCCGGATCCTCCTGCTGGCCGGCGAACTGCAGGATCTGGTTTCGGGCGAGCACGAGCTCCCCGACGAGGTTCATGAGCTGGTCGAGCAACTTGACGTCGACCCGGATCGAGGTGTCACCGCCACCGGAACGAACGTGCTCGCCCGGGTGGTCGTTCGCCTTGGGATGGTCGGCCTCGGCCCGAGACGCCGCCGGGGCGGGCTCGCCGAACGGAACCGCGGTGGCCTCGACGACCGGCCCGGCCGGGACCGGTTCGGCCGGGACCGGTTCGGGCACGGCCACCATCGGTTCGACACGCACCGGTACGACGGCGGGCTCGTGGTCTGCGAGGGCCTCGACGACCGGCACGACCGGTGCCGCGGCCTCGGCGTAGGCCGACCCGCGCTTGCCGGCGCCCTGACAGTGCGCGGTCAGTTCCTCGATGAGCTCGAGGTACGGCTCGTCGCCGTCGGCGCCGTGGTCGGCGATCAAGTCGAGCATCGCCCGGATGGCGTCGACCATGCGCAGCAGCGTGCTCGTGCGCTCGCTGGTGACCCCGAGCGAGCCGTCGCGCAGCAGGCTCAGGAGGTTCTCGCCGACGTGCGTGACCGACTGCAGCTTGTCGAACCCGAGGAACCCTGCGGTGCCCTTGATCGTGTGGATGGTGCGGAAGATGCTCGCCAGCAACGGCCGTGACGTCGGGTCGTTCTCCAGTTCGACGAACTCTCGATCGAGGCGGTCCAGGTTCTCGCGGCTCTCCACGAGGAACTCCTGGACCACTTCATCCATGTCTTCCATGCGCTCGTGCCTCTCGAAGGTCACTAGGGGTGCCGGGCCGAACCACCCGACAGATGGGCTATCGGTTGAGGTCCGGCGCAGTTGAGCGAGCCCCGACCATTCGGTGGCGAAATCGACCGCCGTTCATCGGCCCGATCCACCCGGGCGATCCGGGTGCGACGCGGCGCCCCCACGCGTGGGACGCTTCGGCTCGATGCATCGGATCGGCCGTCGAGGGCGAACCCTCCCGAGCGCACTGGCGGTCCTCTGCTTCGGCACGATCCCGATCGCCTGCGCCGACGGGGACGTCCCGGCGAGCACGGCCGTGACCGCAGCGACGACCGCCGGCACCACGCCGGCCACCGGCGCGACGACGGCCACGACGGAAGCGACTGCGACCACCACGACCGCGGTCCCGTCGGTACCCCGATTCGACGGACCGGGGCCGGCCTCGGTCGGTGTGCGGGACCTCACGGTCGCCGGCCGCCCGGTCACCGTCTGGTATCCGGCCGCGGCCCCCGCCGCGGCCACGGCCTCCTACGACCTGCGCGACGCGCTGCCCGCCGCGGAGCGGCCCAAGCTCGAGAGCCTGACCGGCACGACGGTCACCATGGCCGCCGGGCGGGACGCGCCGGTGGCCACCGGCGGCGAACGCGCCGGGCTGGTGGTGTTCAGCCACGGCCTGGCCGGCTACGCCACCCAGTCGAGCTTCCTCACCGTCGGGCTGGCGTCGTGGGGCTACGTGGTCGTGTCCCCCGAGCACCGCTCACGGAACCTGGCCGCCGTGCTGGCCGGGAGCTTCGGATCGATCGGCCAACCCTCCGACGTCGAGGACCTCCTCGCCATGATCGACGCCTGGACGCAACCCGGTAGCGACCTGCCCGGCGCGACCCTGCTCGATCCGGCCCGCGTCGCCGTCGTCGGCCATTCGGCGGGCGGCTCGGCAGCGATCCGGGCCGCCGCCGATCCTCGGGTGCGCACCTACGTCGCCATGGCCGCCCCGGTGGCCCAGAGCCCACCGCCGTCGGTCCCCGCCCTGCTCATCGCCGGGACCGAGGACGCGATCGCGCCGGTCGACCGGGTGCGCGCCGCAGCACGGGCGCTGCCCGCCCCCCGCCGATACGCCGAGCTGAGCGGGGTGACGCACCTCGGGTTCATGGACATCTGCACCGTCGCCCGCGACCAGGGTGGGGTGCTCGCCGCCGCCGAGCGGGCCGGCGTGGCGGTCAACCCGCTCGTCGGGCGACTGTTCGCGGACGGCTGCGACGACGGGTACCCGCCGGCAACGCGGGCGTGGCCGGCGATCCAGCATCTGGTGGTCGCCCACCTGCGCTCGGTGTTCACCGGGACGCCGGCTGCGATCGGCGCCCGGGGCGGGCTCGACCGGGACGACGTGCGGGTGGACGAGGTGCTGCGCTGACCTGCACGGAGTGACGCCCGGCACTGTGCCAAGCTCGGCGCATGCCGCAGACCTGGCCGCTCCGTTTCGGGATCTTCCTGCCGCCGATGCACAAGGTCGGCCTGAACCCGCACCTCGCACTCCATCGTGACCTCGAGCTCGTCGAGCACCTGGACCGCCTCGGGTACCACGAGGCCTGGATCGGCGAGCACCACTCGGCCGGCAGCGAGCTGATCGCCTCCCCCGAGGTGTTCATCGCCGCTGCGAGCCAGCGGACGCGCTCGATCAAGCTCGGCACCGGGGTGAACTCGCTCCCCTACCACCATCCGCTGATCCTCGCCGACCGCATCGTCCTGCTCGACCACCTCACCCGGGGCCGGATGATGTTCGGCGCCGGACCCGGGCAGCTCACGAGCGACGCGATGATGCTCGGCATCGACCCGGCCGACCAGCGGCCGCGCATGGAGCAGGCACTCGACGTGATCATGCGGTTGTTCCGCGGCGAGACCGTCACCGAGAAGACCGACTGGTTCACGTGCGACGGGGCCGTGCTGCAGATGCGCCCCTACAGCGACTTCGACGTCGCGGTCGCGGCATCGGTGTCGCCGACGGGTTCCAAGCTCGCCGGCCGCCACGGCATCGGCATGCTCTCGATCGCCGCGACCGACCCGGTGGCGTTCCCGCTGCTGGCCGGGCACTGGCAGGTGTGGCAGGACGAAGCAGCCGCCCACGGCCACGTCGCGGACCGCCGGGCCTGGCGGATGATGGGCCCGATGCACCTCGCCGACACCGTCGAGGAGGCGAAGGCCAACTGCCGCTACGGCCTCGAATGGATCCTCGACTACCTGCGCCACATCATTCCGTCCGAACCGCCGACCGCCACCGACTACGACGGCCTCGTCGACGAACTGAACGCGTCGGGGCGGTTCATCATCGGCACCCCGGCGATGGCCATCGCCCAGATCGAGCGGCTCATCGACATGTCCGGCGGGTTCGGTGCGTTCTTGATGATGGGAGCCGACTTCGCGCCGTGGCCGGCGACGCTGCGCCACTACGAGCTGTTCGCCGAGGAGGTCATGCCCCACTTCACCGGGCAGCTCGCCCCCGTGCAGGCCAGCTACGACCACGTCATGGCCGGGGGCGATCGATACGTCGCCGCCACCCTCGATGCCCAGATGGCCTCGATCGCGCGCTACGCCGCCGAACGATCCGGCGGCACGGCCTGAAGCGGCGCTAGGGTGCGATCGCCGGTGACCCGGCGCGGGAGAGCTGGCACCGGCCTCGGCCGGTGGCAGCGCCGAAGGAGCAACCACCCCGGAAACTCTCAGGCCCCAGGACCGCGTCGGTGAGGCGAACGCTGGAGAGCAGAGGTCTCGGCCTCTCACCGACGGGGAAAGACGGGTTCGCCCGTCGAAGCTCTCAGGTCACCACGACAGCGGGGGAACCAGCCACCGGCCCTTCGGAGGTCCCCCATGTCTGCGTACGGCTCCCCTTCGTCGTTCTCCGGCGTGCCGGTCGGCGACGATCCCGGCGACTTCGAGCACCGTCACATCGGGGTGGGCGATGAGGACCGGGCCGAGATGCTGCGCACCGTCGGCGCATCGTCGCTGGAGGAGTTGATCGCCCGGGCGGTGCCGGCGTCGATCCGCTCGGGCGCGCCGCTGCCGGTCGAGCCGGCGGTGCCGGAGCACCGAGCGCTCGACGAGCTCGCCGCGATCGCCCGCCGGAACCGGCGGTGCACGTCCCTGATCGGGATGGGCTACCACGGCACGATCACCCCCGCGGTGCTCCGGCGCACCGTGCTCGAGAGCCCGGCCTGGTACACGGCCTACACGCCGTACCAGCCCGAGATCAGCCAGGGCCGGCTCGAGGCGCTGCTCACGTTCCAGACGATGGTCGCCGACCTGTGCGGCCTCGACCTGGCCGGCGCATCGCTGCTCGACGAGGCGACCGCGGCAGCCGAGGCGATGACGATGGCCCGCCGCCTGTCGCGCGTCGCGGGAGCCACGTTCGCCGTGCACGCCGACGTGCATCCCCAGGTGGTGGCCGTGCTCGCCACCCGGGCCGAGCCGCTCGGGATCGCCGTGCACGTCGCCGACCTGCTCGCCTCACCGCTGCCCGACGGCTGTTTCGGGGTGCTGCTCCCCTGCCCGACGTCGACGGGGGCGATACCGGACTGGCGACCGGTCGCCGACGCCGCCCACGCCGCCGGGGCCCTCGTCGTCGCCGAGGTCGACGTGCTGTCGCTCCTGCTCGTAGCGCCACCCGGCTCGTGGGGCGCCGACCTCGCCGTCGGTTCCACGCAACGGTTCGGGGTGCCGATGGGGTTCGGCGGTCCGCACGCTGCATTCCTCGCCTGCAACGACGTGCACGCCCGGGCCCTGCCCGGCCGCCTGGTCGGCGCGTCCGTCGACGCGGAGGGCCGTCCGGCCTTGCGTCTCGCCCTGCAGACCCGGGAACAACACATCCGCCGGGAGAAGGCGACGTCCAACATCTGCACCGCCCAGGTGTTGCTGGCCGTGCTCGCCGCGCTCTACGCCGTGCACCACGGCCCCGACGGGCTGCGCCGCATCGCGCAGCGGGTGCACGATGCGGCGTCCACGATCGCCGGCGCGCTGCTCGCCGGCGGTGTCGAGTTGGTGCACACCACCTGGTTCGACACGGTCACCGCGCTCGTCCCGGGACGCGCGGCCGAGGTGGTGGCCGCCGCGCTCGCCCGGGACGTCAATCTGCGGCTCGTCGACGCGGACCGGGTCGGCATCAGCCTCGACGAGACGACCACCCCGGCGGTGCTCGCCGCCGTGCTCGACGCGTTCGGCGTGCCCGCCCCGGGGAGCGCCGCCGCGGGCACGCCGGACGGAGCCGATCCGATCCCGTTGCGACGCAACGGCGATGTGCTCACCCACCCGGTGTTCCACCGCTATCACGCCGAGCAGGAGCTGGTGCGTTACGTCCGCCGGCTGGCCGATCGCGATCTGGCGTTGGACCGCACGATGATCCCGCTCGGGTCGTGCACGATGAAGCTCAACGCGGCGGCCGAGATGCTGCCGATCACCTGGCCCGAGTTCGCCGACCTGCACCCGTTCGCGCCGCTCGAGCAGGCCGCCGGCACGCTCGAGCTCATCACCCAGCTCGAATCGATGCTGCTCGCCTGCACGGGGTACGACGCCATCTCGTTGCAGCCCAACGCCGGTAGCCAGGGAGAGCTCGCCGGGTTGCTGGCCATCCGCGCGTACCACCGCAGCCGGGGCGACGTCGATCGCACCGTGTGCCTGATCCCGTCGTCGGCGCACGGGACCAACGCGGCGAGCGCCGTGATGGCCGGCATGTCGGTCGTGGTGGTCGCCTGCCGCGTGGACGGCGACGTCGACCTCGAGGACCTGCGGGCGAAGGCCGCGGCGGCCGGCGACCGGCTGGCCGCCGCGATGGTCACCTACCCGTCGACCCACGGCGTCTACGAGGCCGGCATCACCGAGCTGTGCGAGGTCGTCCACCGGTACGGCGGTCAGGTCTACGTCGACGGCGCCAACCTGAACGCCCTGGTCGGGGTGGCCCCGCCCGGCGGGTTCGGGGCCGACGTGAGCCACCTGAACCTGCACAAGACGTTCTGCATCCCCCACGGCGGTGGCGGGCCAGGGGTCGGTCCGACGGCGGTGAAGGCGCACCTCGCGCCGTTCCTGCCGTCGCACCCCGTGCACCCGGCGTGCAATCCCGCCGGCGTCCCCGCCGGCAACCCGGTCGGCCCGGTGTCGGCCGCACCCTGGGGTTCGGCAGGCATCCTGGCGATCCCGTGGATGTACGTCCGGATGATGGGACCCGACGGCTTGCGGCGGGCCACCGAGCAGGCGGTCCTGAGCGCCAACTACGTCGCCCGGCGTCTCGAGCACGCGTTCCCGGTGCTGTACCGCGGCGAGCACGGTGACGTCGCCCACGAGTGCATCCTGGACCTTCGCCCGCTCACCAAGGCCACCGGGGTCACCGCCGAGGACGTCGCCAAACGGCTCATGGACCACGGGTTCCACGCACCGACGTTGAGCTTCCCCGTCGCAGGCACGCTCATGGTCGAGCCGACCGAGTCCGAGTCACGCCGCGAACTCGACCGGTTCTGCGACGCGATGCTCGCCATCCGGGCCGAGATCGACCGCGTCGCAGCCGGCGACTGGCCGCTCGAGGCGAGCCCGTTGCGCCTCGCCCCGCACACCGCCGAGACGGTGATGGCCGACGTGTGGGACCGTGCGTACCGGCGCGAGGAAGCGGCCTACCCGACGGCAGCGACCCGGCTCGCCAAGTACTGGCCCCCGGTCGCCCGGATCGACGCCGCCGCCGGCGACCGCAACCTCGTGTGCTCGTGCCTACCGGTGGAGGCCTACGCGCTGCGCTGAGGCCGCACGAACGGCACGGCCACGACCTGCCCGGGCAACGCCGTACCTCGCACGTCGATCTCGACCGCGTCGCCGATCGCGACGCCGGGCTCGACGAGCGCGAGCGCGATGCCGTGCCCCAGCACCGGCGAGAAGTTCCCGCTGGTGACCGTGCCCACGCGCCGGCCCGCGACGAGCACGGCGCACTCGGCCCGCGGCGGCCGGCGGCCCTCGGTGGCGATCCCGCGCAACACCCGGTGCGGGCCCCGGGCCCGTTCGGCCTCGAGCGCCGGCTTGCCCCGGAACGACGGCTTGTCCCAGGCGACGACCCAGCCGAGCCGAGCCTGGAGCGGGGTGATACCGACGCCGAGTTCGTGCCCGTGGAGCGGCAGGGCGGCCTCGAGGCGCAGGGTGTCGCGCGCCCCGAGCCCGGCCGGGACGATCCCGGCGGCGAGGATCCGATCCCACAACGCGCCGGCGACGGCCACCGGGGCGGCCACCTCGATGCCGTCCTCCCCCGTGTAGCCGGTGCCGGCGACCCGGCACTCGCGCCCGTCCCAGGCGCAGCGGGCCACCTCGAACCGGCCGACGGCGGCCGCCTGCGGCCACCACGGCGCGACCCGTTCCCGGGCCCGGGGGCCTTGCACGGCGAGCACGACCCGCTCGGCGGTCACGTCGCTCCCGCCGATCGCCGCGCGCACCCGGTCGGTGTTGGAGGCGTTGGGCATCACGTCGAACTCGTCGGGCCCGACCCACCAGACGATCAGGTCGTCGAGCACCCCGGCGTCGTCGTCGAGCAGGTGGGTGTACTGGGCCCGGCCCGGCCCGATGCGGTCGAGGTCGTTGGTGAGGACCGCCTGCAACCGGTCGTGCGCACCCGAGCCCGTGACCCGGACGGTGCCGAGGTGGCTCACGTCGAACACCGCGCTGTCGGACCGGCAGGCGAGGTGCTCGTGCACGGTGCCGGTCGGATAGTGCAGCGGCATGTCCCACCCGCCGAACGGCACCACCTTGGCCCCGGCGGCCAGGTGCCGGTCGTGGAGGGGGGACCGGCGGTCGCTCACCGGGCCATGGCCGACGGCGTGGCTGCAGCGCCCGGGGCTCCGGCGCCGGGAAGATCGACGATCGCTGCGTCGACGTCCCGTTTCACGTCACCCATGGGCAACACGTTGAGCACGCCCTGGCCCCGCTTCACGACGTCGATCAGCGTGTCGTCGTCGCACAGCAGCACCCGGTTTCCCGCGATCACCAGGTTCGCCGAGGCGATGTCGACCCCGGTCGAGCCGCGCAGGTAGTCGAACACCTGGCGGACGGACTCGAGCTTGATGCCGGCGTCGAGCAGCTTCTTGATCATGCGGAGCTCGAGCAGGTCGCGGTACGAGTAGAGCCGGCGCGAACCGCTCCCCCGCGCCTGCGACAGCGACGGGCGCACGAGTTCGGTGCGCGCCCAGTAGTCGAGCTGCCGGTAGGAGATGCCGACGATCTCGGCCGCCTGCGTGCCGGAGAACCCGGCCACGTCCGACGACGGAACGTTGGTTGCGCCAGACGTCAGGGACACGAGAACCTCCGAGGGCCGCCCGTCGAACCACCGCAGCGTAGTTACGCCGCTGTCGTCGTCAAGCACCCGGGGCGGCTCAGGGGGCGAAATCCTCGGGGTTGACGTCCTCGAGGAACGCCCGGAACTCGCCGAGGATCTCCTCGGACTGCTCGCCCTCCGCCTCCGGCTCGGGCACCTGACCGGCCAGGTCGAGCACGGCGGGCGAGGCGAAGATCGCTGCGCCCGTGCGCACCGCCAGCGCAATGCCGTCCGAAGGGCGGCACGACACGGTGTGGGGGACCCCACCGACGCGAAGGTGCAACTCGGCGAAGAACGTCTGGTCGCGCAGGTCGTTCACGACGACCTTCTCGAGCGAGCCGCCGAACTCCTCGATCACGGTACGCAGCAGATCGTGCGTCAGCGGGCGGGGAGGCACGACGCCGTCGAGCGCGTGTGCGATCGCCATGGCTTCCGGATGGCCGATGTAGATCGGCAAGAGGCGGTGTTCTTCGCCCTGCTCTCGAAGCAGCACGATCGGCTGGTTCGCCGGCATCTCGAGCCGGACACCGACCAGCTCCATGGAGATCACGAGAAAACCCTAACGCTGCAACGGTCCACCGTGTCGTGCCAGGCGACCGATTCTTCCCCGACCCCCGGGTGGACGCCCCGCTCGCCCGGTTCCGACCCGGTCCTGCGCGCCGCGCCACTCAGCGCGGGTCGGCGAGCGGGGCGAGCGCGCTGCGCACCAACGCGTCGCGCAAGCGCGCCCCGAGCGACACGAGCTCGTCGAGCTTGCCCTGCGCCTCGGCACGCACCTTCGGGTTGCGCTGCTTGGCGAGCGGGAGCACGACCTGCTCGATGATCCCGACCTCTCGCTCGGCGGCGCTGCGGTACATGCGCAGGTGCCGGGCCTCGACGCCGTGGCGCAGGAACGCGGCGGCGAGCCGAGCGACGTCGAGTGCGTCGGCCCCGTAGCGCGTCACCCCCGAGCGGGTACGCCCGTGCAGCAGACCGAACGACTCGATCTCGCGAACCTGTTCGACGAGCAGCCCGCTCGCCCCGGCGAGCTCCTCGAGCGAGAACTCGACGGCCAGCCCCGACGGAGCCCCGGCCGACGCGGACGGAGGCGACGGTTCGGCGCGACCGTCGCCGCCCGGGTTCGCCAGCGGACCGGTGGGCTCGGTGGCGAGCCGATCCTTGATGACCCGCAGCGGGAGGAAGTGCTCCTTCTGCTCACGCAGGATGAACCGCAGGCGCCGCAGGTCGGCGTCGTAGAACTTCCGGTAACCGCTGGCCGTGCGCTCCGGGTCGATCAAGCCCTGGCTCTCGAGGAACCGGATCTTGGAGATGGTGACGTCGGGGAACTCCGGCTGTAGGACGGCGAGCACCTCACCGATCGACAGGAACGGCCGCTCCACCTCGCCGCTCACCCGGCGTCGGCCCCGAGGAGGAACACGAGCTTGAACTTCCCCACCTGGAGCTCGTCACCGTGGACGAGCGGGCGGCTGCCGTCGATGCGCTCGTGGTTCAGATACGTACCGTTGAGCGACCCGGCGTCGCGCACCGCGAACCCCTCGGCGGTACGCACGACCTCGACGTGCTGGCGGGACACGGTGATGTCGTCGAGCGACACGTCGGCGTCGTCGCTGCGCCCCAGGGTGGTGACCGCCTTGGTGAGTTGGACCCGAAGACCGGCCTGTGGGCCGGAACGCACGAGCAGCACGCCCTGCCCGCCGGGCAGGTCGGCGAGGTTGACGACCACGTCGTCGTCGGGTTCCGGGGCGGTCTCGCCGGGCTCCCGGGTGTGGAACGTGATCGTGCGCTCGGCGCGCACGACGTCGAGCGGTGCCCCGCACACCGAGCAGAAGTTGGAATCGGGCGGGTTGCGATGCCCGCACTGGTTGCAGAACAGCGCCGCCACGGCCGGTCAGCCGTCGACGAGCGCCCGATAGCCGTCGGCATCGAGCAACGCCGCGAACTGGGTCTCGAACTGGGCGGGGTCGTCGGGGCGGATCACGCAGAGCCAGCCGGCGCCGTACGGGTCCTGGTTGACCGACTCGGGTTCGGCGCCGAGCCCCTCGTTCACGGCGACCACCGTCCCCGACACCGGGGCGTAGAGGTCCGACACGGACTTGGTGGACTCGACCTCGCCGAACGCCTCACCGGCGACCACGGCGGTGCCCACCGACGGCATCTGCACGAACACCACGTCACCGAGCGCGTCCTGTGCGTACTCGGTGATGCCGACGCGCACGGCACCGTCCTCGAGCAGGGCCCACTCATGGTCGGTCGAGTAGCGCAGCTGGCCGGGCACGTTCATGCACCGAACGCTAGCGGCCCGGCACCGGTCGTCAGCCCGCCAGCTGCTGCAGGCGCCGGGCGTGGGTCGCCGCGCGGCGGGCGGCGGCGTCGTCGTCGGCCGCTTCGGCCCACACCTGGACCACGGGCGTCGCCGGACCCGGCACGAGCAGCGCCCAGCCGTCGTCGTAGCGAACCTTGACCCCGTCGATGGTCTCGAGCTCCTGGCCGGCGAGGTCGTCGATCACGGCCCGCATGGCCGCACCGGTGCGCTCCCACGGGGTCGGCACCTCGAGACGGGCCAGGTGGACCCTCGGCAGCCGCGCCCGGACCGCCGACAGCGGCTCACCCCGATCGGCGAGCAGTCCCAGCACCGTGACGAGCGTCGCCGCGGCGTCGAAGGCCGGCAGGAAGCGGGGCACTGCAAAGCCACCGGCGCCGTCGCCTGCGAACCCAACCGGCGCAATCCCGGCGGACAGCAGCGCAGCGTCGGCCATCTTGGTCCGCACCACCTCGACGCCGTGCGCACCCGCGACGGTCTCGACGTGGCGAGACGCCGACACCGGGACCGCGATCCGCGGCCCGAGTCCGCCCGCTGCGGCGAGCTCGACGAGCACCAGCAGCGCGGTCGCGTCGTCGAGCACGGCGCCGCGGTCGTCGACGAGCATGAGCCGTTCGCCGTCGGGGCCGATCACGGCGCCGAGGTCGGCGCCCGCACTGCGCACGTGGCCTGCGACGCGAGCCGACGCCTCGGCGAAGGAGAACGACAGCATCTGGCGGGTCGACTGGTAGGGGTTCAGCGCCAGCACGTCGGCGCCCAGCTTCGCGAGCACGTTGGTCATCGCCTGGGTGGCGGTGCCGTACGCGTAGTCGACGACGAGTTTGAAGCGCCGGGCCTCGATGGCGGCGATGTCGACGGTCGCCTCCAGCGCCACGGCGTACGTCTCGAGGGCCCGGGCCGGGAAGGAGATGTCGCCGACCTCCTCGGGCAGGGCCCGTCGCTGGTCCTCGCGCTGCACGTGGCGTTCGACGGCCCGCTGGCGGTCCTCGGCGAGATCGGCCCCGTCGGCGTCGAGGAATCGCAGCGTGACGCGGCGCGGGTCACCGGGAACCAGCCGGACCGACACCCCGCCTGCGGCGCGCGGGGTCCGGGTCAGGAACCGGGTGACCGGCAACGAGGCCACCTCGAGGTCGAGGACGTCGATGCCGCTCGCGTTCAGACCGGCCATCACCGCCCGTTTGAGCATGCGAGCCGATCGGCTCGAATCCCGGGAGGCGACGACCGAGGACCCCTTGCGCAACGTCGCTCCGAACGCCATCGCCACGTCGATGGCGAGTTCGGGGGTGACGTCGATGTTGGCGATCCCGCTGACGCCCTGGGGTCCGAACAGGCTGCGTGGCGCCCGGCTGGCCCACACGATCGACGAGTTGACGACCGCGCCGTCTTCGACGGTCTTGCCCGGGTACACCTTGACGCCCTCACCGAGCACGGCGTTGGCCCCGACGTGCACCCCGTCGCCGAGTACCGCCGACTCCGCGACGCGCACGTTGCCCCCGAGCACCGCGCCACGGCCGACGACGGCACCGCGCAGCCGGGCACCCGGCGCAACGTGGACGTTGTCGTGCAACACGCTGCGCTCGACGTCGACGTCGGCGAGGAGCCCGACGTTGGCCCCGATCACGCTGTAGGGCCCCAGCCGGCATCCGGGCCCGATCCGCACGCCGGGCCCGATGACCGCCGGGCCGTCCACGACCGCGGCAGGGTCGATCTCGGCGCCCTCCCCGAGCCACACGCCCGGCGCAACCTGGAATCCGGGGATTCGGAGCGAGACGGCGCCGTCGAGCACGGCGGTGTGCACGCGCAGGTAGGACTCCAACGTGCCGACGTCCTCCCAGAACCCGTCGACCACGGCGCCGTGCAGCCCACCGCCGGCGAGCAGGCCGGGGAACACGTCGAGGGAGAAGTCGACGAGCCGGCCGGTCGGGATCCGGTCGAGGATCGCCGGGTCCAACACGTAGATGCCGGTGCTCACCGTGTCGGAGAACACCTGTCCCCGCCCGGGTTTCTCCAGGAACCGTTCCACCGTGCCGTCCGCTCGAAGGGTGACCATCCCGAACTCGCGGGGGTTGGGCACCCGGGCCAGCGCCAACGTGGCGAGCGCCGAGCGCTCGTCGTGCAGGCGGACGAGTGCGGTCAGGTCGATGTCGGTGACCACGTCGCCGGACAGCACCAGGAACCGGTCGTCGAGCCAGTCCTTCGCGTTGCGCACGCTTCCTGCGGTGCCCAGCGGAGCGGGCTCTTGGACGTAGACGATCGACACGCCGAGCTCGCGGCCGTCCCCGAGCTGGCGGTCGATCACGTTCGCCATGTACGACACCGTGATCACGATCTCCTCGACGCCGTGACGGCGGAGCAGGTCGACGACGTGCTCGATCGTCGGCCGGTTCGCGATCGGCAGCATCGGTTTGGGCGCGTTCGACGTCAGTGGCCGCAGCCGTGTTCCTTCCCCGCCGGCCAGGACCACCGCTCGCATCGCAACCGCCCGCTCAGGCCACGCCGGCTCGGCCCGCCCGGTCCGCCCGGCCGTCGGCGAGCGATCGCCGGATGGTGGGGACGTACTGCGCGGCCGACCACCAACTCAGCACCAGCCCGGGGACACCGACCACCCAGGCGGCCGTCGCGCAGAACCCGAACCACAGTCCCGAGCCGGCGTTGCCCATCAGAAAGAACGGGAACGTCCACATCAACGCGAACGTCGCCGCCTTGCCCCACCACGTGACGTCGAAGCGCTGCATCCCGGCGAGCGTCAAGCCGACGAGCACGATGCCCAGCACGCCTTCGCGCACGAGCACGGCGAGGGCGAACCACAGCGGCGCCGAGCCGTCGGCGACGATCCCGCCGACCCCGACGAGGAACAGCAACCGGTCGGCGGTCGGGTCGAGCACCTTGCCCAGCTCCGACACCTGGCCGAACCGGCGGGCCACGAACCCGTCCACCCAGTCGGTGGCGCCGAGGGCACCGAGCAGCCACGCCGCCGACGCACGGTCGTCGCGCCCGAACAGCAACCACAGGAACAGCGGCAGGCACGACAGGCGCACGACGGTCACCACGTTGGGCACGGTGAGGATGCGTCGATCGCCGCCGGAGGCCACGGCGCCGAGCATACGGGCCGGCACCCCGGACCCACCTACGATCCCGTCATGCTCACGGGGGGACTCGACAACAGGATCGCGCTCGTCACCGGCGGCGGTTCCGGGCTCGGCGCGGCGTTCTGCCGCCGGCTCGCGGCCGACGGCGCCACGGTCGTGGTCAACGATCTCGACCCGGCGGCCGCCGCCGCGGTCGCCACGGAGATCGGTGGCGACAGCGCACCGTTCGACGTCACCGATGCCGCTGCGTTCGACGCCGCGCTCGACGCGGCGGTCGCCCGCCACGGCCGGCTCGACATCGTGATCAACAACGCCGGGATCGCCCCGAAGCCGAACCACGAGCGCTTCGCACAGGGGTTGGCCAACCAGCAGGCCAAGCTCGAGGGCCGCCCGCAGGACATGGTGCCGCTCGACGTCACCGTGTCGATGACCGACGCCGAGTGGGATCTGATGATCCGCACCCACCTCTACGGGGTCTTCCACGGATGCCGGGCCGCATTGCGGCACATGACGCCGGCCCGGTCCGGCTCGATCATCAACATCGCGTCGATCCTCGGGCTGTGGCCGTCGGCGGGTGCGCCGGGCTACTCCGCAGCCAAGGCGGCGATCATCGGGCTCACCAAGTCCGTCGCGTTGGAGGTGGCGCCGTTCGGGGTCCGGGTCAACGCCGTGTGCCCCGGATACGTCGACACGCCGCTGCTCGCCCCGATGGACGCCCAGATGAAGCAGCTGACCACGATGCGAATCGGCATGGGCCGCATGGCGCAGGCCGACGAGCTGGCGCAGATCGTCCGGTTCCTGGCCGGGGACGAGTCGAGCTACTGCACCGGGGACATCCTGTCGATGTCGGGCGGGTACGCCTGATGGCCACGGTGTTCACGGCGATCATCGAGGGGCGGATCCCGGGCACGTTCGTGTGGCGGGACGAGCAGTGCGTCGCGTTCTTGTCGATCAACCCGATCGCGCCCGGCCACACCCTGGTGGTCCCCCGGGCCGAGGTCGACCACTGGATCGACCTGCCGGCCGCCACCGTCGCCCATCTCCACGTCGTCGGCCAGGTGATCGGCCAGGCCCAGATGCAGGCGTTCCCGTGCGAGCGGATCGGCACGATCATCGCCGGGTTCGAGGTGCCCCACACCCATCTGCACGTGATCCCCACCCGCTCGATGCGCGACCTGAGCTTCGCCAACGCGGCGGCCGCCGTCGGACGCGACGAGTTGGAGGCCGCCGCGGCCGCCCTGCGTCGCGCACTCGTCACGCTCGGCCGCACCGAGGTCTCGGCCTGACGGACCGGGCCTACCGGACCGGGCCTACCGGACCGGGGCGCGTCGGTCGGGTGCGAGCGGATTGAAACGGGGCCACACCAGCCCCGACGGGCCGTCGACGACGAGGCACCCATTCGGTTCCGGGTCGCCGAACACGATCACCTCGTCGAGCCCCTCGGGGCCCGGCAGGACACGGCCTTGGGCCGGGAACACGAGCGCGGGCGGGTCGCCGGGCTCGGCATCATGGGCGTAGAGCGCGACCTGCACGGTGCCGCCGTCGACGCGCCCGCCGAACCAGCGGCCGAGCCGGGCGATCGTCCCGCTCGGCCGCCACCACCGCATCCAGGCCGGGTGCCCGGCGACGGCCTCCTCGTCGTCGGCGAAGCGGGCACGAAAGGCCCGCATCCGCTCGGCCCAGTCGTTGGGGTTGAACGGCTCGCTCAGATCGTCGGCACCTCGACGTGCCGGCCGAACACGTCGGCCATCGACCCCATGATCTCCCCGAGCGTCGCGTACGTCCGCACCGCATCGATCAACGTGGGCATCAGGTTCACCTCGGGGTCGGCCGCCTCGGAGGCGAGCCGGGCGAGCGCAGCCTCGACGGCGGCCTGGTCGCGGTCGGCCTTCACGGCGTCGAGCCGCTTGCGCTGGCGCGCTTCGTCCTCGTTGGTGATCCGCAGCAGATCGATCTGGTCGTCCTCGTTGCCCTCGAGGAACCGGTTGACGCCGACGATGATGCGGCGGCCCTGGTTGAACTGACGCTCGAGCTCGTAGGCCGAGTCGGCGATCTTGCCCTGGAACCAGTTCTCCTCGATCCCCTTGATGCAGCCCTCGAGGATCGAGCCCTGACCGAGCACGTCGAGGTGGTCGAAGATCTCGGTGGCGAGACGGTCCATCTCGTCGGTGAGCGCCTCGACGTACCACGAACCGCCGAGTGGGTCGGCGACGTGCGCGACGTTGGTCTCGTAGCCGATCACCTGCTGGGTGCGCAGCGCGATCCGAGCCGCCTTCTCCGTCGGCAGGGCGAGCGCTTCGTCCATCGAGTTGGTGTGCAGCGACTGCGTGCCGCCGAGCACCCCGGCGAGCGCCTCGATGGCGGTCCGCACGATGTTCACCTCGGGCTGCTGGGCGGTGAGCGACACACCGGCGGTCTGGGTGTGGAACCGCAACTGCATCGAGCGAGGGTTGGTCGCGCCGTAGCGCTCCTTCAACCAGCGGGCCCAGATCCGGCGCGCCGCGCGGTACTTCGCGATCTCCTCGAAGAAGTCGATGTGGGCGTTGAAGAAGAAGCTCAACCGGGGGGCGAAGGCATCGATGGGCAGACCGGCCTGGAGGGCGAGCTCGACGTAGGCGAAGCCGTTGGCCAGGGTGAAGGCGAGCTCCTGCGCCGCAGTGGAGCCGGCCTCACGGATGTGGTAGCCGGAGATCGAGATCGAGTGCCATTTCGGCATCTCGGCGGCCGTGAACGAGATCGTGTCGCGCACCAGCCGCATCGACTGGCGGGGCGGGAACACGAACTCCTTCTGGGCCTGGTACTCCTTCAGGATGTCGTTCTGCAGGGTGCCGCCGAGCCGGGCGCGGGGGATCCCGGCCAACTCGGCCTGCGCGACGAACATCGCGAGCAGCACGGCGGCCGGGCTGTTGATCGTCATCGACGTCGTGATCTGCGACAGGTCGATCCCGGCGTAGAGATCCTGCATGTCGGCGAGCGTGTCGACGGCGACACCACACCGCCCGACCTCGCCGAGCGACATCTCGTCGTCGGAGTCGAGGCCCATGAGCGTGGGCATGTCGAACGCCGTCGACAGGCCGTCGCCGCCCGCCTTGATGATCTCCTTGAACCGCCAGTTCGTGTCCTCCGCGGTGCCGAACCCGGCGAACATCCGCATCGTCCACAGCTTCGAGCGGTACATCGAGGCGTACGGTCCGCGGGTGTAGGGGTACACGCCGGGGAACTCGGCGCCCTCGGGGCCGTAGACGGGCTGCAACGGGATGCCCGACATGGTCTGGAAGTCGGCGTCACGCACCTTCGACTCCCCGAAGGCCTGCTGCCACTCCTCGCGCGGTGTCCCCACGATGCCCTCCGGCTCTCGGTGTCCACCCGGCACGGCGGTGCTCGGGCGTAGCGAACTGAACGGACGGTTAGTTTACGGAACATGGCTGGACTCTTCGACGTCGACCAGGCGGACCTGTTGCTCACGACCACCCGAGCCGTGCGCAAACGCCTCGATCTCACCCGCCCGGTGCCCCGCGAGGTGGTGCTCGACTGCATCCGGGTCGCCTGCCAGGCGCCCGCCGGCGGGAACGTCCAGCGCTGGCGGTGGATCGTCGTCGACGACCCCGAGCTCAAAGCCGGCGTCGCCCACTACTACAAGAAGGCGTACGAGCCGTACATCGCCACGCAGAAGACGGCGGTCGAGAAGGTGGGTCGGACCGACGCGTCGACGCTCGGGATCATCGATTCCTCGACCTACCTCACCGAGCATCTGCACGAGGTACCGGTCCTCGTGATCCCCTGCACCCTCGACCGGGTGCCGCCGACCGCACCCCAGGGCACGCTCGCCGGGTTCTACGGCTCGGTGCTCCCGGCGGTCTGGAGCTTCTCGCTGGCGTTGCGGGCGCGGGGGCTGGGATCGGCGTGGACGACGCTGCACCTGCAGTACGAAGCGGAGGTGGCGGAGCTGCTCGGCATCCCGTCATCGGTCAGCCAGGTGGCGCTGCTGCCCGTGGCGTACACGATCGGCGACCAGTTCAAGCCCGGTACCCGCCGGCCTGCGGAGGAGATCACGTACTACAACGGCTGGAAGGGCCGCTGAACCGGGCTGGTCGCACGCCGCGGGGCGGGCTCAGCGCAGCTCGCCCCGCTTGAGGATCACGTGGTCGATGAGGCCGTAGGCCTTGGCTTCCTCGGCGGTGAACCAGCGGTCGCGATCGGCATCGGCGAGCACCTTGTCGTACTCCTGACCGGTGTGCTGCGCGATGCGCTCGAACAGGGTGCGCTTCGTGAAGGCCATCTGCTCGGCCTGGATGGCGATGTCGGACGCCTGACCGCGCACGCCGCCGAGGGGCTGGTGCATCATGATCCGGGCGTGCGGCAGCGCGTACCGCTTGCCCGGCGCCCCGGCGCACAGCAGGAACTGTCCCATCGAGGCCGCGAGGCCGAGCGTGAGCGTGGCCACGTCCGAGGTGACGAACTGCATGGTGTCGTAGATCGCCATGCCGGCGGTGACCGACCCGCCCGGGGAGTTGATGTAGAGCCAGATGTCGCGGCCGGGATCCTCGGCGTCGAGGTAGAGGAGCTGGGCGCAGATCAGGTTGGCGATGTCGTCGTTGACGTCGGTGCCGAGGAAGACGATCCGGCTCTTGAGCAAGCGGTTGAAGATGTCCATGCGCCCGTCGCCGCCGGCAGCGTCGAACGCGTGCGGCACGGGCAGGGGGGTCTCGGCCATGGCGGCCACGCTATCGCTCCGCCCCGCCACCCGGCGCTGTGGGCGACCGCCGCCGCCCGGTCCAGCGGCGCACGCCGCCGGACGCGCGCCCGGTTCAGCGGCGCACGCCGCTGAACACGACCAGCACACGCTCGTCGTCGGCGAGCTGCGGGCGCAGCGCCAGCACACCGGCCAGACCGGCCGAGCCGGTCGGGTCGGCGTCGATGCCGCTGCCGCGGGTGAGGGCGTCGGCCGCGGCGACGGTGTCCTCGGACACCACCACGGGGCTCCCGCCGCTACGGCGCATCGCTTCCCACACCCCGACCCAGTCGTAGGTCTCGTCGTCGAGGATCCCGCTCGCCGCGGACGCCCCCACGTGCTCCCAGGGCCACATGCAGGCCGCCCAGTGCGCCGGCGCGTCGTCGCCGAACGCCGCCGCCGCCGTCCACGCCCGGGCGAGCGGGGCGCACGCCTCGGTCTGCACCGCGTGCACCGGCCGCCCGATCCCGGCGACGGCGAGCGCGTCGCCGATGCCGGTGGCCAGCGCACCGCCACCGACCTGGACGAACACCCGGTCGAACGCGTCGCCGAGTCGTTCGACGATCTCGAAGCCGAGGGTCCGCCCGCCGTCCAGGCACAGCGCGTTCTCCGGGCCCTGGACGGAGAACGGGATCGCGCCGGCGGCGACCGCCTCGCGGAATCGGTGCACGCACGGATCGCCCGGCGGGTCGTCGTCCCGGCGGGGGCAGGTGACCACCTGCGCCCCGAGGGTCGTGAGCCGGGCGAGCACCGCCGGATTGGCGTCGGGGGGTACGTGTACCGCGATCGGCCAGCGGACGGCAGCGGCCAACGTGGCGGCCGCGAGCGCAGCGTTGCCGCAGGACGCGATCGCCAACGGGGGCCGTACCGTTCCGGACCGGCCGAGCACCTCGGCGGCGCGCAGGTGCAGCAGGATCGGGAGCAGGTGACGCGCCTTGTGACTGCCGGCGACGTTGCCCGTCTCGTCTTTCACCCAGACCCCGCCCTGCGCCGAGAATCCGAGCGCGTCGGACAGCGCCGCGTTGCGGTTGAGCGGCGTACGGCGGAACCCGGTTCCGGCGACGTCGGCGACCGCTGCGTCGAGTTCGAGCACGAGCGCCGAGCGGGCCTCGGGCCGCATCCCGTGCGCTTCGGCGTAGGCGGCCCACGCCGACTCGGCGGCGTAGGCCACGAACGGGTTGGCGTCGTCGCCGGGCTCGAACGGTCCCGGGGCGCGCACGATGCGCAGCACGTGGCGGCGGTCGGCGCCCGCCCGGGGGCATCGCCAGGGATGCGTGACGCCGATGTCGACGGTCGCGCCGCAGACGGCGCAGCGCAGGCCGACGACGCGCGACACGTCAGCCGACGGTGACGCCGGTACGGGCGTTGAACTCGTCGATCAATTCGTCCCACCGGCGCAGGAACGGCCGCAACCCCTGCCAGAACGCTTGCGACCGGCGGGCCTCGAACACCTCGAGCGGGGTGCCCTGCTGCTCGACCCAGGTGTAGTACCCGAGGTTGAAGATGCGGTTGCGGTCGCGGGTGGTGCACTCGAACAGCGAGTCGGTGTCCACGTGGGCGAGGTGCTCACCGAACACCGCCGCAGCGTCGGCCGTGTCGAAGCCGTCGGGGTAGTGCCGTGCGAGCGTCTTGACCCGCTCGCTGGGGTAGAGCGCAGCGCCGTCGGTGGCGACGGTGATCACGGCATCGTCCGGGCCGAGACCGAGCAGCCGCACGGTCTTGATCGCCGCGAGCACGTTGCAGATGGCCGAGAACCCCAGGTGTTCGAGGGATTCGACGACCTCGGCCGGCACGCCGATCCGGTCGACGAGGTAGGCGCGGCCTGCCGCCGTGTTGAACAGCACGTCGAGACGATCGGTGGCCCGATCGCTGACCGCGCACACCACGTCGGTGTTCATGACGTTGTGGATCAACGGGATGTGCTTGTCCCCGATCCCCTGGATGTTGTGCTCCCCGAAACCGTTCTCGAGCATGGTCGGGCACTCGAGGGCCTCCACCGCGACGATCCGGGTGCCGTAGAGGTCCTTGAGGCGGTCGCCGGCCGCGATCGTTCCGGCCGAGCCGGTCGCCGAGGTGAACGCTGCGAGGCGCAGGCCCGGCCGTGACGTCGCGACGTGGTCGAACACCCGGGCGAGCGCCCGGCCGGTGACCTCGTAATGGCCGAGGTGGTTGCCGAACTCGCAGAACTGGTTGAGCACGAAATTGCCCGGGTCGAGGGCCATCTCGTTGCAGGCGTCGTAGATCTCCTTCACGTTCGACTCGCTGCCCGGCGTGCGGATCACGTCCTCGGCGGGGTTGGTGCACCACCGGTCGAGCCAGTCGAAGCGCTCCTGGGACATCCCGGCCGGCAGGATCGCCACACCCCGGCAATCCATCAACCGGCTGATCGCGATCCCACCGCGGGCGTAGTTGCCGGTGGACGGCCAGACGGCCCGGTGACGGGTCGGATCGAACTGTCCGGTGATCACCCGTGGCGCCAGGCACGCGTAGGCGGCGAGCACCTTGTGGGCGGTGATCATCGGGAACCGGTCGCCCAGCACGACGACGATCGGGCTCTCGACACCGGTGAGGCTCGGCGGGAGCACGAGGTGCTCGGGGACGCTCGCGAAGCCCGGGCACCGGCCGGCTCCCTCGTTGAACCAGTGGACCCGCCAGAGGTTGCGGGGGTCGGCGGCGTCGCGGTCGACGTCACCGAGGGCGGCGCGGGTGGCGGCCGGGATGGCCCAGGGGTCGGCGAGTTGCTCGAACCGAGGCAGGGCGATCCCCCGTTGACGGAATCGTTCCACCGCCCGGTCACGGCTCTCGGCATCGACGATCTCACCCGCCAAGCCCAGCTGGCCACGCAGCGTGTCGGCATCGAGGTTCTGGACGGGAGCGAGCGTCGGCACGACGCAGGAGCGTACCGAGGCGGCCGCCGGCCACGCAGCAAACGTGACGCCATACCCCCGTCGCCGGAGGCATCCTGCCTATGCTGCCATCCCGTGCGCCCCGCCTTCCGGCCCCTGTCGCGTCGTGCGATCCTCGCTCTTGGCATCGCCGGCACCCTGGCCGCCTGTGGGGGATCCTCGGGATCCTCGACCGCCACGAGCGCGGCCGATCCGAGCACGGTGGTGACCGATCCGGCGACCACCGCGGCGACGTCGACCGACGCCACGACCACCAGCGCGACCCCCACGACGGCGACCGCGGCCGCAACGACGACGACCACCACGATCCCGCCCGGCGTACCCACCATCGCCGGCATGCCGCCGAATCTCGACGCCCGGAACATCTACTCCGAGACGCTGATCGGCAAGGAGAACCCGGTCACCAAGGACGACCCGCCCCGGGTCTACGTGCCCACGCTCGAGGGCCGGGTGGTGGTGGTGATCGACCCGGCCACGTTCCAGATCGTCGACCGGTTCACCACCGGCCAGATGACCCAGCACGTCGTACCGGGCTTCAACCTGCGGACGCTGTACGCGAACGCATCGGGCGCGAACCAGCTCATCCCGATCGACCCGGTCACCGGCAAGCCCGGCGCACCGATCCCGGTGGACGCCCCGTACAACCTCTACTTCACGCCCGACGGCGGGCGCGCCGTCGTGCAGGCCGAGCGGCGGAACCGCATCGACTACTACAAGCTGCCCGAGTGGAAGCTGATCAAGCAGGTCAAGGTGCCCTGCAACGGCAACAACCACGCCGATTGGTCCGCCGACGGGTCGTACTTCCTCACCACGTGCGAGTTCTCCTCCGAGATGATCAAGGTCGACACCGCCACGGGTGACGTGATCGCGAAGATCGCGCTCAAGAAGGGCTCGATGCCCCAGGACGTGCGGCTCCTCCCCGACGGCAAGCGCTTCTACATCGCCGACATGGCGGCCAACGGCGTGTGGATCATGGACGGCGACGCCATGCAGATCCTCGGGTTCATCCCGACGGCGCGGGGCGCGCACGCCGTGTACCCGAGCCGAGACACGAACCTCGTCTACGTCCCCAACCGAGGCCGGTCGAACAACGTCGACACCGCACGACGTTCCCGGCCCGGTGAGGGCACGATCAGCGTGATCGACTGGCGCAGCGACACGATCATCGCCACCTGGGAGATCCCCGGCGGCGGATCCCCGGACATGGGCGGCGTCACGGCCGACGGCAAGCAACTGTGGTTGTCGGGCCGCTACGACGACGAGGTCTACGTGTTCGACACCGCCAACGGGAACCTGCTGGCGCGAATCAAGACCCCGCCCGAACCGCACGGCCTGGTCGTGTGGCCGCAGCAGGGCCGGTACTCGCTGGGGCACACCGGCAACTTCCGCTGAGCGTGGCGGCCGCCCGGAGCGGGACGCCCGATCAACCGAGCAGGGTGGAGATGGTGACGGCCCGCAGGCCCCTGGCCCGGAGCGCGTCGACGATCGCCGGAAGGGCCTCGATCGTCTGGTCGTGGTCGAAGTGGAGGCTGACGATGGCCCCGGCACGCAACCCGTTGATGGTGTTGGCCTTCACCGCGGCGACACCGGGATCCTGGAAGTCGAGCGAGTCGACGTCGTAGCCCACGCTCACGGGGTACCCGGCACGTCCGGCGGCCTCGAGGATGGCCGGGGTCGGCACCTCGATGCCCGAGGGCCGGAACCACCGTCCGATCGAACCGGTGGTGGCACGGATCGCCTCGGCGCAGCGGGTGATCTCCGGCCCGAGCGCGACGGGAGCGAGCGAACCCATCCCCTGGTGGCTCCACGTGTGGTTGGCGAGCTCGTGGCCGTCGGCCACGCACCGCTGGGCGAGCCGGGGGTTGGCGGCGAGCCAGTTGCCGACGGCGAACACCGTCACCGGGGTGCGGGAGCGGGCGAGCACGTCGAGCAGCCGGGTGGCCCGCCCCGCGTCGCCGGCGGCATGAAAGGTGAGCGCCACCGCCCCGGACGTCGCCGGGCCGCTGCGCACGTAGCGGGCCGGCCCGCCCGACGTTGCTGCGGTGGTCGTGGTGGACGCTGCGGTGGTGACCGGCGCCGCGGTGCTGGGAGCGGCGGTCGTTGCCGGTTCGCTCGTGGCCGGTTCGCTCGTCGCCTCGCTCGTCGCGGGATCGCCCGTCGCCTCCGGGGACGCTGCGTCGCCGGCGCACGCCGCCAGCCCGGCGGCACCGACGGCGGCGGCGCCGGCCAGGAACGTCCGTCGGGTGAGCATCTTCCGTCGGTTCGACACCATGGCCCGGTCGTAGCACACCGTTGCGGCCGTTCCGAGACGGCCGGGTCTAGGGTCCGGCCGGCCCACGAGTGGAGGTGACGGTGGAACCCGAAGGCCGCACGGGGACGGACGCACCGTCGATCCACGTGCTCGACACGTTCACCGACCGGGCCTTCGCCGGCAGCCCGGCGGCGGTGGTCGTGCTCGCCGGACCCGCTCCCGAGGGCTGGATGCAGGCCGTCGCCGCCGAGCTGGGCTGTCCCGCGACGGCCTTCGTCGTCACCGGCGCGCCCGGCGAGTACGACCTGCGCGGGTTCGCCGCATCCGCCGACGGCGGGTCGAGGGCGGTCGAAGCCGATGGGCACGGGGCCCTGGCCGCAGGGGCGGTGGTCGGGTCGCTCCGCTCGGACCCCGACGTCACGTTCCGTACGGCGTCGGGCCCGGTGCGCTGCGCCGTCGAGCGCGGCCACCCGGACCGCGTGTGGATCGACCTTCCGGCCGAGCCGGCGACCCTGGTGGGCCACGACGGGTCGTTGGGCCGTGCGCTGGGTAGCCACGAGGTCTACACCGTCGCCCGCAGCCGGTTCGACCTGGTGGTCGAGCTGGCCGACGCCGACGCCGTGCGCTCGCTGCGCCCCGATCTCGCCGCCGTGGCCCGATTGGGCGGGCGGGGCGTGGTCGTCACGGCGCCCGGCGACCGCCCGGGCGTCGACGTCGTCAGCCGGTACTTCGCTCCTGCGATCGGCATCCCCGAGGACCCGGTCACCGGTTCGACCCACTGCACGCTGGCCCCGTTCTGGTCGGCCCGGCTCGGACGGACCGAACTGTGCTTCGAACAGCTGTCCCGGCGCGGCGGCATCGTACGGACCCGCCTCGACGGCGACCGGGTCCACCTCGGGGGCGCCGTGACCCCGCTGTGGTCCGGCGCGCTCCACCCTCGCGTCGGACCCGACCGCTGAGCAGGCCGGACCGTTGCGTCGAATCGATTGAAGATTCCGGCAAGAACGACCCCTCGCGCGAGCGGGGGATGAAGCCGGCGTCAACCGTGCCGATGCTCCCGGCGTGGATGGGGTGGAGTCGAGCGACTGGGCGACGTGGATCGACCTGATCGCCGTCCCGGTGTCGGTCATCGACCTTCAGGGCCGTCAGATCGCCGGTAACGCGCCGTATCGCGCCTTGTTCGGGATCGCCGAGCAGCCCGAGGGCGAGCACGTCAGCGCCTACATGCCGGCCGAGGACGACGCCTGGGCCGCCGAGCAGCGTGAGCGGGTCCGCCGGGGCGAGATCCCGGAGTTCTGCTCCGACCGGGCGTTCCTGCGCGCCGACGGGTCGGTGTTCAACGCCCGCTTGATCGACCGGCCGGTGCGGAACTCCGCCGGCGAGGTGGTCGGATTCGTCGGTGTGATCGTCGACACCACCGACGCCCACCAGGCCCGCCGCCAACGCGAGGCCACCGACGCGAAGTACGCCTCGGTGCTCGACGCCCAGCTCGAGCTGGTGTGCGAGTGGGCCCCCGACGGCCGCATCACCTACGGCAACCGGGCCTACCGGGACTTCTTCGGCTACGAGGCCGACATCGTCGGCGCCGAGCTGGGCTCGCTGTTGCCCGAGGAGGCGATGGTCGCCCACGACGAGATCGTCGCCCTCGCCAACCGGGGTCGAGCCGCCAATCGGCGAGTCGAGCGGGCCTACGACGACGGGCGCACCGTCGAGTGGTCGGATTCCGTGCTCCCGCTGCCCGACGGCTCGACCACGATCGTGTCGGTCGGACGCGACGTCACCCGGCGCAAGGAGGTCGAAGCCGAGCTGTCCCGACGGCGCGACGAGGCCCTCGAGACCGCGGCTCGGCGATCGCAGTTCGTCGCGGTGGCGAGCCACGAGTTGCGCAACCCGCTGCACGCCATGCTGGGCCTCACCGAGTTGCTCGTCACCGACCGCGCAGGCTCGACGTCGGAGGAGCTGGCGGTCTCGCTCCACCACACCACCCGGCGGTTGTGCCGACTCGTCGACGACCTGCTCGAGTTGAGTCGGCTCGAAGCGGGCGGTGTGACCATCGAGCCCGAGCCCACGGATCTGCACCGCCTCGCTCGCGAGGTCGTCGAGCTCGCCCGGGCCGGCTCGACCCACGGTGACCAGGTCCGATTCGGCGTCGTCGTCGGAGCCGACGTGCCGGTCTGGGTGTCGGTGGACGGCGCCCGCCTCGGCCAGGTGCTGGGCAACCTCGCGAACAATGCGGCGCGCTTCACCACGCGCGGATCGGTCGAGCTGGAGCTGAGCGCCACGACCGACGACCGCGACGGTGTCCGCATCGCCCGGTTGGTGTTCACCGTGACCGACACCGGACCCGGGATCGACGCTCGGGACCGGGCCCGCATCTTCGAACCGTTCGCCCAGGTCGACCGGGCCACCGAGGGCACCGGGCTCGGCTTGTCGGTGGTGCGCGACCTCGTCGCCGCACTGGGCGGGACGGTCGCCCTGGCGAGCGAGCCCGGTCTCGGGAGCCGGTTCACCGTCACGCTCGACGCTCCGGTGATCGACGGCGGGCCCAGCGCCGCCCGCAGCCGCCCCCGCCCGGGCCGCCGGGTACTCGTGGTCGACGACGATGCGACCAACCGGCTCGTCGCCCGGCGCTTGCTGGCTCGGCTCGGTCTGGACGCCGACGAGGTCGCCGACGGCCCCAGCGCCCTCGAGCGACTGCGTGCCGGCGGGTACGACGCCGTCCTGCTCGACCATCAGATGCCGGGCATGGACGGTCTCGAGGTGGCCCGCGCGATCCGGCTCGACGAGCCGCCAGGGCACCGGACGCCCATCATCGCGCTGACCGGGAGCGCACTGGCTGCCGATCGTCGGCGGTGCCTCGACGCAGGCATGGACGACCACCTGGCCAAACCGGTGTCGCTCGACCTGCTCGGCGAGTGCCTCGGCCGGTGGATCGGCACCGACGGCGAGTGCGACGACGCGACGACCGAGCCGGCCCCGGTGTCGGGCGAGATCCTGGCCATCGACGTCGCGTGCCTGGACGCGCTCGCCGGGGACCTCGGGGACCCCGACGTCGTGACCGAGCTGGTGCGCAGCTTTCTCGCCGACCTCCCGGAGCGGCTGTTCGAGTTCTCGTCCGCCGCGGCAGCCGGTGACCGCAACCGGGCCAAGCGTCAGGCGCACACGATCAAGTCGACCGCCCGGATGCTGGGCGCCCACGACCTCGGCGCGCTCGCCGCCGATACCGAGCGGCTCGCCGCCGGGCCCGACGCGGATCTGATGCCGGCGGCCGCCGAGCTGTGCGCCGCGGCCGACGTCACCCGCCGATCCTTCGAGATCTGGATGGCGAACGCGCCCTGATCAGCTCGCCGCCATCGCCCGGCGCAGGTTCTCGTCGAGGGTCTCGAGGAACTCCTCGGTGGTGAGCCAGGGGTGGTCCTTGTCGATGAGGATCGCGAGGTCCTTGGTCATCTTCCCGCTCTCCACGGTCTCGACGCAGACCCGCTCGAGCGCGTCGGCGAACGCAGTGACCGCCGGGGTGCCGTCGAGCTTGCCGCGGTGCGCGAGCCCCCGGGTCCAGGCGAAGATCGACGCGATCGGGTTCGTCGAGGTCTTCTCGCCTCGCTGGTGGGCCCGGTAGTGCCGCGTGACGGTGCCGTGGGCGGCCTCGGCCTCGACGGTGCGCCCGTCGGGTGACAGCAGCACGGAGGTCATGAGGCCGAGCGAACCGAACCCCTGGGCGACGGTGTCGGACTGGACGTCACCGTCGTAGTTCTTGCACGCCCACACGTAGCCGCCCTCCCACTTGAGCGCGGCGGCGACCATGTCGTCGATCAGCCGGTGCTCGTAGGTGATGCCGGCGGCGGCGAACTCGGCGGCGAACTCGTTGTCGAACACCTCCTGGAACAGGTCCTTGAACTGGCCGTCGTAGGCCTTCAGGATCGTGTTCTTCGTCGACAGGTACACCGGGTAGCCGCGGTCGAGGCCGTAGCGCAGGGAGGCCCGGGCGAAGTCCCGGATCGAGTCGTTGAAGTTGTACATGCCCATCGCGACCCCGCCGTCGGCGCCGAACTTCGCGACCTCCATCTGGATGGGCTCGCCCCCGTCGCTCGGGGTGTAGGTGATCGTCACCGTGCCGGCCCCCGGGACCTTGAAGTCCGAGGCCCGGTACTGGTCGCCGTGGGCGTGACGGCCGATCACGATCGGCTTGGTCCAGCCCGGCACCAGCCGCGGGATGTTCGAGCAGATGATCGGCTCCCGGAACACGACGCCACCGAGGATGTTGCGGATCGTGCCGTTGGGCGACTTCCACATCTTCTTCAGGTGGAACTCCTCCACGCGGGCTTCGTCGGGGGTGATCGTGGCGCACTTGACGCCGACGCCGTGCTTGAGGATCGCCCGGGCGGAATCGACGGTGACCTGGTCGTCGGTCTGGTCGCGGTACTCGATGCCGAGGTCGTAGTACTCGAGCTCGACGTCGAGATAGGGCAGGATCAGCTTGTCCTTGATGAACTGCCAGATGATCCGCGTCATCTCGTCGCCGTCGAGTTCGACGACGGGGTTGGCGACTTTGATCTTGCTCATTGGCACTCCGGGAGTTGTCGACGTCCAGCGGTCGGGGCGGACCCTAGCCGCGCAGCCGCCGATCGAGGCCGGGTGCGGCGCTACGGTCGCCGGCCGTGGAACAGGCCGCGGTGGTGCCGCGTCACCGGGCGATCGAGGCCGGTCGCGAGGCGAGCACGACCGCCCTGCTCGCCGTCGGGCTGCTGCTCACCGGTGCCGCCGGGCTCGTCTACCAGCAGCTGTGGTTGCGGTCGCTCTCGCTCGTGTTCGGGGTCAGCGTGTTCGCCGCCGCGACCGCGATCGCGGCGTTCATGGGCGGGCTCGCGCTCGGTAGCCACCTCGCCGGCGGGCTGGCCGACCGGACCCGGCGGCCGCTCGCCTGGTACGGGGCGTCGGAGATCGCGGTCGGGTTGCTCGCGCTCGCCACCCCGGCGACGTTCCGAGCCCTCGAATGGGCCTACGTCGGCATGGCCCGGTCGCTGCCGGACAACCTCGCACTCCTCACCGCGGTGCGGCTCGTGCTCGCTCTCGTCGTGCTCGCCGTACCGGCCACGGCGATGGGTGCGTCGACGCCGCTGGTGATCGCGGCAGCCACTCGCCGCAGCGGCCGGGTGGGTGAGCGCACCGGCACGCTCTACGCAGCCAACACCCTCGGCGCCGTGCTCGGCACCGTGGCCGCCGGCTTCTGGATGGTTGGCGAGTACGGCATGACCCGGTCGTTCCAGATCGCAGCGGCGGCCAACATCGGCGTCGGCGTGGTGACGGTGGCGCTGTCGGCCCTGCGCCTCGAGCGCACGGTGGCGACCGCCGGCAGCCCCGGTACCCCCGAGCCGGCCGGTGCGGCGCCCGGGCCCGCCGCGACCCCGGTCCGGGTCCGCCGGGCGGTCCTGGTCGCGTTCGGCGCATCCGGGTTCTCGTCGCTCGCGCTCGAGCTCGTGTGGTTCCGAGCCCTGTCGCTCTATGCGCGGTCGTCGGTGTACGGGTTCGCCGCGATGCTCGCGTGCGTGCTCGCCGGCCTGACGGTCGGCAGCGCCCTCGTCACGCCGTTGCTGCGCCGATCCTGGCCCTGGCTGCGGATCCTGGCCGGCCTGCAGCTCGTCGCGGCGTTCCTGGCGCTCGGCTCGTTGTACGCGCTCGAGCGCGGCGCCTGGCTCGTCGAGCGCGTCTCCTCGATCGACCCGAACACCCCGGGCGGGCGTGCGACGCTCGTGTACGCGGTGATCACGGTGCTGCCGACGTCGGTGGTGCTCGGTGCGGCGTTCCCGATCGGGGTGCAGCTGTGGTCGGCCGGGGTGCCGACGGGTTCGGCGGTGGGTCGCTTCTACGCCGTCAACCTGACCGCCGGGATCACGGGCTCGCTCGCCGTGGGGTTCCTGGTGCTCCCGGCGGCCGGCTCACGGGCGACGCTCGTGGTCCTCGCCGGTCTGCTCGCGAGCTCCGGGCTCCTGCTCGTCGTCGTGGCCGGTGCCCGAGCGCTCGCCGTCGTCGGGGTCGGCGCGGCCTTCGCGCTGGTCGCCGTGGTCGGGGTGCCGCGGCCGTGGGACGGGGCGGTCGCCGCCCGGTATCCGGGCCGCACGGTCGTGTTCGAAGCCGAGGGCCTGCAGGCCTCCGTCGCCGTGCTCGCCGACGCCCAGGGGGTCCGGTTCCTCCACATCGACGGGCTGCCCAACGGCGCATCGGCCGGTTCGCTCGGACCGGAGGAGATCACCGTACTCCCGATGGCGTTGCACCCCGATCCCCGCCGGGTGCTCGTCGTCGGGATCGGCACCGGGGTGACGACCGGCGCCGCGGCGGCGGTCGACGACGTGGAGACGACGGTGGCTGAACTGTCCGAGGACGTCCTCGATGCCGCCCGCCGGTTCGAGGACGTCAACTTCGGCGTGCTCGAACGCCCGAACCTGCGGGTGCACGTCGGCGACGGGCGCAACTGGCTGCTCACCACCGACGAGCGTTACGACGTCGTCACCGCCGACATCATGGAGCCGCGCTCCCCCGGCGCCGGGGCGTTGTGGTCACGCGAGTTCTGGGAGATCGCCCGCGCCCGGCTCACGCCCGACGGGATCATGCTGCAGTGGACGGATTCGACGCGCTCGGCTGCGGAATTCGCCGCCATCGCCCGCACCTTCCTCGACGTGTTCCCGAACGGGACGCTGTGGTGGAACGGCAACTATCTCGTCGGCACCCGCCAGCCGCTGCGGTTGGACCGGGCCCGGTTCGAGGCCAAGGTGCGCGATCGACCGTCGTTGCGGGCGATGCTCGAACGGCACGGCCTCGCCACCTTCGACCAACTGCTGGCGAGGTACACCAACGGTCCCGACGGGTTGCGGGCGGTGGTCGGCGACGGGCCACGCCTGACCGACGACCGGCCGCTCATCGAATACTGGCGATCGCTCGACCTCGGTGACGAGCGCCCCTACGACCAGGCCGTGCTGAGCGCCGGGGCCCGCCCGGCCGACGTGATCGCCCCGGGTTGAGCGTCGGGGTTCAGCCCGGGCGCCGCCGCGTCGTACCCACGTGCACGTACTGCCAGCCGAAGCGACCTTTCACGCACAGGTTGCCCCGGGTGATGTCGTGGTCGTGCGGGCTGGTCACCTTGACGATCTCGCCGTCCTGCACGTGCAGCGTGAGGGTGCACCCGACGCCGCAATACGGGCACACCGTGTCGGTCTGCGTCTGGTCCTCGGGTCGCCACGCGGCGTCGGCCCGCAGTTCGAACTCCCGGTGGGGCACCAACGCGCCGGTCGGGCACACCGCGATGCAGTTGCCGCAGTAGACGCAGGCCGACTCGGGCAGCCCGACCGACCACTCCGTCGAGATCCGGGCGTCGAAGCCGCGCCCGGCGACGGCGATCGCGAACGTGCCCTGCCACTGCTCGCCGCAGGCGTCGACGCACTGGTAGCACAGGATGCAGCGGGCGTAGTCCCGGACGTACAACTCGTTGTCGACGATCGGTGCGGCCGCAACGGTCGCGGCGTCGGGCCCGAAGCGCTGTGGGTCGGCACCGTACTCGGCCAGGCGTTCCTCGATGCCGGGGGTCCGGTCGAGCTCGACGCTCGACGCGAGCAGCTCGAGCACGAGGCGCCGGCTGTGCCGAGCCCGGTCGGTGCCGGTGCGCACCACCATCCCGGACTCGGCGGGTCGGGAGCACGACGGTACGAGCACGCGGCTGCCGTCGAGCTCGACGACGCAGACGCGGCAGGCGTTGGCCGGGGTGAGGGTGTCGCCCCGGCACAAGGTGGGCAGGTCGACCCCGGCGGCCCGGCACGCGTCGAGCAGCGTGGCCCCGGCGGGGACCGCCACCTCGACGCCGTCGACGGCGAGTGCGACCTCGTCGCTCATCGCTCGTCCCTGCCGCGGCCCGCGGCCCGTTCCCCGGCACCGGTCAACTCGTCGAGGACCGAAGCGACCGCGGCAGCGGCGGCCTGCCCGAGCCCGCAGATCGACGCGTCCGCCATCACCTGTGCGAGGTCGCGGTGCAGCGCCCGTTCCTGAGCGACGCCGCCGAGCGGCCGACCGGCAGCGAGACGGTCGAGCAGCTCCACCTGACGTTGGGTGCCCACCCGGCACGGGACGCACTGCCCGCAGGACTCGTGGCGGAAGAACCGGGCGATCCGCCGCGCCAGATCGCCGAGGTCGTCGTCGACGCCCACGGCGAGCACCACACCCGACCCGAGGGTGCCGCCGACCCGGCGCAGCGCATCGACGCTCAACTCGACGTCGAACGCATCGGGGCGCAGGAACGTGCCCGCCGCCCCGCCGACGAGCACCGCCTGCAGCGACCCGCCGCCGGCGCGTTCGAGCACCTGGGTCAGCGTGGTGCCGGGCATCGGCACCTCGTAGACGCCGGGCCGTTCGACCGCGCCCGAGACGCACAGCAGCTTGGTGGTGGCCCCGTCGCCGGCGAGCACGGCCCGGGCCGCAGCGAGCGTCTCGACGTTGTTGACCACCGTGGGGCGGCCGAACAGGCCGGATTCCACCGGGAACGGGGGCTTGTTGCGGGGTTCGCCGCGGTAGCCCTCGATCGAGTTGAAGATCGCCGTCTCCTCGCCGCAGATGTACGCCCCGGCACCGACGACCACCTCGAGGTCGAACCGGCGCCCCGACCCAGCGACGTCGTCGCCGAGCAGACCGGCCCGGCGGGCGGCCTCGATCGCCCCGGCGAGTCGGGTGCGGGCCAGCGGGTACTCGCCGCGCAGGTAGATCCAGCCGCGTTCGCAGCCGGTGGTGAGCGCAGCGATCGTCATGGCTTCGACGACGGCGAACGGGTCGCCTTCGCACAGCACCCGGTCCTTGAAGGTGCCGGGCTCGCTCTCGTCGGCGTTGCACACCAGGTGGTGCGGGGTGACGGGCTGCCCCGCAACCGCTGCCCACTTCCGCGCGGTCGGGAACGCCGCGCCACCCCGCCCCGCGAGGCCCGAGGCGGCGAGCGCGTCCAGGACGCCCTGCGGGCCGAGTTCGATCGCACGCCGCAGCGCGTCGTACCCGCCGGCGAGGCGGTACTCGGCGAGCGACGTCGGGTCGATCACCCCGACCCGGGCGAGCATCGGGCCGCGGGAGCGCACCACGGGCCCGGGTTCGTCGGGGACGGGGACCGAGCCCGCGAGCAGCCCGGCGAGTCGGTGCGCGTCGAGCCGGCCGGCGGACACCTCGACGGGCCGCTCGCCGGCGTGGACCACGAGCGCCGCCGGGGCCGCCTCGCAGCGCCCGAGGCACGGGGCGCGCCGGATCGAGACGTCCGTGGCGTCGTGACCCGTGGCCGCCGCCAGCAGGTCCTCGGCCCCGGCCCGGCGGCAGGCGAGATCGTCGCAGACGTGGACCACCCGGGCCGGGCGGGCCTCGAGGGCGAACAGGTCGTAGAAGCTCGCGACCCCGTACGCCTCGGCCGGCGGCACCGACAGCCGCGCGCACAACTCCTGCAGACCGCCCGGGGAGATCCACCCGACGCGTCGTTGCAGGGCCCACAGCCCACCGAGCAGCAGCGAGCGACGAGCCCGGGCGGCCTGTCCGCCGACCGCGGTGCGGTCGTTCGCGGGCAACGCCGGGCCGATGGTGTCGTCGAGCGCTGCACGTTCGGCGGCCGAGGCGACGGCATCGCCGAGGTGCAGGTCCATGACGCCGCTCAGTCTGCCGTGCCGGCGACCGCGGCGCGCTCGACCCGGACGGCCGTGGCCTTGAACTCGGCGGTCCCCGAGCGAGGGTCGGTTGCGTCGATGGTGAGCAGGTTGACGTCAACCTGGTCGGGGAAATGGAAGGTGAGGAACACCAGGCCCGGCCGCAGTCCGGACACGATCCGGGCGGGAACGGTCACCGATCCTCGCCGGCTGGTGACCACGACCTCGTCACCGTCGCGCACGCCGAGCGCGCGGGCATCGGCCGCACCGAGTTCGAGTTCCTCGCCCCGGCGCAGCGGCGAGCAGAACGCGCCGGTCTGCACGCCGGTGTTGTACGAGTCGAGGCGTCGGCCGGTGGTGAGCCGCAGCGGGTAGTCCGCGTCGAGCCCGTCGACGGGCGGGTCGTGGTCGACGGCGTGGAACGGTGCGGGGCGGCCCCGGGCGGCGGGGTCCTCGGCCCAGAGCCGGCCGTGGAGGTACGACACGGGTTCCTCGGTGTCCGACGGGCACGGCCACTGCAGGCCGCCGGCCGCCTCGAGCCGGGCGTAGGACATCCCGCGGTGCATCGGGCTGAGGCTGCGAACTTCCTCCCACACCTGCTCAGCGGTCCCGTGCACCCACCCGGCGCCGAGCCGGTTGGCGATCTCGGTGAGGATCCACCGGTCGGGTTTCGTGTCGCCGGGCGGCGCGAGCGCAGCGCGCACGCGCTGCACCCGACGCTCGGAGTTGGTGACCGTGCCGTCGTCCTCGCACCAGGCGGCCGCCGCAGGCAGGACGACGTCGGCGAGTTCCGCGGTGCGCGTGAGGAAGAGGTCCTGCACGACGAGATGGTCGAGGCCGGCGAGCAGTCGCCGGGCCCGGCCGACGTCGGCTTCGGAGTCGGCCGGGTTCTCCCCCATCACGTACAGCGCCCGCAGCACACCGTGCTCCATGGCGTCGAACATGGCCGTCAGGTGGCGTCCGACGGTGCCGCGCACCGGCCGACCCCAGGCGGCCTCGAACGGGGCCCGAACCGCCGGGTCCGTCAGGTCCTGGAACCCGGGGAGGCGGTTCGGGATCGCGCCCATGTCGCCCCCGCCCTGCACGTTGTTCTGGCCTCGCAGCGGGCTCAGCCCCGAACCGCGGCGCCCGACGTGACCGGTGGCGAGCGCGAGGTTGATGAGCGCGAGCACGTTGTCGACGGCGTTGTGGTGCTCGGTGATCCCGAGCGTCCAGCACAGCTGCGCGCTCCGGGCGCGCCCGTAGGCGTGGGCCAGTTCGGCGATGGCGTCGGCGGGCACCCCGGTGACGGCCTGGGCCCGATCGAGGGTCCAGGGTTCGACGGACTCGACCCACGCCTCGAACCCGGTCGTTGCGCCTGCGACGAACCCCTCGTGGATCAGTCCGGCGTGGACGAGTTCGCGCCCGACGGCATTGGCGAGCGGGATGTCGGTCCCCACGTCGAGCCCGAGCCAACGATCGGCCCAGGCGGCGGTCGCCGTGCGGCGAGGGTCGACGACGAACAGGCGGGCGCCGTTGCGGACCGCCTGCAGGACGCGCTGGAAGAAGATCGGGTGGGCCTCCCGGGCGTTGGAGCCCCACAGCACGACGACCTCGGCCTCCTCGACCTCACGGTACGACGACGTGCCGCCACCCGCTCCGAACACGGTGGCCAGACCGACCACCGACGGGGCGTGTCAGGTTCGGTTGCAGGAGTCGATGTCGTTGGAGCCGAACACCTGCCGCACGAGCTTCTGCGCGAGGTAGTTCACCTCGTTGGTCGCCTTCGAGCAGGAGAAGAACCCGATCGCGTCGCCGGCCGGTACGTGTCGGGCGAAGCCGGCGGCGGCCCGGTCGAGCGCCTCGCCCCAGCCGGCGGGGCGCAGACCACCGCCATCGCGGACCATCGGGGTGAGGAGTCGGGGACGGCTCATGTCGACAGTTTGTACCCGATGCCCCGCACCGTGAGGATGAGACGTGGATCGTCGGGGTGATCTTCGACCTTCACCCGCAGGCGGCGGATGTGCGCGTCGACGAGCCGGCTGTCGCCGAGGTAGTCGTAGCCCCAGACGCGTTCGAGCAGTTGGTCGCGCGACAGCACGATCCCGGGGTGGTCGGCGAACTCGCAGAGCAGGAGGAACTCGGTCTTGGTCAGCGGGAGTTCGATCCCCCGCTTGAGCACCACCCCCTGCTCGCGGCGCAGCTCGACGTCGCCGAAGGCCGCCGGGCGGGGCCCGGCAGCCTCGTGGAGCTGCACCCGGCGCAGCAGCGCCCGGATCCGCGCCGCAAGCTCCTTGGTGACCACCGGTTTGGTGATGTAGTCGTCGGCGCCCGCCTCGAGGCCGGCGACCATGTCGTAGGTGTCGGTCTGGGCGGTGACGATGATGATCGGGACGATCGAACGCGCCCGGATGGTGCGCACGACGTCGAAACCCTGGATGTCCGGTAGCCGGAGATCCACCAGCACGAGGTCGGGCTCGACCCGGGCGGCGGCCTCGAGCCCGCTGCGACCGTCGGCGGCCTCGTCGACCTGGTACCCCTCGTCTTCGAGCGCGAGGCGCAGCGCGAGGCGGATCTGGTCGTCGTCCTCGATGAACAACAGCCGGGTCACGTCGAAGTTGTTACCAAAAACGAACACGGCCCGCTCGGGGATGTCACACAAGTTCCACAAGATGTCGTCGGGTCCACGCTGCTTGGTGGGGTACCGCTCCCCCTGGTACCCCACCAACCGTGGGCAGCTCCCATGGTCGACGCCCTGGTCCCCACCCGACGGATGGGCAAGGCTGCTGCGGTGGCCGACGCCGAGCACCCGGGCCGTGCGCACCGCTTCTCGCTGGGCCTGCGGGCGCGCATCACCGTCGGCTTCGCCCTGCTCGGTCTGCTCGTGTCCCTGGCGCTCGCCGTCGTGACGTTCCGGTTGGCGTCGAACCACCTCACTGGCCAGCGCGAGGACACGACCCGGACCCAGGCGTTCGTGAACGCCCGGGCCCTGCTCACCTCGTTGCGGGCGGGCGAGACACCGCAACGCTTCATGCAGTCGTTGCGCACCGACGGGTTCGCCCTGTTGGTGACCAACGGGCAGATCTTCGCCTCGAACGCCGGTTTCGACGTCAACAAGCTCCCGAGCGCGCTCGTCCAACAGGTGGCGAGCGGCGGCACCGGCCGGATCGGCGCCGAGATCGACGGCCGCCCCTACCTGGTCTACGGGGTGACGATCGGCGCGGTCGAGGCCCGCTACTACGAGGCGTTCTCCCTCACCCAGCTCGACAAGACCTCGCAGTTCCTCGCCACCGCGGTCGCCGTCTCCGCAGCCGTCACCACGCTGGCGGCCGCCGGGATCGGTCTGTGGGCGAGCCGGCGGGTGCTGCGCCCGCTCACGCAGGTCGCCGCGGCCGCCGGCGACCTGGCGAGCGGCGGTCTCGACACCCGCCTGCGCGCCGACCGCGACCCGGATCTGTCCCGCCTGACCGATTCGTTCAACGAGATGGCCGACGCGTTGCAGAGCCGGATCGAGCGAGAGGCGCGCTTCGCGTCCGACGTGAGCCACGAGCTTCGCTCGCCGCTCACGGCGCTCACCGCTGCGGTCGAGGTGCTCGACGGTCGCCGCGAGGAGCTCCCCGTCCGGCTCCAGCAGGCGCTCGACGTCGTGGTCAGCCAGGTCAGCCGCTTCGACCAGATGGTGCTCGACCTGCTCGAGATCTCCCGCCTCGACGCCGGCGCGGCGGATCTCCACCGGGAGGAACTGATCCTGCCGCCGTTCCTGGGACGGGTGATGGCCCGCCACGGCCAGGGGCACGTCCCGCTCGTCGTCGATCCGGCGCTCGCGCACGAGCCGGTGTTCCTCGACCGCCGGCGCCTCGAGCGAATCCTGGCGAACCTGTTCCAGAACGCCGAGAACCACGCCGGCGGCGTGGTTCGCATCACTGCGGACCGGTGCGCCCGCCCGGACGGGGTGCCGGTCCTGCAGCTCGGGGTGGAAGACGCCGGGCCCGGGGTCGTCGGACCGGAGCGGGAGCGGATCTTCGAGCGCTTCGCCCGGGGCACCACCGCCCGTCACCGGGTCGGCACCGGGCTCGGGTTGGCGCTCGTGCGCGAGCACGCC
>JBILVB010000076.1:0-18124 GCA_044370695.1 Acidimicrobiales bacterium | reverse complement strand
CCGTCCTCCACGGCGGGACCGCGTGGGTGGAGGACCGTCCCGGCGGCGGCTCGCGCTTCGTGGTCGAGCTGGCGGTCGGCCCGTGACGAGCGCCGACGCCCTGCGGGCGGCCCTGACCGCTGCCGTGACGAGCGTCGTGACGATCGCCCTGACAGCCGGGTGCGGCACCCAGCCCCGGGTGGGGTACGAACCGCTCGTCCCGCCCGCCGACCTGAGCGAGGTCACCACCACGACCACCTCGACGACGATCGCGACCACCGCTGCGACCACGATCGTGCCGACGACGACGGTCCCGACCGAACTGGTGGCCCTCTACTTCGTGGGCATCGGACAGCTGCGGCGCACCGAGCGGTCCCGGCCGCGCGGGGTGACCGTGAGCGAGGTGCTCGACCTGCTGGCGGCCGGGCCCGACACGACCGTACCGTCGCTTCGTTCGGCCATCCCGGCGAGCCCGCGGGTGCTCAACCGGGTGACCGTGTCGGGCGGGGTCGCCACGGTCGATCTGAACCCGGCCGTGCGGGACCTGCCCCGCTCGGAGCAGTCGTTCGCCTTCGGGCAGATCGTGCTCACCTTGACGGAGCGGCCCGGGGTGGGACAGGTGCGCTTCACCCTCGGCGGTTCCCCGCTCGCGGCGTTCCTCCCCGACGGCAGCCAGCGCGATGCGCCCGTCGCGAAGGAGGACTACCAGATCCTGTTGTCGAGCCCGCCGTCGACGACGACGAGCCCCGGTACGACCGCCGGCCCGACCACGTCCGCCGGCCCGACCACGTCCGCCGGCCCGACCACGTCCGCCGGCCCGACCACGTCCGCCGGCCCGACCACGTCCGCCGGTCCGACCACGGTGCCGGGCGCGCCCCCGGGCACCGGCCAGTAGGTTCGGCCCCGTGTCGCGCCCCTTCGTCATCGGCGTCGCCGGGGGCACGGGATCCGGGAAGTCGACGGTCGCCGAACGCCTCCGGGGCGTCGTCGGCCCCGACGCGTTGGCGCTCGTGCACCTCGACGCCTACTACCGCGCGCAGCCGGCCGTGCCGTTCGAGCAGCGGGCCCAGGCCAACTACGACCACCCCTCGAGCTTCGACTGGCCGTTGCTGCTGACCCACGTCCGCGACCTGCTCGCCGGCCATGGTGTCGACGAGCCCGACTACGACTTCACCCGGCACGACCGCTCGACGGCCACCCGGCGGGTCGAGCCGGCCCGCATCGTGGTCGTCGAAGGCATCTTCGCGCTCTACGAACCGGACCTGCTCGGGTGTTACGACCTCAAGGTGTTCGTCGACGCCGACGCCGACGTGCGGTTCATCCGACGGTTGCGGCGCGATCTCGTGGAACGGGGCCGCACCGTCGACAGCGTGATCGCCCAGTACCTCGAGACGGTGCGCCCGATGCACCTGCAGTTCGTCGAGCCGACCAAGCGGCACGCCGACGTGATCATCCCTCGCGGCGGCCACAACGACCCGGCGCTCGACATGCTCGCCGCCCGGGTCGCGTCGGCGGTCTGACCGGGGTCACCCGGCCGGCCCGAGGGTCGGCCGGGTGCGTTGCGCCGGGAGTACGGTTCGGTCCCATGCGCGTCGGTCTGCTCAGCCTCGGCGACCTCGTCGCCGACCCGGTCACCGGGGTGTGTCGTTCCCCGGCCGAACGCCACCGGAACCTGGTCGAGCAGGCGGTGCTCGCCGAGCAGGCCGGATTCGACTCGGTGCACCTCGGCGAGCACCACGCCTGTGAGTACATCCTGTCGTCGCCGGCCGTCGTGCTCGGAGCGATCGCGGAGCGCACCACCCGGCTTCGGCTGTCCACCGGGGTGGCGCTCGGGGTGAACAACGATCCACTGCGCCTCGCCGAGGACTACGCGACCGTCGACGTGCTCTCGGGCGGGCGGGCCGAACCGGTGATCGGACGCGGCACGTTCTTCCCGCACGCCTACGCGGCGCTCGGCCAGGACCCGCGCCACGCCAAGGCGGTGTTCGCCGAGCACGTCGAGATCCTCGTGCGCCTGTGGACCGAGGAATCCGTGACCTGGAGCGGCCTTCATCGGGCGCCGCTCGAGGGCGTGCAGTTGCACCCGCGCCCGGTGCAGCGCGATCGGGCGCCGTTCTGGATCGGTGGCGGGGCCTCCACCGAATCGGTCGACCTCGCGGCGCGCCTCGGCCTGGGGATCATGCTGCCGACGGTGTTCGGCACCCCGGAGATGTTCCGTCCGATGGTCGATCGCTACCTCGAGCAGTGGGACCTCCACGGCCACGACCCCGCCGGCCGGCGTATCGGGTGCTGCCTGCATTTCTTCGTCGCCGGTAGCCGGGCCGAGGCCCGCCAGCGCTGGGAGCCCCGCTACCGGGCGTACATCGAGTTCGTGAACGACCTCGTGGCGTGGTCGACCAACGGCGTGAGCAACGGCCTCGGCGGGTTCGACTTCGACCGGCTGTGCGCCACCACGGCGGTCTGCGGTTCCACGGCCGAGGTGGTCGACCGGCTCGGGCAGCTCACGCGGTTGCTGTCGCTCGACACGGTGCTCGTCATGCTCGACATGGGCGGCATGCCCGACGCCGAACTGTTCGGCGCCATCGAGCGGACCGGCGCCGAGGTGCTCCCGGCGCTGCGCTGACCGGCGGCGGACGCCACCCGCCCGGTCGGTTCAGCCGAGCCGGCCGCCCGAGGCGAGCCCGAGGCGCAGGCGGGCCCCGGCGGCGGCGAACACCCGGGTCATCGTCCCCGCCAGGCGAGCCGGACCCCCGGTGTGGTCGACGTAGGCACGCCACGCCGGCACCGGCAGCGCGAACAGCGCGTCGAACAGTTCGGTCGCGCGCGCCCGGTCGAGCCGGCAGACGACCGCTGCGCCGTAGCGCACCAGCGCGTCCGCCCGTCGCTGCGCCACGGGCCACAACGCCTCGTGGCACGCCGCCACCCGGGCATCGACCGGTCCGGGTCCGTCGAGCGCGGCGACGACGGCCCGGGCGAGGACCGGCGCGGCCCGCAGGCTGCGCGCGAGCGAGTACCCGGTCGCCGGATGGACGTACCCGCCGGCGGCCCCGAAGGCCACCACGTGCCGGGGGCGTACCGGCCCGCGACCGAGCGGGATGCGAACCTGCTCGACGTGCTCGGCCCGGTCGAGCCGGATCCCTCGATCGGCGAGCCGGGCGCGCAGGCCGCCGAGATCGGCACGCACGTCGGTCGTGGCGAGCACGGTCTCCTCGACGAACACCCGGCCGTCGCCGAGCCCCTGCGCGTACAGGAAGCTCGGCGGTCCGCCCGGTGGTGCACCCCGCTCGCCCGCCGGGGCGGACCAGTCCATGAACACGCAGCCGGCCGGGTCGAGCGCCGGGGCGTCCTCGGCCGGGACGGTGCAGCCCCACGCGAGTTGCGCGGCGCGCGGCGGGCGGGTCCGTCCGACGAGCGCGGACCCCGAGCCGGCGGCCACGACGACGAGCCGCGCGGCCACGGACCCACCCTCGGCGCAGTGCAGGATCTGGACCCCGCCCGTGGAACCCGGCGCAGCCGGGGGATCGACCGCGAGCACCCGGGTGCGCTCGATCGCCACCCCGGCGGCGGCGGCGGCGAGCGCGGCGGCGAGCGCGGCGTTGTCGAGCCGGACGTAGGCGACGGGGAGCGACCGAGCGGTCGTCGTCACGACCGTGGCCGTCTCCCACCGGTGCGACCACGGCCGGCCGAGCCCGAGACCGTCGAGCTGATCGGCCCACAGCCCGTAGGTCGCCGGCCAGGCCGGTTCCGGGTCCGTGGTGAGCAGGCGCACCCGGCAGCCGGCCTGCGCGCACGCCGCCGCAGCCGCCCATGCCGCCGGTCCGCCACCCACCACGGCGACGTCGTCGATCACCCCCGCACCCTACGACCGTCGTCTGTGCGAACGCCCTCCCCGGTGCGCCCTCCCGCCCGAATCCGTTGCGTGCGTCGCTAGGGTGCGGTCGTGGCCGAACCCGTGGCGCTGTGCCCCTCGACGGAGCTCGAGGCGGGTGCGATCCGGGCCGCCGAACTCGACGGCGCCGAGGTCGTCGTGTGGCGGGATCACGACGGTGGGGTCCACGTCCACGATGCCCGCTGCCCCCACGCCTGGAACCATCTCGCCGCAGTCGGCGCAGTCGACGGTCCGGACCTCGTGTGCACCGCCCACTTCTGGCGGTTCGACGCAGCCGGGTGCGGCACCCGCCGCCTCAGCGACGGGACCCGGGAGCCGATGCGCGACCTGCGCGCCTACCCCTGTGCGGAGCGCGACGGCTGGATCTGGGCCACCCCGGCCTGAGCGACGTCGGGCGGCGCGCCGGGGGGCCCGGGCTCGGCGCCGGCGAGCACGGCCGCCCCGACGATCCCGGCGTGGTTCCGCAACGCCGCCGGCACCACCGGGCAGCGCACCGAGACCGCCGGCAACCACCGGTCGGCTTCCTTGCTCATCCCGCCCCCGACGACGAACAGCTCGGGCCACAGCAGCGAGTCGACGTGGCCCAGGTAGCGCTCGACCCGCGCAGCCCACGCCTCCCAGGACAGGCCGTCGCGCTCGCGCGCCGCGCCCGACGCCGACGCCTCGGCGTCACGGCCACCGAGTTCGAGATGGCCGAGTTCGGTGTTCGGCACCAGCACGCCACGGTGGAACACCGCCGAGCCGATCCCGGTGCCGAAGGTGAGCACCACGACCACACCGCCGTGGCCGCGGCCTGCGCCGAAGCGCATCTCGGCGACCCCGGCCGCGTCGGCGTCGTTCATCACCTGCACCGGACGGCCGAGCGCGTCGGCGAACCGGGCGGCAGCATCGAGGCCCACCCAGTCCGGGCCGACGTTCGCCGCGGTCAGGGTGATCCCGTCGATGACGACACCGGGGAACGCGATGCCGATCGGGCCCTCGGTCGAGAACGACGCGGCGACCTCGCACACCACGCCGACCACGTCGGAGGGGCTCGCACCGGGCGGGGTGTCGATGCGCCGGCGTTCGGCGACGAGCGTGCCGGTCGCCAGGTCGACCGGCGCGCCCTTGATGCCGGTACCGCCGATGTCGATCCCCAGGCGGACCGTCATGCCCGGCCACGCTCCAGCGCTGCCATCCGCTTGAACTGCTCGACGACGTCGGGGCTGCGGTGGGTCGGATCGAGCGTGCGGTACACCGTCTCCACGTTGACGGCGATGCGCCCGAACTCGCCCCAGGACCCGAACGCCCGGCCGCCGAACGCGTCCCGGGCGATCTCGCGCGCGGCGTCGAACGCGTCGACGCCGGCCCGGAACCGTTCGGTCGCTTCCGACTCGACGAACACCAGGTAGTCGCGCACGGCCACGATCCCCGAGCGGTCCGTGACGGGCCCGTGGCCGGGTACGACGGTCTCGACGTCGAGGCCGAGCATCAGGTCGCACGCGGCGATCCAGTTCGACAGCGGCCCGGCCCACACGATCGGGGTCCCACCGATGAACAGGATGTCGCCGGTGAACACGACCCGTTCGTTGGGCAGGTGCACGAGCACGTCGCCCCGGGTGTGGGCGGGCCCGACCTCGAGCAGCTCGACCGCGCGACCGCCGACGTCGAGATCGAGGCGGCCGTCGAAGGTGCGCGTCGGCGGCGGTGGTTCGATGCCGTCGAACTCGAACGCCCCGAAGAACGACCGGAACAGCTCGCCGATCGCGCCGGGAGCCCGGTTGAGCGCGGCGAGCATCGCCGGCGGCACCTCGGCCATCTCCTCGGCCGCCGCGCTCGACGTGACGATGTCGGCGCCGGCCACCAGCTGGTTGCCGTAGCAGTGGTCGCCGTTCGCGTGCGTGTTGACCACCGTCGCGATGGGCGCCGCCGCCGTCGCCGGCGCCATCGCGTCGAGCATCCCGGCGGTCAGCTTCAGGTCGAAGAGCGTGTCGACGAGCAACGAGACCCCGTCGCCGACGACGAGACCCGCGTTGCTCCATCCCCAGCCACCGTCGGGTTGGAGGTACGCGAACACGTCGTCGCCGAGTTCATGGAGCCCTGTGCGGTACGGAGGGAACCGGGTCGCCATGCGGCCGTCCTAGCAGACGACGGATGTCACCCGACTCCGGTCGCATTCGCCCAGCTCAACCGGCGTATCTTCGTTCTGGCATCAGGAGGTGTGCATGCGGCAGCTGAGCGGGGTGGATGCGAGCTTCCTCAACATGGAGGGTCCGACCCAGTACGGCCACGTGTGCTCGCTCAACGTCTACGACCCCAGCGAGGCCCCCGGCGGCGCCGGTCTCGAGGCGACCAAGCAGCTGATCGCCGAACGGCTGCACCTGCTCGGGCCGTTCCGCCGCCGGCTCGCCGAGGTGCCCCTCGGGCTCGACCTGCCGTACTGGGTCGAGGACCCGTCGTTCGACATCGACTTCCACGTCCGCCACCACGCCGTACCCCCGCCGGGTACCGACGTCCAGCTCGCCGAGGTGGTGTCGCGCATCATCGCCCGACCACTGGATCGGTCGCGGCCGCTGTGGGAGCTGTACGTGATCGAGGGCCTCGCGGGCGGCCGGATCGCGCAATTGACGAAGATCCACCACGCGACCATCGACGGGGCGTCGGGCGCCCAGATGCTCATGGCGCTGCTCGACACCGACCCCGCGGCGCGGCCCCGGCCCCCGGCCGACACGTGGGCCCCCGAGGAGTTGCCCACCGACACCGAACTGTTGCAGCGCACCGTCGTCGAGCTCCTGCGGCGCCCGGAGAAGCTGATCCGGTTCAACGTCAGGGTGCTGCGAGAGCTCGCGGCGAGCACCCGCTCGGGCGGGCTGCGGGCCATGGCCGACCTGCTGGCCCAACCGCTTCCCGGCCCGGTCGGCGACCTGCTGCGCCAACGGCTTCGGGGCGGTCACGAGCTCGACCAGCCCCCGGCGCTGCCGCCGACGGCGGCACCGCGCACCCCGTGGAACCGCTCGATCAGCCCGCATCGCCGGTTCGCGTTCACGACCGTCCCGCTCGCCGACGCCAAGGCGATCAAGTCGGCGCTCGGTTGCACGTTCAACGACGTCGTGATGGCCATCTGCTCGGGCGCACTGCGTCGCTACCTCTCGCACCACGACGCGCTGCCCGACGAGCCGTTGGTGGCGATGGTGCCGGTCTCCATCCGCACCGGCGGGGAGTCCGACACCTACGAGAACCGGGTGTCGGCGTTGCTCGCGAACCTTGCGACGCACCTCGAGGACCCGGTGGAGCGTCTGTACGCGATCCGCGGCGCGATGCAGGCGGCCAAGGACATGCACGCCGCCATCCCGGCCGAGGTGCTCCAGGACGTGACCCGCTTCGCTCCTCCGGCGGTCGCCGCGCGGGCCATGCGGCTCTACAGCCGCACCCGGATCGCCGACCGGTTGAACCCGCCGTTCAACCTGATCATCTCCAACGTTCCCGGCCCGTCGGCCCCGCTGTATTCGGCCGGGGCCCGCCTCGAGCACTTCTATCCGGTGTCCGCGGTCGCCGACGGCCAGGGGCTCAACATCACGGTGCAGTCCTACTGCGGCAACCTCGATTTCGGGATCGTCGTCGACCGTGAGCTCGTGCCCGACGTGTGGGATCTCGCCGGGATGCTGCACGACGCCACCGACGAGCTGCTCGCGGCGGTCTGATCCCGGACCCGCCGCGGCGTCGTCACGTCCGCTTCTCGCGGCCGAGTCCCTCCTGGGCCACGGAGGCCACGTGGTGGCCGTGCCGGTCGAACACGCGCGCCGTGGACAAGCCCCGCGAGTGCGCGAGGCCCGATCCGGCCGATTCGACGAGCAGCCACTCGTCGGCCCGGAACGGCCGATGGATCCACACGGCGTGGTCCAGGCTGGAGCTCAGCAGCGCGTCCCAGTCCGGGTACCGGGGGTGCTGCAGCATGATGACCCCCATCGGGTCGTTGTCGCTCAGGTACGCGAACGCGCAGGCGTGCACGAGCCGGTCGTCGCCGAGCGGTCCGAGCGCCCGGGCCCACGACAGCCGCCAGGGTTGCGGCTCACGCTCCTCGCGCACCCGACGGGCGTCGAAGAACAGCTCCTCGTCGGGGTCACGGGCCAGGCCGTCGGGGTCGGGCACGTCGGGCGGCGGGACCGCGCCGGGATGCTCGGGGCCTTCTTCGTCGCGCTGGAAGCTCGCAGACAACGTGAGGATCGCCCCACCGGCCTGGTGGGCGACGACCTGGCGGGTGACGAACGAGCGGCCGTCGCGCACCCGGTCGACCTCGTACAGCACCGGCTGATCCTCCTGACCGGCCCGCACGAAGTAGGCGTGCAACGAGTGGGCGTGGAAGCCCTCGCCGACCGTGCGCCCGGCGGCCATCAACGCCTGCGCGACGACCTGGCCGCCGTAGAGCCGGCCCCAGCCGTACCCGGGGCTGGCGCCGAGGAACGCGTCGGGCTTCACCACGTCGAGTTCCAACAGGGAACGCAGGTCGGTCACGGGATGGAGCGAGACGGCCACGCCCCCCAGCGTGGCAGGCTGGTCCGGTGCGCATCGACCAGACCCCGGTGTGGGCGGCGCTGGCCGACCATGCCCGCGCAGTGGCCGGGCTCGACCTGCGGGCGCTGTTCGCCGCCGAACCCGACCGCGCCCGGCGTCTGACGCTCGACGTCGGCGGGTTCGCCGTCGACCTTTCCAAGCAACGGGTGACGCTGCGAGCCGTCGAGCTGTTGTGCGAGTTGGCCCACGTCGCCGGGGTACCCGAACGCTTCGAGGCGATGGCTCGCGGGGAGCGGGTCAACGTCACCGAGGACCGGGCGGCGCTCCACGTTGCGCTGCGGGCCCCGCGCACCACGGCGATCACCGTCGACGGAGTCGACGTCGTGCCCGCAGTCCACGAGACGCTCGACCGCATGGCGCTGTTCGCCGACCGGGTCCGCTCGGGTACCTGGCTCGGGCACACGGGTCGCAGGATCCGCAACGTGGTCAACATCGGGATCGGCGGCAGCGACCTCGGCCCGGCGATGGCCACCCGGGCGTTGCGAGCCTGGGGCACCCGGGAGCTGCGGTTCCGGTTCGTGTCCAACGTCGACGGCAGCGACCTGCGCGAAGCGACCCTCGACCTCGACCCGGCCGAGACGCTGTTCGTCGTGTCCTCCAAGACGTTCACGACCCTCGAGACGATGACCAACGCCCGCAGCGCCCGGACGTGGCTGACGAGCGTGCTCGGCGAGCCCGCCGTGGCCCGGCACATGGTTGCGGTGTCAACCAACACCGCGGCGGTGGCCGCGTTCGGGATCGACCCGGCAGCGATGTTCGGGTTCTGGGACTGGGTCGGCGGTCGGTACTCGCTCGATTCGGCGATCGGGCTGTCGCTGATGATCGCCGTCGGCCCGGCGTACTTCCGCCAACTGCTGGCCGGCATGCGCACCGTCGACGAGCACATGGCGGGCGAACCCCCGGAGCGCAACGTCCCGATGCTGCTCGGCCTGCTCGGGATCTGGGAACGCAACTTCCTCGGCTCGGCCGCGCACGCCGTGGTCCCCTACTGCGACGAACTCGCCCTGTTCCCCGCGTACCTGCAGCAGCTCGACATGGAGTCGAACGGCAAGCGGGTCACCCTCGACGGCACCCCGGTGCCGTACGCGACCGGACCGGTGGTGTGGGGCACCCCGGGCACCAACGGCCAGCACGCCTACTTCCAGCTGCTGCACCAGGGCACCGACGTCGTGCCGGTCGACCTCATCGGGTTCGCTCGCCCGGTGCACGATCTCGGCGACCACCACGACCTGCTGCTGGCCAACCTGTTCGCACAGGCCGAAGCGCTGGCCTTCGGGCGCACCGAGGGCGAGGTGCGGGCCGAGGGCACCCCGGAACACCTCGTCGCCCACAAGACCTTCCCCGGGAACCGGCCGACGACGGTGCTGCTCGGGGACCGGCTCGGCCCCTCACGACTCGGTGAGCTCGTGGCGCTGTACGAGCACAAGGTGTTCACCCAGGGCGTCGTGTGGGGTGTCGACTCGTTCGACCAGTGGGGCGTCGAGCTGGGCAAGGTGCTCGCCGGTCGCATCGTCGCGGCGTTGCAGGCCGTCGAGGACCCGCCGCCGGCCCACGACGCCTCCACCGACGCGTTGATCCGGCGGTACCGGTCGTTGCGCCGCGAACCGTCCGAACCCGGATCGGCACACCCGTGAAGGTCGCCGAACTCGCGACCCCCGCGCTCGTCGTCGACGGCCCGGCGTTCGACCGCAACCTGGCCCGGATGGCCGACGCCCGGCCCGGGCCGGCGCTGCGACCCCACGTCAAGGCCCACAAGTCGACCGCGCTCGCCGCCCGCCAAGTCGCGATCGGCCATCGCCACTTCACGTGCGCGACGCCGCGAGAGGCGCTCGGGATGGCGGCCGCAGGTCTCGGCGAGGACCTGCTCGTCGCGAACGAGGTGCTCGACCCGGCCCGGCTCACCGCACTGGCCGGCGCGGCGCGCGCCGGCGCCCGGATCACCGTCGCGGTCGACTCCGACGCCACCGTCGACGCCGCGGCCGCCGCCGGGCTCACCGAGGTGCTCGTCGACGTCGACATCGGCCTGCCCCGCTGTGGTTGCGCGCCCGACGACGCCGGCCGCCTGGCCGATCGGGCGCGCCGCGCCGGGCTGAGCGTCCGGGGCGTGATGGGTTACGAGGGCCATCTCATGATGGTGCTCGACCGGGCCGATCAGCGGGCCCGGGTGGCCGCCGCAGTCGACGTCCTGCTCGCCGCCCACGCCGACGTCGGCGGCGAGGTGATCTCCTCGGGCGGCACCGGTACCTACGACCTCCACGACCGGGTCACCGAGGTCCAGGCCGGCTCCTACGCCCTCATGGACACCCACTACGGCCAGCTCGGCCTGCCGTTCGAGCCGGCGCTGCGCACCGTGGCCACGGTGCTCTCGGCGCGGCCCCGGTGGGCGGTGTGCGACGCCGGGTTGAAGACCTTCGGGATGGACCACGGCAACCCGGCGATGGACGACGGGTTCGGCGCGCTGCGGTTCTGCTCGGACGAGCACGCCACCTTCGTGCCGGGCCCGCAAGGGGTGCGCCCCGGCGACCGGGTACTGCTGCGGCCCGCGCACGTCGACCCGACGATCGCCTACCACGAGCAACTCTGGGTGGCCGACGGCCCGGGGCTCGACGCCGAGGTGCTCGACCGCTGGCCGGTCGACCTGCGGGGCTGGTGACGGCCGCCCGGCCCGGCGCCATGGACACGGGCCGCACCGACACGGGCCGCACCGACACGGGCCGAACGGCGGCCGACACGTACTCGCACGGGCACCACGAGTCGGTGCTGCGCAGCCACCGCTGGCGGACCGCCGCCAACTCGGCGGGGTTCCTGCTCCCCCACCTGCGGCCCGGCCTACGGCTCGTCGACGTCGGCTGCGGGCCCGGCACGATCACCGCCGACCTGGCCGACGCGGTGGCGCCGGGCCCGGTGCTCGGACTCGACCGGGTCGCCGGTGTCGTGGCGCAGGCCGCCGACGAGCACCGCCGGGCGAACCTGCGCTTCGCCGTCGGCGACGCCTACGCCCTCGGGCTCGGCGACGACTCCGTCGACGTCGTGTTCGCGCACCAGGTGCTCCAGCACCTGAGCGACCCGGTGGCCGCGCTCGCCGAATGGCGTCGCGTCACCCGGCCCGGCGGGCTGGTCGCAGCGCGCGACAGCGACTACGGCGGCTTCGTGTGGTCGCCGGCCGACCCGGCGCTCGACCGCTGGATGGCCCTTTACCACGACCTCACCCGCCGCAACCGGGCCGACGCGGACGCCGGGCGGTCCCTGCACCGCTGGGCCCGCGCCGCGGGGTTCGCCGAGGTCCGGGTGACCACCTCGACGTGGACGTTCCACACGGCCGAGGAGCGGGCCTGGTGGGGCGGGACGTGGGCCGACCGGGTGCGCACCAGCGCCTTCGCCGAGCAGACCCTCGGCTACGGCCTCACGACCCCCGACGAGCTGGCGGCGATCGCCGCGGCGTTCGAACGCTGGGCCGACGACCCCGACGGGCTGTTCGTCGTGCTCCACGGCGAGATCCTCGCCACGGCCTGAACCCGCCGTGGCGCCCCGTCAGCGCCGGACCCTCAGGCGAGTGCGGCGCGCAACGCCCGGAACGCCCGGCCCCGGTGCGACAGCCGCTCCTTGTCGGATGGGTCCATCTCGGCGAAGGTCCGCCCGTCGCCCTCGGCGGGAACGAACAGCGGGTCGTACCCCCAGCCGCGTCCGCCCCGCTCGGCGGGCGCGAGCGCGCCCCGGCACTCCCCCACCGCCAGCACCTCGCGCCCGTCGGGCCACACCACGATGGCCACCGTCACGAACCGGGCGGTGCGGTCGGGTTCGGCCACATCGGCCAGCGCAGCCAGCGCCACGGCCCGGTTCGCAGCATCGGACGCGCCCGGCCCGGCCCAGTCGGCCGTGTCGACCCCGGGCGCACCGCCGAGCGCATCGACGAACAGCCCGGTGTCGTCGGCGACCGCCGGCAGACCGGTCGCCGCCGCAATGGTGGCGGCCTTCTTGCGAGCGTTGCCCTCGAGCGTGCCGGTGTCCTCCACGATGACGCCGACGTCGGGCCGGGCCAGGAGTTCGACGGCGTCGCCGAGCACGGCGGCGATCTCGGCGAGCTTGCCGGCGTTCGCCGTGGCGCACACCAGCCGCAACGCCGTCATCGGGGCACCGTCATCGGGGCGCCGTCATCGGGGCGCCGTCATCGGGGCGCCGTCATCGGGGCGCCGTCATCGGGGCGCCGTCATCGGGCCGGGGGCGGGGTGGCGACGTAGGCGGCCATGCGGGAGAACAGCTCCGTGCAGCCCGCCTCCGCAAGCGCCAGGAGCGTGTCGAGCTCGTCCCGACGGAACGGGGCGCCCTCGGCGGTGCCCTGCACCTCGACGAACCGGCGCTCGCCGTCGGGGCCGCAGGTCATCACCACGTTCATGTCGACGTCCGCGCTCGAGTCCTCGACGTAGGGCAGGTCCAGCACCGGCACCCCGCCGACGATGCCGACCGACACCGCCGCACAGTGGGCGCTCAACGGGTGGCGGGCCAGTTGGCCGGCGCCCACGAGGCGGGCGAGCGCGTCGTGGAGCGCCAGGTAGCCCCCGCAGATCGACGCGGTGCGGGTGCCGCCGTCGGCCTGCAGGACGTCGCAGTCGACGATCACCTGCCGCTCCCCCAGCGCACCGAGGTCGACCACGGCCCGCAGCGCCCGGCCGATCAGGCGCTGGATCTCGACGGTGCGGCCGCCCTGCTTGCCCTTGGCCGCCTCCCGGTCGGCCCGCTCGGGGGTCGAGCCCGGCAGCAGCGAGTACTCGGCGGTGACCCAGCCGCGGCCCTTGCCCTTCAGCCAGCGGGGCACGTCGGGGTCGATCGAGGCGGTGCACAGCACCCGGGTCCGCCCGAACGCGACGAGGACCGAGCCGGCGGCCATCTCGGTGAAGTCCCGTTGGAACGACACGGGGCGGAGCTGGTCGACGGAACGGCCGTCGGGTCGCGACATGGATCCTCCAGGGGTGGGGCCGGCGGGACGCTACTGCCGCGCGGCGGGGCGGATCTCGACGTGACACACCACGAGGCGCCCGGCCTCAGAAGTCAGAAGTAGGCGCCGTCGGCCTTGAGCTGTTCGAGGTCCTCGGGGGTGAACCCGGCGGCGAGCAGCACTTCCTCGGTGTGCTCACCGAGCTTGGGGGCCACGAGGCCGGGCTCGGCCGGGGTGTCGGAGAGCCGCACCGGGCTCCCGACGATGCGCGTTGCGCCCCACTCGGGATGCTCGGCCTCGACCAGGTAGCCGTTCAGGTACGGATGCGGATCGGCCGCCAGGCCGGCGTAGTCGTTCACCGGGGCGAACCGCTGCCCTTCGGCGTTCATCCGCTCGGTCCATTCGGCGGTCGTGCGGGTGCGGAACACCTCGGCGACGATCGCCTTCAGCGCCACCAGGTCGTCCGGGGAGAGGAACAGCGTGCCGAAGCGCGCGTCGGTCAGCAGGTCCTCGCGGTCGAGCGCCCGGCAGAACCCGGGCCACAGGTGCGGCGGTACCCCGACCACGGCGACCCAGCCGTCGGCGCTCGCGAAGATCCCGTACAGGCCGGGGATCAGCGGGTGCCCGTAGTTGGCGCGGGGGTGCGACCGACCCGACAGCAGGTGATGGGTGAGCTCACTGGCCTGGGCCCACACCTGGCCACCGGTGAGCGAGACGTCGACCCGCTGGCCTCGGCCGGTGCGCTCGCGGGCCCACAGGGCGGCCAGGATGCCGACGGTCATGTTCTGGCTGGCGCAGTGGTCGGCGATCGTGACCGGGATGGTCGTGATCTCGCCGCCGTCGACGCCGGTGGCGTGGATCAACCCGCCGAAGGCCTGTCCGAACAGGTCGGCGCCCTCACGGCCGGCGGCCGGGCCGGGCCCCTCGGTTCCGAGGATCGACCCGGTGGCGAAGATCAGCCGGGGGTTGACCGCCGAGATCACGTCGTAGCCGAGGTCCCACTTCTCGAGGGTGCCGGGGGCGAAGTTGGTGATCAGCACGTCGGCGGTCTCGCACAGCTTGAGCATCGCCCGGCGCCCGCCGGCGGTGCGCAGGTCGAGCGACACACCCTTCTTCCCGCGGTTGCACGCCTCGTAGTACGGCGCCCGGGGGTCGTCGGGGGCGATGGTGATCCAGCGGGCGAGGTCGCCCAGGCCCGGCAGCTCCACCTTGATCACCTCGGCGCCGAGGTCGTGGAGGAACGCGGCGGCCTGTGGGCCTTGCACGAGGATCGAGCAGTCGATCACCTTGATTCCGTCGAGCGCACCCATGGGTCGTTCTCCCTGTGTCGTCGTCTGTCGGTATCGCACACGGTCCGCGCCGTCCGTGCCAAACCGGGCGCCCGGTTCATGGCTGCTGGCAGACTCGCCCGATGGCTCGAGTGACGTTCTGCGGTCTCGGCGTGATGGGCGCCCCGATGGCCAGACACCTCGGTTCGGCCGGTCACGACGTGACGGTCTGGAACCGGACCGCGACGAAGGCCGACGCCTGGGTGGCGGCCAACGGCGGTCGCGCCGCGGCGTCGCCCCGGGCGGCGGCCGAGGGCGCGGACGCCGTGTTCACGTGCGTCGGCAACGACGACGACGTGCGGGCCGTGGTCCTCGGTCCCGACGGTGTGCTGGCCGGGATGCGGCCGGGCTCGGTGCTGGTCGACCACACCACGGCCTCGGCGACGCTGGCCCGCGACCTCGAGGGGGCGGCGGCCGCGGCCGGGGTGGCGTTCGTCGACGCCCCGGTGTCGGGCGGCCAGGCCGGCGCGGAGAACGGGGTCCTCACGGTGATGTGCGGCGGCTCCCCCGAGGCGTTCGCCCTCGCCGAGCCGATCGTGGCCGCCTACGCCCGGGCGTGCCGTCTGCTCGGCCCGGCCGGATCGGGCCAGCTCACCAAGATGGTCAACCAGATCTGCATCGCCGGGATCGTGCAGGGGTTGGCCGAAGGGGTGGCCTTCGCGCAGCGGGCCGGCCTCGACGTCGACACCGTCGTCGAGACGATCTCCAAGGGCGCTGCGCAGTCCTGGCAGATGGAGAACCGGGCCAGGACGATGGCCCACGGGGAGTTCGAGTTCGGGTTCGCCGTCGAGTGGATGCGCAAGGACCTCGGCATCTGCCTCGACGAGGCCGCCCGCAACGGGGCCCGACTGCCCGTCACCGCACTGGTCGATCAGTTCTACGCGCACGTGGTGGCGCGTGGCGGCCGCCGCTGGGACACCTCGAGCCTGATCCACCTGCTGGTCAACGACTAGCGTCGACGGCCGTGCGTACCGCCCCCGACGAGTCGCTCGCTCCGGCCCCGCTGCGGTCCCCAGCGGATCGTCTGGCGCGCCGGGTCCTGCGGCTGCCCGAGCACGGTCCCCGCGGCAGCGCCGCCCAGGCCCGCAGCGCGCTTCGGGCGTCGCTTGCGTTCACCACCGTGCGTTGCCTGCTCATGTACATCGTGCTGCCGTTCGTGGCGCCCGCCGTCGGCCTCGCTTCGGACGTGGCGCCGCTGGTCGGCCTGACGATCAACGCAATCGCTGTGGTGTGCGTCGTCGCGAGCATCCGCCGGTTCTTCCGGGCCGACCACAAGTACCGCTGGCACTACGGGCTGTTCGGCTCGGCGGTCCTCGTCGCACTGGTCGTGTTGACCGTCCAGGATCTGGCGTCGATCTGAGCCCGGGCGCCCGGGCCTGCCATCCTTGCGGGCATGAGCGCGTTGAGCTTCGAGAACCGGGTGGCGATCGTGACGGGGGCCGGCGGCGGCCTGGGGCGTGAGCACGCCCTGCTGCTCGCCTCCCGGGGGGCGCAGGTGGTGGTCAACGACCTCGGCGGCGCCGTCGACGGCAGCGGCTCGGACCTCGGGCCGGCGGCCCGGGTGGCCAAGGAGATCAACGACGCCGGCGGCGTCGCCATCGCCGACGGCAACTCGGTGTCCACCCCCGAAGGCGGCGAGGCGATCGTGCAGCGCGCCCTCGACGAGTGGGGCCGGATCGACATCGTGATCAACAACGCCGGCATCCTGCGGGACAAGACGTTCCAGTCGATGACGCAGGACCTGATCGATCCGGTGATCGACGTCCACCTCAAGGGCGCGTTCTACGTCACGCGGCCGGCCTGGGTGAAGATGCGTGAGCAGCGCTACGGGCGGATCGTCAACACCGCGTCCGCGTCGGGCATCCTGGGCAACTTCGGCCAGTCCAACTACGGCGCCGCGAAGATGGGCCTGGTCGGCCTCACCCGGGTGCTCGCCGCCGAGGGCGCGAAGTACGGGATCCGGGCCAACGTGATCGCCCCGGTGGCCCGCACCCGGATGACCGAGGACCTGCTCGGCCCGCTCGCCGACAAGGTCCGACCCGAGCTGGTGGCGCCGATCGTCGCCTGGCTGTGTCACGAGGACTGCCCGGTGACCGGCGAGATCTACTCCGCCGGCGGGGGCCGCATCGCCCGGTACTTCATCGGATTGACCCGCGGTTACTACAACCCGACGCTCACGCTCGAAGACGTGCGCGACCACTTCGCGCAGATCCGCGACGAGGCCGACTACCTCGTCCCCGGCGGCGTCCCGGAGGAGTTCGCCGAGCTGGCCCGGGTGTTCCGAGAGCACGACGCCTGACCGGCCCAGGCCGGCCCACGCCAGCCCACGCCAGCCCACGCCAGCCCACGCCAGCCCACGCCAGCCCACGCCGAAGTGGTGCGTGAGCGGCATCTGGTGATGCCGCGGTTGGGGTGGGTGGCGTGGTGCGGGGCCCCCCCCCCCCCCCACCACTTCGCCGGACAGCGACTGCCTCCACCCGCCGGCGCACCTCGGCCGGCCGGCGAGTGACCGCCTGCCAGCCCAGGTACAGAACCTCCCAGCCGCAACCGGCGAGCCGCAGGTCACGGTCCTCGTCCCGCCGTCCCGGTCCGGCTCCGTCGTGGAATGCCCGGCTGTGGGCCTCGACCGCCAGACGTATCGACGGGAATGCCAGGTCGACCCGGGCGACGAACCGACCCCGGTCATCGCGCACGACGAACTGGCGGAGCGCAGGCGGTAGTACCGGCGACCGCACGCAGGACTCGACGAGCCGCTCGAACCACGAGTCGGGGACGCGGCCGTCGATCTCGGACAGCAACTCCAGCAAGGTCTTCGTGCCTCGCTGACCCGGCCGGTGCAGTCCCTCTGCGGATCGGCGCAGCGCGCGCAGGCTCACCCCCCGGCGCCGGGCATCGTCGAGCGCCTGGAGCACCTGGTCCGACCCGACCACCGAGCCGAGATCGACCAGCGTTCGCACGATCGCCGTGCATGGGATCCCGTGCACCTGCACCACCTCGGACGGCGCGAGCGCACCGCGGTGCACGATCACGCCGGCACGGCGCACGCTTCGCCCCCGGGCGACGGTGACCTCGATCGGACCCGGTCGCTGACCGTCGAGGCCGTGGAGCGCGGCCGCCGTGCGGTGCGAGGCGACGAGGCCGGCGCGTGCGGTCGCCACGGCCACGGCCTGGTGCCACGTCGGAGGATGCGCCGTCAGGCACAGCACACCGGGCACGGGTTCGATCACGGTGCCAGCCTCGAGGCGTCGCGCCAGTTCGTGGCGATGAATCCCGGCTCGGGTCGCCCGGGATCGGGTCACCACCCCGTGGTGATTCTCACCGAGGGCGATCAACAGGCCGTCGAGTCCGGCCCGGCGGTTGGCTGGCATGCCCGCAGGGCGTGCCCGGCGACGGCCCGAACGGAAATCGGCACTCGAGCTGCGATGTGGTGCGTGAGCGGCATCG
>JBILVB010000096.1:0-15160 GCA_044370695.1 Acidimicrobiales bacterium | reverse complement strand
TGATGCCGCTCACGCACCACATCGCCGGGGACGACGGCCGGGGACGACGGCCGGGGACGGCGGCCGGGGACGGCGGCCGGGGACGACGGCCGGGGGCGGGGGGTGGGCCCGGGTTCAGTTCCCGGCGACGCGGCGGTCGTGACCGGCCCAGTAGGGCTCGCGCAGGGCCTTGCGCTGGAGTTTGCCCACCACGCTCTTGGGCAGCGGTTCGGTGCGGATCTCCACCCGTGCGGGCTTCTTGTACGACCCCAACCGGTCCCGGCATCGCTCGATCAGCTCGGCCTCGGTCACCGGCGTGATGCCGTCGACGCAGACCACCGCGACCGGGGACTCCCCCCACCGTTCGTCGGGCACCCCGAACACCGCCGCTTCGACGACCGCCGGGTGATCGCAGAGCACGGTCTCCAACTCGGCGGGCCAGATGTTGAACCCGCCGGAGATGATCATGTCGTCGGCCCGGTCGAGCACGTAGACGTAGCCGTTGGCGTCGATGCGCCCGATGTCGCCGGTGCGGACCCAGCCGTCGACGATGCGGACGGCCGACAACTCCGGATCGCCCCAGAAGCCCCGCATCTGCCCCTCGACCTTGGCGACGATCTCCCCCTCGGATCCGATCGGCAAGGGGTTGCCGTCCTCGTCCCAGATCTCCAGCTCCGCATAGGGCATGACGCGCCCGGCGGCCCGCAGCGGCGTCGACCCGGGAATGTCCCCGAACCACTCCTGCGGGCCCATGAACGCGAGCGGTAGCGCCTCGGTCTGGCCGAACCCCTGGTAGAGCGTGTCGCCGAACACGCCGTGGGCGCTCAGCGCCGTGTCGTCGGTGATCGGCGCGCCACCGACGACGAAGGCCCGCAGTGCCGACCAGTCCCGTGTCGCGGCGGTCGGGTGACGAGTGAGCGCGGCGAGGATCGTCGGCACGACGAACATGTGGCTCATGCGGTGGCGCTCCATCAGCTCGAGCACCGTGCCCGGCTCGAACGCCCCGAACAGCAGGTTCGCCGCCCCGTGCAACCAGCCCGGCAGGAACAGGTAGCCCGACCCGTGGGAGATCGGCCCCGCATGGCCGACGACGGAGTGCGGTTCGATCCGAGCGATCGGGTACGCCCAGTTGCGGCAGACGAGCAGCCAGTCCTTGTGGGTGTAGGCGACACCCTTGGCCCGCCCGGTCGTACCGCCGGAGTGGCGGATCACGTACCAGTCGTCCTCGCTGATGCGCACCTCGGGGTCGTCGGCGGACTGGGCCGCCAACCAGTCCTCGTAGCCGCCATCGCGCACGAGCACGTGGGCCAGGTCCGCGAGGCGCCCGTCGAGCCCCCGGACGCCAGCGGCGTGCGCCTCGTCGGCCATGACCGCAGTGGCGCCCGTGTGCTCGAGCATGTGGGCGTGGGCCTCGGGCGAGTTGCGCGGGTACAGCGGCACCCGACAGAACCCTCCGACCGCACACCCGATGAAGAAGTCGGCCGCCGCGAGGTTGTTGTCCTCGAGGCCACCGACCCGGTCGCCGGGGCGTACCCCGAGCGACAGCAGCCCGTTGGCCAGGCGGCAGCCGCGCTCCCAGGCCTCGGCGAAGCTGAGCACCCGGTCCGCGGTGATCACGGCGGGCCGGTCGCGGTTGAACTGCACGGCCCGGCGCATCTGCGTGCGTACGTCCATCGGCCGGATTCTCGCAGGCCCGGCTCGGGCCGTGATCCTCCGGTCCGCAGCGGTCAGTCGGTGCCGGGCCGCCGGGCGGTCTCGGCGGCCGGGTCGCCCCGGTAGCCCGGCGGGTAGGTGCGCCGGAGCTCCTCGGCGGTGGGCGAACGGGTCTCCCGGGCCTCGTCCGGCAGGAGTGCGGCGATCGCCGCCATGATCCGCTTGGTGTCGGCGTCCGCGCTGCGGTGCCGAAGGGCGACCGGCTCGCCGACGCGCACCTGGACCGCCGGCGGGTCGAGCACGTTCCACAGATGCGGCACCCGCGACGAACGGGGCCACACGTGCTCGGTGCCCCACAGCCCCACGGGGATCACCGGCACCCGGGTCAGGGTCGCCAGGCGCGCCGCCCCCCACCGGCCCCGAAGGACCGGGTCGAAGAACGCGGGTCCGCGCGGGATCGTCCCCTGCGGCATGATCGCCACGAGCTGTCCGTTGCGCAGCGCGTCGGCGGCCTGGGCCAGGGGCTCGTCGCTGCCGGTGCCACGATCCACCCGGATGCCACCCATGGCCCGAGCGATCTGGCCGACCACCGGAGCGTCGAACACCTCCTTCTTGCCCAGGAACCGCACCGTGCGCCCGCTGCGGGCGATCGCCACCGCCATGGCGGTGACGTCGAAGTACGACCGGTGGTTGCCCACGAGCAGCCCGGGGCCGACGGCGGGGATGTGTTCGACGCCGGCGACGTCGAACCGGGCGAAGGGCAGCAGTTCGGGCCGGGCGAGCTGCAGGGCGAGCTGCTGGGGTTCGAGCCCGAGCACCGGCACCTTGGGCACCCCGGCCGGGACGTCGAGGTGCTGCACCGGCCATCGTCGCAGGGTGGCCCACAGCGCCAGGCGCGGGTCGGGGTTCACGGCCACCGGGTGGCCGACGGCCGACAGCAGCGGCAGGTCGTAGATGCTGTCGGAGTAGAACCAGCTCGCGGCGAGGTCGACCCCGGTCCGCTCGGCCCACTCCCGGACCGCCGCCCGCTTGCCGGCCGACCAGACGAACGGCCCGTTGAGCGTCCCGTCGTAACGGCCGTCGGCCGAGCAGCCGTACCGGGTGCCGATCACCTCGTCGAAGCCGAGCAACTCCCCGAGCGGTGCGACCAGGTCGTAGGGGGTGGTCGTGGCCAGCACCAGCGCCCGACCGGCAGCCCGGTGCTCCTCGATCAGGCCCAGGGCGTAGGGCTGCACCAGGTCGGCGAGCGGCGCGGCTGCGGCCTCGGCAGCGGCGAGGAAGGCCTCGCGGGACCGCCCCCGAGCGAGCGACGCGGCCTGACGGGCGAGCGCCATCGCCGGGAGGGTCTCGCCGATCCGGTTGAACAGGTCGTAGACGAGCCCTTCGCCGGGGATCGAGGGACCGTCGATCGCGCCGCTCGCGCGCAGGGCGGCCGACAGCACCGGGCCGCTGGCACCGGCGAGCAGCGTCCGGTCGAGGTCGAAGATGGCGGCGGCGCGTCGCATCCGACCAGCGTACGGGTACTGCTGGCCGACGCCTGCGGCCGGGGACGGTTGTCACGGCGCCACCGGCACCTTCGCCGACACCCCGTCGGCGAAAACGGGAAAGGCCCCGCTTGGGGGTGCGGGGCCTCTCAACCTGCCCGACGAGTTTGGGGGGACTCGCTGCCGGGCGCTTTTGTGTTGGACCTGCAGTTGGGGGGCTGCTCGGTCCTTGTTGTTGAACTCAGTATGCGCTCCCTCTCGCGATCGTTCAAGCAGTAGTTACCGATAGGTACGATCTGTTCGACAGATAGGAGTACGGGTGGATCTCCGTCAACTCGACGCGCTGCTCGCCGTGGCCGACCACGGCTCGTTCACGGCTGCGGCCCGCGCGCTGTACACGGTCCAATCGAACGTGTCGGCCCACGTGCGCCGCCTCGAACAGGAGCTCGACACCGTCCTCGTCGACCGCCAGCACGGCGAGCTCACGCCCCAGGGGGCGCTCGTCGCCGACCGGGCCCGCCGCATCCGCCGCGAGGTGCAGGCCATCGCCGACGACGTGGCCTCGTTCGGGTCCGACGTCGCCGGCCAGGTCCATGCCGGCGTCGTGTCCACCGCCGCCCGCTGGCTGTTGCCCCAGGTCCTCGCCGCGCTCCACGACCAGCATCCCAAGGTGCTGCCGACGGTCCTCGAGGCGAGCACCACCTCGTTGCGGCCGTTGCTGGTGAGCGGCCGGCTCGATCTCGCGGTGGTCAACCTGCCGCTCGAGGACGACGAGATCGTGGTCGAGCCGCTGCTCGAGGAGCAGCTGATGGTGCTGGTGCTCAAGGACCATCCCCTCGGCGGTCGGGCGTCGGTGTCGGTGCGTGACCTCGCGCCCTACCAACTGCTGCTGCCGCCGTCCGGCACCGCTCTGCGCGACGACATCGAGGCGGAGGCCTCGCGCCACGGGGTCACGCTGTCGCCGTTCGCCGAGATCGACGGAGGCCGCCTCATGACCTCGCTCGCGCTCGAGGGGATCGCCCCGGCGATCGTGCCCTCGACCGCCCTGCCCGGCTGGATCCGCGGCAACTTCGACCGGATCCCGCTCGACGGCCTGGCCCGGCGGGTCATCGGGCTGGCGCGGCGCCGGGGGTCGGCGCTCAGCGCGCCCGGTGTCGCCTTCGCCGAGGTGGTGCGCACCGTCGTGGCCGCTCGCGCCTGGCGCCAGCCCGGGGTGGCCCTCGTGGAGGACCTCGCGCCGACCCCGCCGGCCCCGCCGGGCGTCGGGGCTCGTGGCGTCGATTCGTGACCGCAGGGCGTAACCTCGCCCCGATGGTCGACCTCGCGCTGCGTGCCCGCACCCCCGGGGCCGCTCGGGCGTCGGTGACCGACCTCGGCGGCCGTCGGGTCGTGCTCGCCGCCGTCGACGCGAGCGTCCACCGCGGGGCGCTGTCGTCGAGCGCGTCGGAGGTGCTGGCGACCGCCGCCCGGGTGGCGCTGGCCGAACGGTTGCCGTTCGTCGGGGTGCTCGACTCCTCGGGGGCCGACATCGTCGAGGGCATCGCCGCGCTCCACGGCTGGGGCGGTGCAGCCCGGGCGATGGCGTCGTGCTCGGGGATCGTGCCGGTGGTGCTCGTCGTGACCGGTCCGGCCGTGTCGGGCCCGGCGCTGTTGCTCGGCCTGGCCGACCACGTCGTGATGACCGACGCGGCGTACGCGTTCGTGAGCGGACCGACCATGGTCGCGGAGTTCACGGGGATCCACGTCGACATCGACGAACTCGGCGGGGCCGCCGTGCACGCCCGCCACAGCGGCATCGCGAGCCTCGTCGTCGCCGACCGTGACGCCGCCCTCGAGGCCGTGGGTGCGCTGCTCGCGTACCTTCCCGACCACGCCGATGCCGAGCCCGAGCCGTGGCCGTGCGACGACCCCGTCGAGCGGCCGACCCCCGAAGCGGGAGCCCTGCTGCCGCAGGCCGCGACCGGCAGCTACGACGTGCGGGCCGTCGTCTCGGCGGTCCTCGACGAGGGCAGTTTCACCGAGGTGCGCGCCCGCTGGGCGGCCAATCTCGTGACCGGGTTCGCCACCCTCGGCGGTCGCCCCGTCGGGGTCGTGGGGAACCAGCCGGTGGCGATGGCCGGCACGCTCGACATCCCGGCCAGTCAGAAAGGGGCCCGGTTCGTCGAGTTCTGCGACGCGTTCAACCTGCCGATCGTCACCTTCGTCGACACCCCCGGCTTCTACCCGGGCAAGGACCTCGAGTGGCGCGGGATGATCCGCCACGGGGCGCAGCTGGTGTTCGCCTATGCCCGGGCGAGCGTGCCTCGCGTCGGGGTCGTCCTGCGCAAGAGCTACGGCGGCGCCTACATCGTCATGGACTCCAAGCGGATGGGCAACGACCTGTGCCTCGGCTGGCCCACCGCGGAGATCGCCGTGATGGGCGCCGGGCAGGCGGCGGCGATCCTCCAGCGCCGGGCCACCCCCGAGGAGCGAGCGGCGTTCGAGGCCGACTACACGACCCGGTTGCTGAACCCGTACGTCGCCGCCGAGCGCGGCTTCCTCGACGCCGTCATCGACCCGGCCGACACGCGCGCCGCGATCGCCGCCGGGCTCGCCTCGCTCGACTCGAAACGGGAACGGCTGCCCGGCCGAAAGCACGACAACTGCCCGCTGTGACCGCGCTCCGGCGCGATCGTGCGGCGGCACGCGCCCGGGCCGCGGTCGGCTGAGCGCTCGACGTCGCCGCCCCACTAGGGTGCCGACGGCCACACGTCAGGTCAACGGGAGGAAGCCCAGGTGCCGGACACCATCACCATCATCGACGACCGCACCGGCAAGAAGGTCACGGTCCCGATCACCGGGGGGGTGTTCCCCTCGTCTGCGATCCGGGAGCTCGATCCCGACCTGTACATGTACGACCCGGCCTACCTGTCGACCGCCGCCTGCCGTTCGGCGATCACGTTCATCGACGGCGACGCCGGGATCCTGCGCTACCGGGGCTACCCGATCGAGCAGCTCGCCGAGCACTCGAGCTTCCTCGAGGTGGCCTACCTGCTGCTGAAGGGGGAGCTGCCCAACGCCGGCCAGCTCGCCACGTGGACCCACGACGTCACGCATCACACCTTCATCCACGAGAACATGCGCAAGCGGTTCGTCGACGGGTTCCACTACGACGCCCACCCGGTGGGCATGTTCATCTCGGCCGTCGCCGCGCTCGGCACGTTCTACGAGGACGCGAAGGACATCTTCGACGCCGACGCCCGCGAGAAGCAGATCCTCCGCTTGATCGCCAAGGTGCCCACCCTCGCGGCGATGTGCCACCGGTTCTCCGTCGGCCTGCCGTTCGTCTACCCGAACAATGCGCTGTCGTACCCGGCGAACTTCCTCAACATGATGTGGAAGGTCGGCGACTACGAGCTGCACCCCGACCTCGAGCGGGCGATGGACATCCTGTTCATCCTCCATGCGGACCACGAGCAGAACTGCGGCACCACCGCGATGCGGGTGATCGGCTCGTCCCAGGCCGACCCGTACTCGGCCGTCGCCGGTGCGGCCGCGGCGCTGTACGGCCCGCTGCACGGCGGGGCGAACGAGGCCGTCGTGCGCATGCTCGAGGAGATCGGCTCCTACGAGAACGTCCCGGCGTTCATCGAGGACGTGAAGGCCGGCAAGGGCAAGCTCATGGGCTTCGGGCACCGGGTGTACAAGAACTACGACCCCCGCGCCCGGATCATCAAGGACGCCGCGTACAAGGTCTTCGACGTCACCGGGAAGAACCCGCTGCTCGACATCGCGCTCAAGCTCGAAGAGGCCGCGCTCAACGACGACTACTTCAAGAGCCGCCGCTTGTACCCGAACGTCGACTTCTACTCCGGGCTCATCTACCAGGCGATGGGCTTCCCGACCGACATGTTCACGGTGCTGTTCGCCATCCCCCGCACGGCGGGCTGGCTGGCCCACTGGCAGGAGCTGCTCGGCGACAAGGAGCAGAAGATCTCCCGTCCCCGGCAGTGGTACGTCGGCGAGGGCGAGCGCGACTACGTGCCGATGACGGCCCGCTGATCCTGCGGGCCCGTCGGCGCCCGTTGCGGCCGGGCCCAGATCACCAGTGCGGCGAGGCCGAGCGCAGAGAACACCTGCACCTCGGCCGACACCCAGATGGCCAGATGGAAGGCGATCGCCACGGCGATCGCCTTCCGACGCGTCCGAGGCCACCACAGGCCGAGCCCGATGAACAGCTCGGTGGCGACGATCGCCTTGGCGGCCACGGTGTGGAACCCCGGGTCGACGAGCAGGCCGACCACCGGGTCCGGCAGCGGGGAGGCCTCGACGAGCCCGCGCACCTGCACCACGCGCTGCCAGGTGACCGTCCCCCCGAACCAGTCCGCGTCGAGGAGCTTGGACACCCCCGAGCCGAGGTAGACGCACGACGCCTCGAACCGCAACAGCCACAGCGGCCACGCCGGGCCGACCGCGTCACGCCGGCCGCACGGTCCGATCGCCAGGGCGACGAGCACGATCGCGAGGTAGGCGCGGTTGTTGTGGAAATGGGTGGTCGACACGAGGAGGTTGCCGACGACCACGGCGGCGGCCACCCGGGTGGCGGCCTGTGCGTGCCGGCCGATCGTCATCGCCACGGCCGCGCCCGCTCCGAGCCACAACGCCACCAGGTACAGCGGGGTCGGGACCTCGGGCAGCCAGGATGCGTAGGGGCGCCAGTAGGCGTCGCGGTAGGTGCGCCCGTCGAGGCTGTCGGCGAGGAACGGCCACAGGTGCCACAGCGTGATCGGGCCGCACAGCATCCGCAGCCGGGCGAAGGAACGGAACACGATGCGGCGACCGAGCAGCTCGTCGAGTGCGCCGAGCCAGGCCTCGACCCGGCGCCCCTCGGGCGCGGTTCCGGGCGCGGCGGTCACGGCCGCTCCGGGCTGGTGAGACGCACCTCGGGGCCGGGGCTCGCGTCGTTGCGCCAGGTGCGCACGACGGCGTCGAGGCGGCGGGTCTCGGCGTCGGCCGGGGTGTTCGCTGCGACCCACGCCAGCGCCTGCTCGAGATCGTCGAGGACGGCGGCGAGTCCGGCGTCGGCGTGCTGGCGCCGGTCCGGGTAGGACAGGCCGCTCCCGCGCACCAGCGTCGCCCACGTGTACCCGCCCGGCCACGGCTCGCCCACCGGCACCCGGCGGCCGTCATCGAGCACCCGCACCACCTCGGCCTGCCATTCGGTCGACTCGGGGAACATCTGCCAGCCGAGCTCGCGTTGAGGGCTGTGGTAACCGCGCACGAGGAACCCGAGCTGGGCGACGACGACGGCCGCGACGACGGCCCGGCGGGCCAGGACACGGCGGCGGGGGTGCATCGCCGCGCGAGGCTACGGGCCGGGTCGCTAGCGTGCGGCGGCCACGCGGGTGTGGCGGAACTGGCAGACGCACTGGATTTAGGTTCCAGCGGTTGACACCGTGGGGGTTCGAGTCCCCCCGCCCGCACCGCCGGCCACGGTGGCCGCGCCGGGCGTTCCCGGGCGGCAGTACCGGCTTCTTGGGCAGCGGGTCGGCCGGGTCGTAGCGTCCTCGGCATGCCGCACGCGCTGGGGGGCCTGCGGGTCCTCGACCTGACCACCGGTCCCGTCGGCGGGATCGCCACCATGGTGCTCGGCGATTTCGGCGCCGACGTGGTCAAGGTGGAACCGCCCGGCGGCGACCGCTTCCGCTCCCTCGCCGCGAGCCCGCTGTGGTTGCGAGGCAAACGCAGCGTCGTGCTGGACCTGCACACCGACGCCGGCCGGGCCGACCTGCACCGTCTCGTGGCGACGGCCGACGTGCTCGTGGTGTCCGGACCGCCGTCGCGGGCCCGCCGCTGGGGTGTCGACGCCGAGGCCGCCGCGGTGCTGCGCCCCGATCTGGTCCACTGCTCGATCACCGGTTGGGGCCCCGCCGGCCCGTTCGCCGAGCTGCCCGGCTACGACGGCGCGGTCGCAGCGCGCAGCGGACGGATGCTGGCGTTCGAACGCCAACTGCGCCGCGGTGGCCCGGTGTTCAGCGCCGTGCCGGTGTCGCACCACGTGGCCGCCATGGGGGCCGTGCAGGGCATCGCCGCAGCGCTCGTGGCCCGCACCCGTCACGGCGGCCTGCAGCGGGTGGAGACCAGTCTGTTGCAGAGCCTGTTGCCGTTCGACCTCGTCGAGTTGCTGCTCGTCGAGATGGCCGAACGCCGGGGGGTCGAGGCGCCCAACATCACTGCGGCCGGCGGCGACCTGCCGACGCTCAACTACCACCCGGTGATGGCCGCCGACGGGGTGTGGATCCAGTGCGGCAACCTGCTCGAACACCTGCTGCTCGCGTTCCTCGACGCGATCGACCTCCTGGGGGACCTGCTCGCCGACGACCGGTTCGTCGAGCCGCCTGCGCTGTGGAGCCCCGAGGCCGTCGAGGTCGCCCGGGACCGGATCCTCACCCGGGTCCAGGAGCGCACCGCCGCGGAGTGGATGGCGATCTTCCACGCCAACGGCAACGTCGCCGCCGAGCCGTTCCTCACCACCGCCTCCGGGCTCGACCACGTCGACCTCGTGGCCAACGGCGACGTCGCCACCGTCGAGGACCCGGCCCGGGGCCCGGTGCGGATGGTGGGCCGCCTCGCGGAGTTCACCGGCACGCCCGCGTCGATCGATCGCCCGGCACCGGCGATCGGTCAGCACACCGACGAGGTGCTGGCCGACGCCCGCACCGACCTCGGTGCTGGCGCAACGACCGCCCACGCGCCCGACCCGGCCGCACCCGTGGCCCGGCGGGGGGAACCGTTGGCCGGCATCACCGTCGTCGAGTTCGCGACGATCATCGCGGCCCCGCTGTCGACCAGCATGCTGGCCGACCTCGGCGCCCGGGTGATCCGCGTCGAGGTCCCCGAGGGCGACCCGTACCGACACCTGGTCGCCGCCGGCACCGTCGCGGCGAAGACGACCGCCGGCAAGGAGTCGATCTGCCTCGACCTGAAGACGGCCGAGGGCCGGGCGATCGCCCGGAAGCTGGTGGCCGGCGCCGACGTCCTGGTGCACAACTACCGGCCCGGGGTCGCCGAACGGCTCGGCCTGGGCGAGGCCGAGTTGCGGGCCGAGCACCCCGGGCTGATCTGGGTGTCGATCGCCGGGTACGGGCGCCACAGCCCGAGCGCCAACCGGCCCGCCACCCACCCCTGCGCCGGGGCGGCGATGGGCGGGGCGGCGTTCCAGTCCGGCGTCGCGCTCGACACCCCGTGCCCCACCCTCGCCGACGTGCGCGAGATCTCCCGGCAGCTCATCCGGGCCAACGAGTCGAACCCGGACCCCAACACCTCGGTCGTCGCTGCCGCGGCGACGCTGCTCGCCCTCGTGGCCCGGGAACGCCACGGGATCGGCCAGGCGGTGTACGTGAACATGCTCGCGGCGAACCTGTACGCGAACGCCGACGACGCCGTCGCCTACTCGGGCAAGCCCGACCGCCGCCGGCCCGACCCGGGTCTGCACGGCCTGGGCTCGGGATACCGGCTCCACCGCACCGGCGGGGACGGCTGGCTGTTCCTGGCCGTGACGAGCGACGCGGAACGGGCCCGGGCGGCCGCCGTGCTCGGCGTCTCGCCCGCAACGCTCGCCGACGGCCCCGACGGCGCCGACGACGCGCTGGCCGCAGCGTTCGCCACCCGGAGTGCCGCCGAGTGGGAGGCCGCATTCGGCGCGGTCGGGGTGGCCGGCGTGCGCGCCGACGTCGCCACCCCCGGCAAGGCGTTCGCCCACGACCCGTTGTTCCTGGACAACGACTTCACGCCCGAGTGCACCCACACCCGGTTCGGGACCCATCGCCGGTGGGGGCCGGTCGTGCACGTCGACGGCGGCCGGTCCGCCTACGGGCCGGGCGTGCTCGCCGGGGAGCACACCGACGCCGTGCTCGCCGAACTCGGCTACGGCGAGGCGCAGATCGCCGACCTGCGGGCCCGGCGCGTCGTCGCCTCGGAACCGGTGGCGTAGTCTGCGGCCCTTCGCATCGGGGGGTGCGCCGTGGAACGACCGACCAGCGTTCGTGACGATCTCGTGCCGTGGCTCGGCCACGTGCTCGCGGACCACGGGGCCCTCGCCGATGCCGAGGTGACCGTCGTCGGCCAGGGTGAGGGCTTCGTCGGCCAGCTCGCACGGGCTCGGCTGCAGTGGTCCGAGCAGGCGCCGGGCGCACCGGCGTCGGTGATCGTGAAGCTGCCCACGGCCGATCCGACGGGTCGCACGATGGGCCAGCTCATGGGGCTCTACGACCGGGAGCACCGCTTCTACGCGGAGCTCGCGGCCGAGGTGCCCGTGCGGGTCCCGAAGGCCTTCGCGAACCTTGCCGACCCGGCCGCCGGGTGGTGGGCGCTCGTGCTCGAGGATCTCGCACCGATGCGGCCCGGCGACCAGGTGGCCGGGGCCGACGCCGCGACCGCCCGGGTGGCCGTCGAGCAGATCGCCCGATTCCACGCGCACTTCTACCGCCGCCCGCTCGACGATCTCGAGTGGATGCCGCCGTTGATCGGGCCGATGACGCAGATGGTCGTGCCGATGTTCGAGTCCTCGTGGCCGGCGTTCGTCGAGCAGTACGGCGCGACGGTGCCCGAGCGGGCCCTGCGCTGGACCGAAGCGTTCGCCCCCAAGGTGCCGGCGTGGATGGAGACCTACGCATCCGTACCGGTCACCGTGGTGCACGGTGACTACCGGCTCGACAACCTGTTCTTCGGCGACGGCGGCGAGTTCGCCGTGATCGACTGGCAGATGCCGATGCGGGTGCCCGGCTCGAGCGATCTCGTCTACTTCCTGCTCACCAACCTGACGGCCGAGCTGCGTCGGGCCCATGAGCGCGAGCTGATCGAGCTGTACATCGACACGTTGCGGCGCAACGGGGTCGGCGAGGACCTGCTCCCCGGCGAGATCGTCCGCCGGGGCTATCGCGAGGGCGCGTTGCTGTACGCGGTGATGTTCGTGTCCACCGTCGGGTACGAGCGGGCCAACCAGCGGGGCGAGGCGTTCTTCGACGCGCTGGTCGGGCGCACCTTCACCGCCGTCGACGACCTCGACGCCGGCACGCTGCTCGGGGTGTGAGCGCGACCCGGGTGCGGCGAGCCCGGGTCCTCAGGAGCCGGTGACGAAGGCGCGCACGACGGCGAGCGCCCGATCGGGTTCGTCGCGATACACACCGTGACCGCTGGCGGCGAACCGTTCGAAGCGCACCGACGGGCTGCGGCGCAGGCCGGACACGATCTCCTCGGACAGCTCGACCGGGCAGATCGGGTCGTGCTCGCCGGCGAGGACGAGCACCGGGCAGGTGATCCGGGCCAGGTCGTCGCGCAGGTCCATCGCCCGGTGGGGCCCGTTGAAGAACCATTGCGACACGTCGTCGCGGCGCACGATCGCCCGGGATTCGAGCGGGTTGCCGGGCCGGCGGGTGTAGTGCGGGCCGCACACGCGCAGGTAGTGGGCGGCCTGTTCCGGGGTGGGCCCGGCCAGGAACACCGCCGCAGCGGTCGCCGCCTCGTCGCCGCCGAGGCGGCGGAACACCTCGACGGACCGCTCGGCGTCGAGCCGGGCGGCGGTGGAGCTGAGCACGATCCCGGCCGGATGGTCGGGATGGCGGGCGGCATAGCGCTGGGCGACGAACCCGCCGAAGCTGTTGCCGAGCACCCACGGCCGGGTCACCCCGAGCGCGTCGCACAGCCGCACGACGTCGTCGGCCCAGACGTCGAGATCCCACTCGTCGCGCGGCCGGTCGTCGCTGCGTCCCTGGGAGCGGTGGTCGTACACGATCACCTGGGCGACGTCGCGCAGTTCGGTGAGCACGCCGGTCTTGAACGACGAGTGGTCCATCCCGGGGCCGCCGTGGAGCAGCAGCACGGTCGGTCGTTCGGTGAGCCGGTCGCCGTCGGGCACCCAGCCGAACCCGTCGACGTCCACGAACAGCCGGACGCCACCGCCGATGTCGATGCGCACCGGCGCAGGCTATGCGGCGGGTGCGACGCCGAGCCCGACGACCCCGTGGGCGGCGATGCGCTCGGCGACGAAGCCGCTCGCCTTCACGTCCTCCACGAAGGCCCGCAGGTAGGCGATGCCGGCCTCGTCCCGCCCCCGGGGGGTGCCCACGGCCTGCTGTACCGACGAGAAACTGCCGGGGAGCACGCGCGAGCCCGGCAGTTTGGCCGCGTCGCCGAGCAGGCCGGGCCGCAGACCGGCGAGCGCCTCGAGGCCCTCGTCGACGAACAGCTCGAACGATCCCGACAGCGTCGCGGGACGGCGCAGCTCGGCATGACGCAGGTTCCGCTCGAGCCACAGGTCGTACGCGGCCCGGGGCGCGGACGCGATCCGCACGCCGGGCCGGTCGAGCTCGTCGGCGCTCGTGAACGGCGAGCCGGCCGGCACGAGGTAGGTGCACTCGATCTCGCAGTAGGCGGCGGTGAACGCGATCGACTCGGCCCGGGCCGGCTCGGCGCCGATGTTCCCGATGTCCCAGACCCCGGCGGTGGCGTCGTCGGCGAGCTCGCCCGGCGACCGGTAGCGCAGCAGGGTGAGTCCGACGCCGAGGCGGCGGGCGAGCTCGGCCGCCACGTCGGGCGACACCCCGACCGGGTCGCCGGTGTCGCTGCGGCCGGTGACGAGCAGGAAGTTGCTCAGGTTGATCGCGGCGCGCAGCACCCCGGTGGGTGCGAGGGCGGCGATCGCGGCGGGCGACGGGTCGGCGACGGCCATGGCCGCCGACACTACGGGCGCAGCGTCACCCGGTTCGCAGTTCATCGGAGCCCGTGGGAGCGAGCCCTCCGTCCGACGTGCTACCGCCGGTAGCCGGGGTCCGAGGGCCAGTTCGGTTGGAACAGGTGCCACTGCTCGGGAGATCGCCGGATCAGCGCTTCGAGACGGTGGGCGAGCTCCTGGGTGAGCGCCGCGACGTCGTTGCGGAGCGATTTGGTGCGCTCGAACAGGATCGGCGGCCCGGTGGAGCCGAAGTGCCCGTCGCGCGTGCCGGTGAAGTAGACCGCGGTCGGCAGCAGCGCCGCCCCGGTCCGCAACGCGAGCGTCGCCGGACCGGCCGGCAGGGTGGTCCGTTCGCCGAAGAACTCCACCTCGACGCCGCCGCCCTGCAGGTCTCGATCGCACAGCAGGCAGACGATCTCGTTGGCCCGCAACGCTTTCAGGACCGCCGAGCCCGCCTGCGGCCCGAGCGGGACGACCTCCATGCCCAGCGAGCGCCGCCACGACACGAACCATTCGAACAGCTCGGGCGGTTCGATCGGTTCGACCACGACGGTGAGCCGGTGGTTCCGCTGCGCCAGCCACCGCCCGGCCCACTCCCAGCCGCCGAGGTGCGGCAGGGCGAGGATCACCCCGTTGCCGGCGGCGAGGCCGTCGAGGACGTGGGTGTCGTAGCCGACGGTGTACTGCCCGGCGTCGATCTCGGCGTCGGTGAGCGACGGCAGCCGGAAGCTCTCCACCCAGTACCGGGTGTAGGAGTCGAACGCCGCCTGCACCAGCAGCCACAGTTCGAATCGGCCCACCCGCGGTCCGAGCGCCCGGCGCAGGTTCCGCTCGACGATCACCCGCCGGTGGCGCATCCCCTGGGAGAACAGCAGGCCGAGCCACGCCGCCGAGGAGTCGGTGAGCGTGCGCGGCAACGTGCGCACGGCCGCCGAGGCCAGCTTGAACGAGGCGAGCCCCAGGTCGTCGAACAGCGGGTCGCGCACCCGGTCGGCGGAAGGTGCCACGGTTCAGGCGGCGCGACGCCGACGGATGGCCGACCGCTGGCTCGACCGGGCGGTGCGCCGGGTGGTGCGCCGAAGCCGGCGGGCCTCGATCCGAGCGGCGGTCACCGGGGCAACCGCCGCCTGCTTCCACACCTTCACGAACCGCTGCACCGCCGTGATCGACGTGAGCACGAGCATGAGCCACAGCACGGGGACGAGCAGCACCTCGACCAGCAGCCCGACGCACAACAGGATGACCCGTTCGGCCCGTTCCATCAGACCGCCCTTGGCGTCCAGGCCGAGCGACTCGGCCTTGGCCCGCTGGTAGGAGATCAGCTGCGACACGA
>JBILVB010000174.1:0-7601 GCA_044370695.1 Acidimicrobiales bacterium | reverse complement strand
TGCAGTAGCCGCACTGGAGCCCGTGGTTCTGCCGGAACGCTTCCTGCATCGGGTGCAGCGTGCCGTCGGCGGCGGCGAGACCCTCGATCGTGGTGACCGACGCACCGTCGGCCTGTACCGCGAGCATCGTGCAGGACTTCACGCTCTCGCCGTCGACGTGGACCGTGCAGGCCCCGCACGACGAGGTGTCGCACCCGATGTTGGTGCCCGTGAGACCGAGGTGCTCACGGATGTAGTGGACCAGCAACGTGCGCGGCTCGACATCGCCGGAATGCACGGTGCCATTGACCGTGACGCTGATCTGCATCGTCCCCCCTGTTCGGACTGATCGCGCCATCATGCCCCAGGGGGAAAGGGCCTCGTGACCGCCCGCCGCCTCAGGGGACGAGCTTGCGCAGCCCCCGCGCCGCGAACCCGGCGGTGAGCGCGAACAGCCCGAGGAAGGCCACGATCCCGGGCCACGTCTCGGCCCAGGTGATCTCGTGCAGGAACCCTTGGCGGCCGAGCCGCAGTACCTGGGTCGCCGGATTCACCGCGGACACCCACTTCAACCAGCCGGACAACCCGGCCTCGGGCACCTGCGATTCGGACAGGAACACGAGCACGAACACGCCCACCTGCATGAGCGGCGCCGCCGCCATCGACTTGAAACGGAACGCGAGCCCCACCCCCCAGCACACCCCGATCACGGCGACCATCAGCGTCGCCAGCAACAGCAGCAGGAGCGACAGGGCGCCGCCCGGCAGGCTCATTCCCCCTGCTGCGCCGATCGCCACCACGAGCACGAGGGGGAGCAGCGACCGGACCATTGCGGTGAGCACGAACCCGACGAGGATTGCCGAGCGGCGCGTCGGCGCTGCGAGCAAACGGTCGAAGATCCCCGTCTGGAAATCCCGGATGGCCCCGAAGGCCAGGAACACGCTGCCGAACGCTGCGCCCTGCAGCACGTTGAGCGGCACGTACCAGTTCAACCGCGGGAGATCCGGGTAGTACTGGCGGATCGCAGCGCCGTACACCGACGCGAAGGCGATGGTGCCGAACACCGGGAACACCAGTGACGGCACGAGCGCCGATGGGAGCCGCCCGATGGCGACCAGGTTGCGCCGCACGAGCGCCCAGGCGACCGCCAGGGTCCGCCCGCCGGGTGCGCCCGCTCGGGCCGGGGCGCTCACGACGCCGCCAGACGGCGGCGCAGGGCCACGAGAGCGAGCACGACGCCGACGGCGGTGATGCCGAGCGGGAGGTCGAGCGCATTGAGTGCCGCCGACCAGCTCCACCCGTCGATCACCAGATCGCGCAGCCCTTCGGTGATGTGGGACAACGGGTTCCAGTCCGCAAGCGTCCGGAACCAGCCGGTCATGGTCTCGCGGGGGAAGAACGCAGACGATGCGAACAGCAGCACGAACGCGAGCGGGAACGTGCTCTGCACCGCCTCGGCCGAGCCCGTCTTGATCGCCATGGCGGCGAGCAGCGCACCGAAGCCGAGCGCGATCAGCGCCCCCGACACGACGAGAACGGCGTAGCCAGCCAGCCCGGCCGAAACCCGGGCGCCGAAGACGGTGAGCACGACAGCGAACAGCGACGCCTGCAGCGCTCCGAGGAACGCCGCCCCTGCGAGCCGGCTGACCAGGATGGCGGTGCGGTTCACGGGTGAGGCGAGCATCCGTTCGAAGAAGCCCTGCTCGATGTCGGTGGCCAGGCCGGTAGCCCCCTGGACCGAACCGAACAGAACCCCTTGCACCACCGAGGACGCAAGGGTGAACGTGACGAACGAATCGAGCTCCGGGTAGCAGCAGGCCTGCAACAGCGGCAACGACTTCGTGAAGCTGCCGGCATTGATGGCGACGAACACCAGCGGGAACAAGATCCCCGGCAGCAGCAGGGGGAACTCCCGCAGGAGACCGACGACCGAGCGCCGGGACAGCGCGCCGACCTGGGCGAGGACCCTCGGCCGCACGGGCAGTGGTGCGGTCATCGGCCTCTCCGACCCCGGCGCTTCGGCGGCCCGGCACCGTCTGCGGGCGAGGCGTCGACGGCCCCCTCGAGCCGGTGCCCGGTGGCCTCGGCGAACACGTCGTCGAGGCTGGGCGCCTTGAGCTCCATGTGTTCGAGTTGCACGCCGGCCTCGTCGAGGGCGCGCACCACGTCGCTCATCGCCCCCGCCCCGCCGGCCAGGCCGACACCGAGCGTACCTTCGGGCGAGGGCCGAGCCTCGCCGAACCGGGCGAGCACCTCCCGGGCGGCGGCGACCTGCGCGGCCGGTACGTCGACGAACAGCGTCGGCGAGCCGACCGCCGCTTTCAAGTCCTTCGGGTCGCCCTCCCGCACGATGCGACCGCGGTCGATGATGGCGATGCGCCCGGCGAGCTGATCGGCCTCCTCGAGGTACTGGGTCGTGAGCAGCACGGTGGTGCCTTCGCCGTTCAACCGACGCACCTCCTCCCACAACGACAACCGGCTCATCGGGTCGAGCCCGGTGGTCGGCTCGTCGAGGAAGAGCACGGTCGGCGCATGGATCAGCGACAACGCCAGGTCGAGACGGCGACGCATGCCCCCCGAGTACGTCCCCACCCGACGACCTGCGGCGGCAGTGAGTCCCACTCGTTCGAGCAACTCGCCGGCTCGCCGGCGGGCCTGCTCGCGCGGCAGGCCGTAGAGCACACCCTGGAGGTCGAGCAGCTCCGAGCCGGTCATGAGCGGGTCGATCGCTGCGTCCTGCAGGGCGACCCCGATCGAACGGCGCACCGCGTCGGCCTCGGCGACGACGTCGAATCCCGCCACCCACGCACGGCCGGCCGAGGGCCGCAGCAGGGTCGTGAGCATCCGAACCGTGGTGGACTTGCCGGCACCGTTGGGGCCGAGAAAGCCGAAGATCTCGCCGGTGCGCACCTGCAGGTCGACGCCGTCGACCGCGCGCACGTCGCCGAAATGGCGCACGAGACCCTCGGCGAGAACGGGGGGTCGTTCCTGCACGGTCGCGGACCGTACACCCGGTCCCGGCGAGGACCGCGATGGGCCGTTGGTCCATGGCCACCCCCCCCCCGCTTGCGGCATCATTCGCCCATGGGCGACCTGGCGGGACCCCGGGCGCATCGACGCCGGCTGTCCGATGCCATCGCGCACACGCTCCTACGTCGCTCGGGCGAGGCCGTCAGCGTGATCGGAGCCGGCGGCGACATCCGCTACGCCTCCCCCAACTGGGCCTCGGTTCTCGGACTGGAGCCCACCGAAGCGATCGGGCGGGCCCCGACCGACCTGCTCCCCGCCGAGGAAGGCGCGCGGGTGGACCGAGCGGTCAAGGCGCACCTCGCCGCAGGCCGGCGTTCGTTCACCATCGAGACACGCGGTGGGTTGCGCGGCGATCGGATCTGGTGCCATCGCTGCGAGGCCCGCTTCGACGATCCCGCCGTGCGCGGTCTGCTCGTGCTGACCCGGGACGTCACCGAGGAACGCCGTGCGGCCACCGAGGCGAGCGATCGACGCGAAGCCGACCGGCTCGTGCTCGACATCCTGCGCGATCGGGCGGTGCTCGACCGCGCCGAGATCGGCCACTGGGTGCTCAGCGCCCTCGAACGGATCGGCTGCGCAGCCGGTGCCGACCGTGCGACCGTGGTCGTGTTCGATCCGTGGGTGCGCACCATCTTCACGATGCGAACCTGGACGGCGCCGGGCGTGGAGCCCGGGCCGCAACCCGGCGAACTTATGTTCGTCGGGTTCGACCCCGATCGCCTCGAGGCCTGGTGTCGGTCGGGCCAGACGATCACGAGCAACCACAGCGTCGTGCGCGCCGAGCAGTTCGACCGGACCGCACTGCATCGTGCGTGGCATTCCGCGTCGATCCTCGCCCATCCGCTCGTGACCTCGCGCGGCCCGGGTGCCCTAGTGATCGAGTCCGTGGCTGCGGAACGGTCATGGCCCGGCTGGTCGGCCATCGCGCTCCGCCAACTGGCTGAGCCCCTCGCCGCCGCCGTCGACGAAGACCTCCGCCATGCGGAGGACCGGCGGGCGCGTGAGGCCGACGATCTGCTCGCCGCCCTCGCCCAACGGTTGCTCGCCCACGTGGACCCCGACATCGAACGAGTGCTCGATCACTTCGCCGGGGCCTCCTTGGAGTTCCTCGGTGCCGTCGAGGTCGTCCTCGCGCTCGAGCCGGTGGTCGGCGCCGGGTTGCGCTACCGGACGGCAGGCGGGACCGACGCGCCCCCCTGCGCCGCGGAACCGGGCTCGCTCGACGGGGAACTCGCCGCCCTGGCCGACGTCGCAGGATCCGACAGCGCCGTGTTCGACAGCGACCACCCGGCGTCCGCGCCGTCTTCGGCGTTGTTCGGTCAGCTGCGCGACCTCGTACGGGTCATGGCCGCACCGCTGGTCGCACGAGGCCGCATCATCGGGTTCCTCGCCGCCGGGGCCGAGGCCTCCCGGCGATGGACCGAGCAGGACCGGCGGTTCCTGCGCGCGGCTGCCGACACCATCGCCGGCGCGCTACTGCGGGCCGAGGCCGAGGACCGCCTCCGCGCGCAGGTCGTCACCGACGCCCTCACCGGGTTGGGCAACCGACAGGCGCTGGTCGAGCGTCTCGGTGCGCTCAGCGCACGAAGCGCAGCCCGGCCTGCGGTCGTGTTCATCGATCTCGACGGGTTCAAGGCGATCAACGACCGCCACGGACACGCCGTCGGCGACGAGCTGCTCCGCCGCACCGCCCGCCGGTTGGTCGCCGCCGTCGGTCGGGACGACTTCGTGGCACGACTCGGTGGCGACGAATTCGTCGTCGTCGCGGACCACGTACGCGGGCACGACGACGCGGAGGCGCTCGGACGTCGCATCGCTCGGTTCCTCCGTGGTCTGGAGATGCCCGAGATCAGCTTGGCCGGGCTGCGCGCGTCGATCGGCGTCGCCGTGGGCGGCCCCGCCTCGGCCGAGGCATGGCTGCACCACGCTGACCACGCCATGTACGAAGCCAAGCGGTGCCGGGACACCGACGTCGTCGTTCGGGTGGTGGCGCCGGGCCGAGGCCCTACGCCACCACCCGGTGACGATCAGCCCTGAGCGGCCTGGACGGCCCGCCACACCCGCTCGGCGGTGAGCGGCATGTCGATGTGACGCACCCCGAGGTGCGACACCGCATCGACCACCGCCGACTGCACGGCCGGGGTGGAACCGATGGTGCCGGACTCACCGATCCCCTTGGCGCCCAACGGGTTCACGTGGGTCGGCGTCTCCATGTGGATGATCTCGAAGCTCGGCAGTTCGGCGGCCGAGATGAACGCGTAGTCGGCGAGGTTGCCCGTGATCGGGTTGCCGTCGTCGTCGTAGCGCACCTCCTCGAGCAGCGCCTGCGCCGCGCCCTGAGCGATACCACCGTGAATCTGGCCTTCGAGCAGCAGCGGGTTCAGCACCCGGCCCGCGTCGTCGCACGCGATGTGGCGAACCAGGCGGACCTGACCCGTCTCGGTGTCCACCTCGACGACGGCGAGGTGGGCGCCGAAGGGGAACGTGGGCATCGAGGCCGAGAACGTGGTGTCGACCTTCAGCGACTCGTGATCCGAGGCCGCCAGTTCGACCCAGGTGCGGGCGACCGACGGCGTGCCGGCGACGTGGAACGCTCCGGCGTCCTTGTCGAGCACGATGTCGTCCTTGGCTGCCTCGAGCAACCGGGCCGCCACGTCCCGGGCCTTGTCGACGAGCTCGACTGCGGCCTTCTGAACGGCCGCGCCGCCCTGCTGCAGCGAGCGGGAGCCCATCGTGCCGCCGCCGACCGGCACGAGGTCGGTGTCACCCCAGACCACGTCGATGCGGTCCATGGGGATGCCCGTCTCCTCGGACGCCAACATCGACCACGCCGTGACGTGGCCCTGGCCGTGCGGGGAGGTGCCGGTGTAGACGATCGCCCGGCCGTCGGGGAGAACCTCGATCTTGGCGGTCTCCCCCATCGGCGGCACGCCGCCGGTGATCTCGACGTAGACGCTCACGCCGATGCCGAGTTGCACCCGATCGCCGCCGGCCCGGCGGCGGGCCTGCTCGGCCCGCAGGGCGGCGTAGTCGCCTGCGGCGAGCACCCGATTCAGGGACTCCTCGTAGTCGCCGACGTCGTAGGTCTGGCCGACCGTGGTGGTGTGCGGCGTGTCGAACTTGGCGATCAGGTTCTTGCGCCGCACGTCGACGGGATCCATGCCGATCTCGGCGGCGAACAGGTCCATCGCACGCTCGACGGCGGCGGTGGCTTCCGGTCGCCCGGCGCCCCGGTAGGCGACCGTCGGCGTGGTGTTCGTGACGATGGAGTAGGTCACGCACTCGATCTTCGGGATCGCATACACGCCCGACGACATCGGGCGGGTCATGAACGGAGCGAGGATCGTGCCCATGTCGGCGTAGGCGCCCGAGTCCTGCAGGACCTCGAGCCGGTAGGCCTTCACCGTGCCGTCACGGTCGCCACCGATGGCGACGCGCTGCACCTGGCCGCGGCCGTGACCGAGGCCGAGCATCGACTCGCTGCGGGCCTCCAGGAACTTCACGGCCTTGCCGACCCGCTTGGCGATCGGGCCGAGCAGCAATTCCTCGGGGTAAGCACCGATCTTTGCACCGAAGCCACCGCCGACGTCGGGGGTGATCACGCGGACCTTGTCGCCGTCGAGGCCGTTGGCCGCCTTGTGCGCATCGCGGGCACCCTGGGCGTGCTGCGTGGAGAGCCAGACGTGCAGCCGGTCGCCGACCCAGGCCGCCGCAGCGCCGCGCACCTCGAGCGGGCACGGGGCGACACGCTGATTGACGACGCGCTCACGCACGACGACCTCGCAGCCCTCGAAGAACTCGTCACCCGTCACGTCGGGCATGCCGAGCGCCGTCGAGGCGAACACGACGTTGCTCCCCGCGCTCGGGTACAGCAACGTCGGGGAGGCCATCGCCGCCTCCATCTCGACCAGAGCCTCGAGCGGCTCGATCTCGATCTCCACGAGGGCGAGGGCGTCCTCACCCTGCTCGGGCCGCCTGGTGACGATGGCGACGATCGGCTCACCGACGTAGCGCACCTTGTCGGAGGCGAGCAGCGTGCGGGCGACGGTGGGGTTGAACGGCGCCGGGACCGGCTGGAGGCCCAGGTCGGCGGCGGTGAACACGGCGACCACTCCCGGCGCCGCAGCCGCCGCCGAGGTGTCGATCGACGTGATGGTGCCGTGAGCGACGGACGACCGGGCGTAGGTGACGTACAGCGCGCCCTCGAGCAGGGGCTCGCGAAGATCGGCCAGGTACTCACCGCCGGTGGTCAGGAACTTGGGGTCCTCTTTGCGAAGGACGCGGTTGCCGAGGATGCTGCCGGGCATTCGAGCTCCCCCCGTAGGGACGTTCGGTGTTCGCCCGACCTTATCCGGCGGTGGTGCTCGGCGTTCCAGCGGGAGCGGTGGTGCCGTCGTTGACGCGTGACTCGAGCACGCCCTGGACGAGGGTGAACGGCCACCGGGCCGGCAGCGAGGTGACGGGCCCCTCGGGCTGGACCACGATGGCGATCACGCCCGGCGGCACCCGCTGGTGTTGCTCACGGGCGGCGGTGAGCACGGCGACCGGCTGTTCGAGCGCGCTCACCTGGGTGCGCAGCCGGTCGTTCTCGG
>JBILVB010000142.1:0-9410 GCA_044370695.1 Acidimicrobiales bacterium | reverse complement strand
TGAGCGCGACGGTCGTGAAGCCGTGCGTGGCGAGCACCTGCAAGCCGGCCGGGAACCGTCCGGTGACGGCGTACGGCAGCGCGTACACCTCGCCCATCGCCACCCGGGCGGCGCGCCGGTAGAGCGGATCGCAGCAGGTGGGATCGAGCAGCAGTGCCTCCCAGCCCAAGGCGACCGCGCTGCGGGCGATGACCCCCAGGTTGGTGGGGTTGACGAGGTTCTCGAGCGCCACCACCCGCCGGCGGCCGGCGATCACCTCGGCGGGAGCCGGGACCGGCCGGCGGTCGAACGTGCCCAGGATCCCCCGGTGCAGGTGATAGCCGGTGATCCGCAGGACCACCGCGGGCCCCGCGGCGAACACGGGGCAGGAAGGCGGCAACTCCGGGGGGAGCGGCTGGGTGCGGCGGGCGTCGATCAGCACGGCGCGCACGGCGTACCCGGCCCGCAGGGCCCGGCTGAGCACGAGGTCGCCCTCGGCGACGAACACGCCGGCACGGTCGCCTCCGTCGGCCTCCCGGCGCCGACGCAGGTCGTGGTCTCGCAGGCCGACGAAGTCCGCCACCCGATCGTCGGCCGGGTCGGTGATCTCGACGACCGGGCGCGGGCCGGTCGTCGACGGGTTCACGACGTCACTCGCCCGTAGAACAGGCGCTCCATGACCGTGCGGCACCGCCGCGTCACCCGCCGGTACCGGTCGCGCAGCTCGACCGGGGTCGTCTCGAGACTCCGGGCGAGGTGCGTCAGGGTCTCGGCGTCGGTCGGGAGCGCGTCGCCCGGACCGCCGCGTACCAGCCAGAGCCGGTTTCGGGTCTGCTCGCAGAACCGGTACGCCGCCGCGAGCGTCTCGGCGTCGCTCGCCGACAGCACCTCGGCCGCTTCGAGCGCGGCGATCGCCTCCATCGTGCCGGTGGCCGGCACGCGGTGCTCGAGCTGCAGCATCTGCACCGTCCACTCGACGTCGCTGAGCGAGCCCCGACCGAGCTTGAGGTGGAACTGGGGATCTTCACCCGCCGGGATCCGCTCGCGTTCGACGCGGGCCTTGATGCGTCGGATCTCCCGCCGGTCGTCCTCGCTGAGCCCGGGGGACCAGACGAAGTCGCCGAGGAGGTCCATGAACCGCCGGCCGACCTCGGCGGTCCCGGCGACGGGCCGGGCGCGCAGCATGGCCTGGCGTTCCCAGACGAGCGCCCAGTCGCGGAAGTACGTCTGGTACCCGCCGACGGTCCGAGCGAGCAGCCCCTGCTTGCCCTCGGGCCGCAGGTTCACGTCGACCTCCCACAGGCGGCTCGCCGGCTCGGCGCCCTGGATCACCTTGCGCAGGCCGGTGGCGATCCGCAGCGCCTCCTCCGCGTCGTCGGGCGAGCCCCCCTCGTAGACGAACAGGACGTCGAGATCGCTCGCGTAGGACAACTCGCCGCCGCCGAAACGGCCGAGCGCCACGATCGAGAACGGGATCGCCGGGTCGAGCCCGCCGAGCGCCACCTCGAGGACGGCTTCGGCGATCGCGGTGACGTCGGCGCCGACCTGGTCGACGTCGGCCTCGCCGAGCAGGTCCCGGGTGATCACCCCGAGCAGGTTGCGCTCCTTCCAGCGGCGCAGCGCAGCCTGGCGTCGCTCGGGTTCGGGGCGCAGCTCGAGCGACTTGCCCGCCGAGGCCTCCAACTGCTCGCGGTCCTTGGTGCGGAGTCGATCGACGTCGGGGAGGCGGGCCACGACGTCGAGGTTGCGCTGGAGCATGTCCGACACCGTCCGGCTCGTACCGACCAGCCGGCACAGCCGCCGCGCCGCCTCGGGCGATTCCCGGAACATCCGGGTCAGCTCCTCGGCCCGGTACCGGTCGTCGACGAGGGTGCGCAGGCAGAGCAGCCCGAGATCGGGATCCGGCGTGTCGGACAACCACCCGAGCACGAGGGGGAGCATCTGCGCCATCAGGCGCGACGAGCGGGTGAGGCCGTGGGTGAGTTCGCCGACGGCCTGGCGGGTGCGGGTCGAATCGGAGAAGCCGAACGCGGCCAGGCGGGCCTCGGCGACACCGGGGCGCACGAGGAACGTGTTCGAGGCGAACGCCTCGAGCAACGGTCGGAAGTACAGCCGCTCGTGGATCGAGCGCGCCGTCGCCTGGTGCTCGCTGAGGGCGGTCTCGAAGGTGGACACGGCGCTCGCGTTGCCGGTGTCGCGCATGCCCAGGGTGCGTGCGATGCGATCGCGCTCGGCCAGTTCGAGTGGCACCGCGTACACCTGGGCCCCGTCGTGCAACTGGAGCCGGTGTTCGAGCCGGCGCAGGAACCCGTAGGCGTCGTAGAGCGCATCGGCGTCGTCGGGCTCCACGTAGCCGGCGATCGCCAGCTCGTCGAGCGCGTCGATGGTGGACGGCGACCGCAGGTCCGGATCGAGCCGACCATGGACGAGCTGCAGGAGTTGCACGGCGAACTCGATGTCGCGGATCCCGCCCCGCCCCCGCTTGACCTCCCGATCGGTCAACCCCTTGCGTGCCAGTTCGGCTTCCATGCGGGCCTTCAGGTGCCGGATCGACCGCAGGTCGTCGGCGGTGAAGGTGCGCTCCCACAGCACTCGGGCCGCCGCTTCGTCGAACGCCGTACCCAGCTCCGGGTCGCCCGCCGCGGCGCGCGCCTTGAGCAGCGCCTGGAACTCCCACGGCTCGGCCCACCGGTCCCAGTACGCCCGGTACGACGCAAGGCTGTGCACGAGCGCCCCGTCCCGCCCCTGGGGCCGCAGGTTCGCGTCGACCCGGAAGCAGTCCCGGGCGATCGCCATCACCCGGCGGGCGTCGCGCTCGAGCGCGCTCACGTCGCCCTCGCCGACGAACAGCACGTCGACGTCGCTCGCATAGTTCAGTTCGTCGCCGCCGAGCTTCCCCATCGCGATGACCGCCAGCCGGCCGCCCGGCTCGGCGAGGCGGACCGCCGCCTCGAGCACGTCCCGGGCGAGCACGGAGACGCCGCGGATCGTCGGCACCAGGGTGTCGCGGTCGGTCAGGTCGCGGGCGGCGAGCCGCAGGTACTCCCGGTCCCGCCAGGCTCGCAGCTCCTCGGGTGAGCCGGCTGCGCACGGCTCACGGTCGTCGAGCCGGGCGAGGACCTCGACCAGGTGAGGGTCGGCTTCGAGCTTGGTCGCCAGGTCGCGCGAGGCGCCGACGACGGCGCACACGGTGGCGGCGAGGTCGAGGTCCGTCAATCGGTCGCCGACGCGCTCGACGAGGCGTTCCAGGGTCACCCGCACGCGTGCCGGCGACGCCGAGAGATCGGCCAGTTCGGACAGCGGCGCCGGGATCACAGGTGTACAGCTTGCCGCCGGGACGAGCCTCGGTGCACGCAAGGTGCTGCGATGGCCTCGGCCGGCGCGAGCCGCCTTGTAGCGTCACCGGCGGCCCCGCCCACGGACCGTTCTCCCGGAACGCCGAGTCGAGGCCGTTCGACCGAGGAGCAAACGGTGCCCAGCCTGCGGATCGCCCTGTGCCAGCTCAACCTCCACGTCGGCGATCTCGCCGGGAACGTCCGGCGGATCCTCGGCGCCTACGAGCAGGCCGAGGCGGTGGGCTGCGACCTCGCCGTGTTCCCCGAGCTCGCCGTGACCGGCTACCCGCCCGAGGACCTCGTCCTCAAGCCGGGGTTCGTCGCCGACAACGTCGCCGCGCTCCACGAGGTCGCCGCGGCCACCGGCCGGTGCGCTGCGGTGGTCGGCTTCGTCGAGCCCGGACGGGACCTCCACAACGCAGCGGCGGTGTGCGCCCGCGGCGCGGTGGTCGGCACGTACCGCAAGCAGGTGTTGCCGAACTACGCCGTGTTCGACGAGCAGCGGACGTTCGTGCCGGGCACCCAGCCCCCGCAGCTGTTCGTGGTGGGTGGGGTGAAGGTGGGGGTGTCGATCTGCGAGGACGCCTGGAGTCCGACGGGTCCGATCCTGGCCCAGTCGGCCGGCGGGGCCGAGGTGATCGTGAACCTCAACGCCTCGCCGTACTACCGGGGCCGGGTGCTCGCCCGGGAGCGCATGCTCGCGACGCGGGCCGCGGACGCGAGCTGCGCCCTCGTCTACGTGAACCTCGTCGGGGGTCAGGACGAGTTGGTGTTCGACGGCGCCTCCATGGTCCTCGACGCGGACGGCGAGTTGGTGGCCCGGGCCGGGCAGTTCGTCGAGGAGGTCGTCGTCGTCGACCTCGACGTGCGCCCGACGTTCCGCAAGCGCCTCCTGGACCCGCGCGGGCGGACCACGGCGGCACCGTTGGCCGAGACCGTCGTGTCCGACCCGGTGTCCGGGCGCGACGGCCGGTACCCGCCCACGATGGCGTTGCTGGCCGGACCGGTGGCCGAGGTGTACGAGGCCCTCGTCGTCGGGCTGCGCGACTACGTGCGCAAGAACGGTTTCAGCGACATGGTGGTCGGGTTGTCGGGCGGGATCGACTCGTCGTTGGTGGCGGCCGTCGGCGCCGACGCGCTCGGCGCCGAGCGGGTGCACGGGGTGCTCATGCCGTCCCGGTACTCCTCGGACCACTCGGTGCTCGACGCCGAGGAGCTGGCACGCAACCTCGGTCTGGACGTGCGGACGATCCCGATCGAGGGCGTGTTCACGCCCTACCTCGAGCTGCTCGCCCCGTCCTTCCTGGGTCGCGCCCCGGATCTCACCGAGGAGAACCTGCAGAGCCGCATCCGGGGGATGCTGCTCATGGCACTGTCCAACAAGTTCGGTTGGCTGGTCGTGACCACGGGAAACAAGAGCGAGCTCGCCGTCGGCTACTCGACGCTGTATGGCGACTCGGCCGGCGGGTTCGCGGTGATCAAGGACGTGCCGAAGCTGCTCGTCTACGAGCTCTGCCGGCACGTGAACGACAAGGCGCGTCGCCCGGTGATCCCCGAGCGGGTGTTCACCAAGCCGCCGTCGGCCGAATTGCGCCCCGACCAGCGTGACGACCAGAGCCTGCCGCCCTACGAGGTGCTCGACTCGATCCTCGAGGCGTACGTCGAGGAGGACCGCACGGCGGGCGAGATCATCGCCGCCGGTCTGGCCGACGAGCCGACGGTGCGGCGGATCACCCGGCTCGTCGACCTCGCCGAATACAAGCGTCGCCAGAACCCGCCCGGGGTGCGCGTGACGCCGAAGGCGTTCGGCAAGGACCGACGTCTGCCGATCACCAACGGCTACCGGGGCTGACCCCGACCGGGCGGGGGTTGCCGGCGCGTCGTCGATCGGCGCGTCGCCGATCGGCGCGTCGTCAATCGAAGCCGCCGTCGTCCTCGCCGGACTTGGCGATGAGGTAGCCCTTCGCCCGCTCCGCTCGGGGATGCCGGTTCACGACCGCCCAGAACGCCGGTGAGTGATCGGGGTGCACGAGGTGGGCGAGCTCGTGCACGATCACGACCTCCAGCACCCAGTCGGGGAAGGCGGCCAGGGCGCGCGACAGGCGCACGGCGCCGGTGGCCGGGGTGCACGAGCCCCAGCGGTGCTCCATGTCGGCCCAGGCGATCGAGCGAGCTCGGGGCAGCTCGTAGCGGTCGGCCAGGGTCGCGGCCCGGGCGGCGAGATCGATCCGATCCGACGACCGGCGCCGGTTGGTACGCCGCGTCGCCTCGGCGACCCAGCGGGAGACCTCGGCGTCGGTGAGGCGGGCGGGGACCATCAGCACGATCGTGTCGCCGGTGACCCGCCAGGCGACCGTCTTGCGGCGGCGCGGGCTGCGTCGGACCTCGACGCGTAGGGGTGTCAGTTCGTTCACAACGCCTCCGGCGTGCTGATCCGGTCGTGATCGACGAGGACGAGCCGTTCTCCCGCGGTGATCCGGCCGGCCTCGACCGAGAACCACCGGCCGCCGAGGTTCGGGACCGCCCCGGGGACGAGGCCGACGTGCCGCTCCAGGTTGCGGATCAATCCCGCGTGTGTGACGACCAGGACGGCGCCCCGGCCGCCCGTGTGTTCGTGCACGTCGGCGATCGCTGCGATCGCCCGGGCGACCACCGACTCGGCGGCCTCGAACCCCGGGGGCATCCGCTGCTCGGCGAGCCAGCCAGGCCAGCGCGCCTCGATCTCCGGGCGGGTGAGGCCGGTCCATTCGCCGGCGTCGGTCTCGACGAGGCGGTGGTCGGTAGCGACGGGACCGACGCCGAGCGCGTCGGCCAGGATCGTCGCCGTCTGGAGAGCCCGCACCAGCGGGCTGGTCCACACGTCGTCGACCAGGCCGAGCGCGTCGGCCGCCGCTCGCGCCTGTGCCTGGCCGAGGGGTGACAGCGGGGGATCGGCGCGGCCCTGCCAGCGACCCTCGGCGTTCCAGGTGGACTGGCCGTGGCGGACGAGCAGGATGCGCAGGCTCATGACGCAGCGGAGGGTACCGGCGGGGTGTGGCAGTACGCTGGCGCCGTGGCCGTGCTCCGCCTGTTCGCCGGCGCCCGCGAGGCGGCCGGCACGGCCCGTGTCGAGGTCGAGGGCGACGACGTGGCCGCCGTTCTCGACGCTGCGGTGGAGCGGTTCGGTGCGCGCTTCGCTGCCGTGCTCGCGACGAGCAAGGTCTGGGTGAACGGGGAACCGGCCGACCGCACACATCCCGTGTCGCCACGCGACGAGGTTGCAGTGCTACCGCCCGTGTCGGGCGGCGCAACGTCGACCTAGGCTTCGCCCATGGATCTGGCCGACGTGGACCTCGTTGCCGACCCCGGGTACCTGGACGGACTGACCTCGTGGCCGATCGAGGAGGTGCGCCGCCGCCGCACCGACTGCCAGCGACTCGAGGACGCCACGTCCTACCTGCGTCGTCTGGTCCAGGGTCGGCTCGACATCGTCCGGGCCGCCATGGCTCGCCGGGCCGGCGACCGGCGGGTGTTCACCCTCGCCGACCTGATCACCGAACTCCCGGACACGCTCGGCGACCGTCTCGTCGCCCCCGGACGGGGGAATCAGCCACCCCACGTCCTCGTCCCGCCCGACCTGCCCGACCTCACCGCCGAACTCGACGCCGTGTGCGATCCGGCGGTCCTGTCCGACCTGGCACAGGTGCCGGTCGAGGTCGTCGCGGAGCTCGAGGCGGCGCTCGCCGGGCTCGAACGGGTCGTGTCCGCTCGACGGCGCCTGCTGTTCGACCGCATCGACGCCATGGCGGCCGAGCTGACACGCCGCTACCGCAGTGGCGAGGCCTCGATCGAGTCCCTGCTGGGCTGAACCGTCCGGGGGTCGTCGGGCCCGGGTGACCGGGCGGGACGGATCCGGCGATACCCTCCCCGCCGGTGCGCGACGAACTGGAGGCCCGCTGGGCGGATCTGGGTGAGTTCATCCGGGCCCAACGCGAGCTCACCCGGATGTCGGTACGGCGGCTCGCCGAGCTGGCCGGCGTGTCGAACCCGTACCTGAGCCAGATCGAGCGGGGCCTGCGTAAGCCGTCCGCCGACGTGCTCCAGCAGATCGCCAAGGGGCTCAACATCACCGCCGAGGCGCTGTACGTGCGGGCGGGCATCCTGGGCGAGGAGATCCCGGCCCGTGACACCCGCCAGGTGATCGGTGCCGATCCGCTCCTGACGCACGAGCAACGCGCCAGCCTGCTCGCCGTGTACGAGTCGTTCGTACTGGCGAACGAGGTCCGTGCGGTGGCGTCGGCGGACGCTGCGGGATCGAACGGCGCCGGCGGGGGTCGGTAGCGCCGTGCGGGTCGCGATGCTCTCGCTCCACACCTCCCCGCTGGTGCAGCCGGGCCAGGGCGACGGCGGGGGCATGAACGTCTACGTGCGGGAGCTGGTCGCTGCGCTCGCCCAGCTCGGTGTCGAGGTCTGCGTCTACACCCGCACGTGGCGGCACGGCCTGGCCCGGGAGGTGGTCGTCGAGCCCGGCTTCCGGGTGGTCCACGTCGAGGCCGGGTCGCCCGATCTGCCCAAAGAAGCGCTCGGCGGCACGATCGACGGGTTCACCGCCGCCGTCGTCGACCACCTCCGGGACCACTTCCGGGCCGACGTGCTCCATGCCAACTACTGGCTGTCGGGCCTGGCCGGGCATCGCATCAAGCACACGTTGGACCTCCCGCTCGTCACGACGTTCCACACGCTGGCGCGGGTGAAAGCCGAGGGCGGTGATCCCGAACCCGAGCACCGGATGGCCGGCGAGGCCGAGGTGATCGGCTGTACGGATGCGATCTGCGTGTCCTGCGACGAAGAGGAGCGCCAGTTCCGCCGGCTCTACGGCGATCCGCCCGGGCGCGTCGAGATCGTCGCCCCCGGGGTGGAGCACGCGCTGTTCGGGCCCGGGAGTCGGGCGGGGGCTCGTCGGGCGATCGGCGTCGCATCCGATCGGCCGCTCGTGGTGTTCGCCGGGCGAATCCAGCCCCTCAAGGGGGCCGACGTCGCCGTCCGGATGCTCGCCGAGCTCGAGCGGCGCGACGCGCAACTCGTCGTCGTCGGCGGGGCGAGCGGCAACGGCGGCGATGCCGAGGTGGCCCGGGTGCGTCGGCTGGTGTCGGCCCTCGGCCTCGACGATCGCGTCCGCTTCGACCCGCCCCAGCCGCACCACCTGCTCGCCGGTTACTACCGGGCCGCCGACGTCGTGGTCGTCCCGAGCCGGTCCGAGAGCTTCGGGCTCGTGGCGCTGGAAGCGGCCGCCTGCGGCACGCCCGTGGTCGCCGCCGACGTCGGCGGGTTGCGGACCCTGGTCGACGACGGCCGCACCGGGTACCTGATCCCGACCCGGGATCCTGCCTCCTACGCCTGGGCGGTCGACCGGCTGATCGCCCAGCCGCAGCTGGCCGCCGAGCTCGGCGGCCGTGGGGCGCTGCGGGCCCGCCAATACACCTGGACCGCAGCGGCCCGGCGCCTGGCCGAGGTGATGGTGGAGTTGACCGTGCACGCCGGCGTGCTGTGCGGGTGATCCGGCCGTGAGCGAGCTCCACGACGAGTACTCCCTCGGCGTGTTCGCCGTCCAGATCGACACCTGGCTCGAGCACGCCCGCGCCACCGACCCGACGATCGCCGCCGTCGACCGGGACGAGACGGGGGCGCTCCGCTGGTTCGTGCGCATGCGAGGCGAGGCGAAGGAGTTCACGACCGTCTGGTTGACGCTCGGCCAACGGACCCTGCGCTACGAGACGTACGTGATGCCGGCACCCGAGGAACGGGCCGAAGAGTTGTACGAGCAGGTGCTTCGGCGAAACGATCGCCTGGTCGGCGTCCACTTCTCGATCGGTGCCGAGGACGCCCTGTTCCTCCGGGGGGAGCTTCCGCTGGTCGCACTGTCGGAGCCGGAGCTCGACCGGATCCTGGGCACGATGTTCGCGACGGTCGAGCAGCTGTTCCCGATCCTGATCCGGATCGGCTTCGCGAGCCGGTTCGCCTGAGAGGCCCCGGTCGCACGAGGCTTCCGGGTTCCGGGACGCGGCGCACTCCCCGTTGCACAACCAGTCCGGACGGGCGGTGTGCGTCGGGGACGCC
>JBILVB010000097.1:0-15156 GCA_044370695.1 Acidimicrobiales bacterium | reverse complement strand
CCCCCCCCCCCCGGGGGGGGGGGGGGGGGGCCCGCCGCCCCCCCCCGCCCCCACGCCCTACGGTCGGGGTCGTGCACGAGGTTGACCTGGTCGTGGTCGGTGGCGGGAACATGGGCGCAGCGCTGGTCGACGGCCTGCTCGCGCAGCGGTGGTGTCCTCCCGAGCGGCTCGCCGTCGTGGAGATCGACGCAGCGCGCCGGGAGTGGCTCGCCGGGGGGCGTCCCGGGGTGACCGTCGTGGCGTCCCTCGCGTCGGTGGCACCCGAGGCCGGGATCGTCGCCGTCAAGCCTGGGGACGTGCCCGCCGCGGCGGAGGCGCTCGGACGCGCCGGCGCCCGGCGCGTGCTGTCGGTGGCGGCCGGCGTGACGCTCGCCCGGCTGGAAGCGGCGGTCGGCGCCGGGGTCGCGGTCGTACGGGCGATGCCCAACACCCCGGCCCTCGTCGGCCAGGGGGTGGCAGCGATCGCCGCCGGCTCTGCGGCCGTCGCCGCCGACCTCGACTGGGCCGAATCGGTCCTGCGGGCGGTGGGGACCGTGGTTCGGGTGCCCGAGTACCAACTCGACGCGGTGACCGGTCTGAGCGGCTCCGGTCCGGCCTACCTGTTCCTCGTCGCCGAGGCCCTGATCGACGCCGGGGTGCTCAACGGGCTGTCGAGACCGGTCGCCCGGTCGCTGGTCACGCAGCTCTTCGTCGGGTCGGCCGCGCTGCTGGCCGCCGGTCCCGCGGGGCCCGAGGGCCTCCGGCACGACGTCACGTCCCCCGGCGGCACGACCGCCGCCGGGCTGCACGCCCTGGAACGGGCGGCGGTGCGGGCGGCGATCGCCGAGGCGGTGAGCGCTGCGACCGCCCGGAGCAGGGAACTCGGACGGCCCGCCCCCGGCTGACGAGATCGTGAACAGATTCTCATACGTGACCCTTGTCATAGGAAGAAGAAGTGGCCTAATCTGCGTCCAACAGCGCCCGCCTCCTCCGGTCGTCGGGGGGTGGTCGGAGTAGGTGTGGCTGCTTCTCAGAGCCGGTGCCATCGGGGGGTTGGCACCGGCTCTGCGGTTTTTCCGGGTGGGGCCTAGCGTGCGGTCTCCATGGCGCGGCGCTACGGCAACATCTCGTTCCTGACCGACTACGGCACGGTCGACGAGTTCGTCGGGGTGGTGCACGCCGTGATCGCCGACCTCGCCCCGCATGCCCGGGTGATCGACCTCACGCACCAGATTCCCGCCCACGACGTCCGAGCCGGCGCGTTGGCCCTCGTCCGGGCCGTGCAGTACCTGCCGAGCGGTGTCGTGCTCGCCGTCGTCGATCCGGGTGTCGGGACCGCACGCAAGGCGATCGCCGTCGAGGTGGCGGGCGGCGAGGCGGTGTTCGTCGGCCCCGACAACGGCCTGCTCGCACCGGCGATCGCGATGTGCGGGGGCGGGGAACGGGCGGTGCTGCTCACCAACCCCGGGTTCCAGCTCCCGGCGCCGGGGGTGACCTTCGCCGGCCGGGACGTGTTCGCGCCGGCCGCGGCGCACCTGTGCAACGGGGTCGACCTGGCCGAGCTCGGCGAACCGGTCGACCCGGGCGCCCTGCTGCCGGGCATCGTCCCGCTGCCCCGCCCGCAGGACGGCTCGATCGTGTGCGAGGTGCTCTGGGTGGACCGGTTCGGCAACTGCCAGCTCAACGTCGGCCCGGAGGAGCTCGACGGATGGGGCGACCGGGTGCGCCTGCGCTTCGCCGACACCACGAGGGCGGCGACCGTGTCGTCGACCTACGGCGCGATCGGTGGAGGCATCGGCCTGGTCGTCGATTCGTACGGAATGCTGTCGGTGTGCCTGGACCGCCGGTCGGCGGCCGACGAGTTGGGGCTCGCCGTCGGTGACGCCGTCACCCTCGCCCGGCTCGACGGCGGCGACGAGGGTGTCGACGGCGGCGTCCCGGTCCGGCTCGGCCCGCCCACTCGCCGGTAGCCTTTCGGGGTGCGTCCCGCAACGACACTCGCCCTCGCGCTGCTGCTCGTGGCGATCTTGATCGCCGCGGTGTTCTCCCTGTTCGTGCTGCGCGACGACGGCGGCCCGGCCTGCCCGGGCGGTGTCCTCCAGCGCGCCGACGGGTCCTGCCCTCCCGTCGCGTCGACGGTCGTGACCCCCACGACGACCCGGGCGTGAACACCCTCCTAGGCTCGGGTGGTCCGCAGGAGGCCGCGTGAACCTGGCGAACATCATCGATCCGCACCCCGACGACTCGGTCGCCCTGATCTGGCAGGGGCGGCCGACCTCCTACGGCGAACTCCGCCGGCGGGTCGCCGGGTTGCGCGGCGGTCTGGCCTCGCTCGGCGTGGGCGAGGGCGACCGTGTCGCGCTGTTGCTGTCGAACAAGCCGGCATTCGTCGAGACCTACCTGGCCGTCGTCGGTCTCGGCGCCGTGGCCGTACCGCTCAACGCCACCGACCCGGCTGCGGTCTTCGCCGAGGAGGTCGCCACGGTCGGGGCCTCGGTGGTCGTCGTCGGACGGGTCGCGCAGGCCGCGTGGGCGGCGGTCGACCGGGCCGTGGTGCCGAGCGTCCGCCACGTGGTGTCGGTGAACGGCCTGGCGGGTGCGGAGTCCTTCGACGAACTCGCCGGTCACGAACCGGTGCCGGTGGCCGACCTCGAGCCGGGCCATCTCGCCGTCCTGCTGTTCACCAGCGGTACGGCCGGAGCTCCGAAGGCCGCGATGCTGTCCCACCGCAACCTGCTGTCGAACCTCTCCCAGGGGGAGCTCAGCCCGGACCGGTTCCGGCGGGACGACGTCGTCTACGGGATCCTGCCGCTCAACCACATCTTCGGGCTCAACGTGGTGCTCGCCCAGACGCTCGCCAAGGGCGGCTCGATCGTGCTGGTCCAGCGCTTCGACCCGGCCACGGCCCTCGACACCATCCGCGACCGGAAGGTGACGATCATCCCGGGTGCGCCTCCGATGTGGACGGCGTGGGCGGCCATGCCCGCCGATCCCACGGTGTTCGCCTCGGTGCGCCTCGCCCTGACCGGTGCCGCCAAGATGCCCGAGGACGCGATGGCCGACCTCCGCCGGAAGTTCGGTCTCGTCTTGCGCGAGGGCTACGGCCTCACGGAGGCGGCGCCGGTCGTCACCACCTCGACGGGCATCGAGCCGCGGCCCGGATCGGTGGGCAAGGTGCTCGACGGTGTGGAGTTGCGCCTCGTCGGCCCGGACGGCGACGACGTGCTCGACGGCGACTCCGGCGAGATCTGGGTGCGTGGGCCGAACGTCTTCCTCGGGTACTGGAACGATCCGGCGGCGACCGCCCGGGTCCTCACGGCGGACGGCTGGCTGAAGACCGGCGACGTGGCCACCGTGGACGCCGAGGGCTACCTGTACCTCGTCGACCGGGCCAAGGACCTGATCATCGTGTCCGGGTTCAACGTGTACCCGGCCGAGGTGGAGGCCGCACTGGGCGATCACCCGGCCGTCGAGGAGGCGGCGGTGATCGGCGTGCCGCACCCCCACACCGGCGAGGCGGTGAAGGCCTACGTCGTGCTGCGGCCCGGAGCCAGCGCAGACGAAGAGCAGCTCATCGACCACTGTCACGAACTCCTTGCGCGCTACAAGTGCCCCTCGAAGGTGCTCGTCGTCGACGAACTGCCCCACGGGCTCGGCGGGAAACTCCTGCGGCGCGCCCTGCGCTGACCGGCCGTCGAGCCGTCCCGCTCGGCTCGTTTCGACGTGAAGCTACCGATGGGTAACGTCGGTGGCATGGAGCAGATCCGTGACGCCATCCTGGCGGGCGCCTCCGGTGCCGAGTTGGCCGCCTTGCCCCTGCCGGAGTCGTACCGTGCCGCAACGATCTGGCGCGAGGACGCCGGGATGTTCGAGGGGCTGGCCTCGGCCGACAAGGACCCGCGCCGCAGCATCCGCGTCACCGAGGTCGCCACCCCCGAGCTCGCGCCCGACGAGGTCTACCTCGCCGTGATGGCGAGTTCGATCAACTTCAACACCGTGTGGTCGTCGGTGTTCGAGCCCGTCCCCACCTTCGGGTTCCAGGACCGCATGGCCCGCGAGAGCGAATGGGCGGCCCGCCACAAGCTGCCGTACCAGGTGATCGGCTCGGATGCCTCGGCGGTCGTGCTGCGGGTCGGCTCCGCCGTGCGGACGTGGAAGCCCGGCGACCGTGTCGTCGTCCACTGCAACCACGTCGACGACCAGGATCCGTCCGCCCACGACGACTCGATGCTGGCCGCGAACCAGCGGATCTGGGGCTACGAGACGAACTTCGGCGGCCTCGCCGAGCTGTCGATCGTGAAGGCCAACCAGCTGATGCCCAAGCCCACCCACCTCACGTGGGAGGAAGCGGCCGTCAACGCGCTGTGCAACTCGACGTCCTACCGGATGTTGGTCAGCGACAACGGTGCTCGCATGAAGCAGGGCGACGTCGTGTTCGTGTGGGGTGCCACCGGGGGCATCGGCGGGTATGCGGTGCAGTACGTCCTCAACGGTGGCGGCATCCCGGTCGGCGTCGTGTCCTCGCCGGAGAAGGCCAAGCTGCTCGACGACCTCGGGGTCGAGGCCGTCATCGATCGCAAGGCGGCCGGCTACCGCTTCTGGGCCGACGAGCACACCCAGGACGAGGGCGAGTGGCGCCGGCTGGGCAAGGACGTGCGGGCGTTCGTGGGCGACGACCCCGACATCGTGTTCGAGCACCCGGGTCGGTCGACCATGGGGGCGTCGGTGTTCATCTGCAAGCGCGGCGGCACCGTCGTCACGTGCGCGGCGACGGCCGGCTACATGGTCGAGTTCGACAACCGGCACTTCTGGATGAAGTTGAAGCGGCTCGTCGGCAGCCACTTCGCGAACTACGCCGAGTCCTGGCAGGCCAACCGGCTGATCCAGCTCGGTCGCATCCAGCCGTTGCTGTCGGCGGTCCACCCGCTCGCTGCGACCGGCGAGGCCGCCCGCACGATCCACCGCAACGAGCACGAGGGCAAGATCGGCGTGCTGTGCCTCGCGCCGCAAGAGGGTCTCGGGGTGGACGACCCCGAACTGCGCCAGCGGATCGGGGAGGACCGCATCACGCTGTTCCGTCGTCACGGCGGCTGAGCGCCGGGGTCGACGGCCCTGCGAGCGGGACTCGGCCGAGCGGCGACAACCCTGCAGCACCCCTTTGCCACGATGGGGGCATGGCTTCGAGCGATCGCGCTGCCGTGCCCACCGCGTGGGTGTCGCCGGGAGCGCCGTGGTTCCGGGCCGTGCGCGCCGGCGTCGCGGAGCTCCAGGGCGACGACCCGCTGCGCGAGGTGGCCGTCGTCGTGCCGCCCGGTCCGGCCGCCATCGCGTTGCGGCGAGCGTTGCCCCGGCACGGCGCCGACGGGGCCGGCGTCGCCGCGGCGGTCGTCACGACGGCGATCGACCTTGCGCACCGCCTGGCCCGGCCCGTCCTCGCCGAGCGGCGTCCGGTCACCCGGGCGGTGCAGCTCGCAGCGGCCCGCCAGGCGCTCGGGGCCGGGCGGCGGTCGCCGGCGCTCGAACGGGTCCGCGAGCACCCGGCCACGCTCGACGCCGTCGCCGATCTGATCGGCGAGCTCGGGCCGCTGTCGTGGTGCACGCCCGCAGAGGCGGCCGAGGCCAGGGTTGCCCTCACCGGCGGCCGGTCGGTCGCCGCCGAACTCGTCGAGGTGGCGCAACGGGCCCGAACCCTCCTGCTCGACGCCGGCTACCGCGACGAAGCACTGTTGTTGTCGACCGCCGCCGACTGCGTGGCCGCACACGAGTCCCCGTTGGTGTTGGCACTGGCCGACGAGCTCCCACCGATGCAGTGCCGGTTCCTGGCCACGTTGGTCGATCACCTCGGTCCCGACCGGGTCCGTGTGGTCGTCCCGTCCGTCCCGGGCGGCGACGAGGCGCTCGAACGCTTCGTCACCCGTCTCGGCGGCACGGGCGCGTCGGCGGTCCAGGCACCGTCGCCCGAGGCGGTCGCCCCGCGGATCGTGTCGCTCCCCGATGCCGACGAGGAGTGCCGCCACGCCGTGCGGCACGTGGTCGGCCTCGTCGAGTCCGGTGTCCCGCTCGATCGCATCGTCGTCGTGCACCCTCCTGGTACGCCGCCCCACGCCCGGTCGCTTCGCGACGAGCTCACCCGGGCCGGCGTGGCCTGGCACGGCCGCGCCGCCGGCGACCTGGCCGGCACCGTGGCGGGCCAGGTGCTCGGGATCCTGCTCGACCTGCTCGATCCCGCCGGCGACGGCATCGGCCGGGCCCGCCTGTTCAGCCTGCTCGCCCTGGCGCCGGTCACCCCGGGCTTCCGGGCCGGCGCACCCGTCGCCCGGGCCCGGCCGGTCGCCCGGTGGGAGGCGTCGGCCCGTCGGCTCGGGCTCGTCACCGACGCCGACTGGGCGGTCGCTGCCGACCGGCTCGAGGACCGCCAGGTCGCCGAACGGGACCGGGAGCTCCCCGACGACGACCGTGCCCGCCTGCTCGAACGCCACCAGCGCGAACTCCGCGCCCTGGGTGGTCTGCTCCGGTACGTCGCCGACCTGCGCGACGATCTCGGCGCCGTCGCCGACGCCGGCGACTGGAAGGCGGCTGCCGCAGCCCTGCGGGCCGCCTGGCACCGTCAGATCGGCACCGACGCCTGGCGCCGGGTGCGCTGGGAGGCAGCCGGCGTGCCGATCCTGCAGCGGCGAGCTGCCGAGCGGGTCCGGCGATCCTTCGAGGCGCTCGCCGAACTCGACCGGCTCGGCGAGCCGTACGACGTCGCCGCCTTGTGTCGTTCGATGCGGGCCCTGCTCACCGGCTCCGCCGGGCCGGCGTCGGCGTCCGCAGCCGGGGTGCTCGTCACCTCGCTGGCCGAGGCGGGCCTGCTCGACGTCGATCACGCGGTGGTCGTCGGAATGAACGACGGGTTGGTGCCGCCGCGCCCCCGCCAGGGCCTGCTCGTTCCCAGCGGGCCGCTGTTCGCCGGGCCGGAGCTGCCGGTGCGGCGGGCGCAGCGCTCGTTCGGACTGCTCACCAGCGGCGTCCCCCAGGTGCTCGTCACCTGGGCCCGCAGTGATCTGCGCCAGGGCGGGCTGCGCTTCCCCAGCCCGTGGCTCGCCGATGACGGCATGCCCGTCGCGTCCCACGCCGCCGGCGTGCTCGGGATCGGCGACGACGCGCCCGCCATGTGGCTCACACCGGCCGAACAGCTCGCCCGCCGAGCAGCCGGCGTCGACCTGGCCGAGGTCGCCGCCGTCGTCGGATCGGTTCCCACCGGGCACCGTCGAGCGGGCGCGCTGGTCGCCCGGCTCGGCCCGGCCCGGGGCCCCCACGACGGGGAGGTCGGGTCCGGGGCGGTGCCGCTGCCGGCCGCCGGCGTCTCGGCCACCTGGCTGGAGACGTACGCCAAGTGCCCGTTCGACCATTTCGTCCGCTACGGCCTGGGAGTCCGCGAAGTCGATGAGCCGACCGAGATCGACGATCCCACGCCTCGAGAGCGCGGCTCGCTCGTCCATGCCGTGCTGGCGGATCTCGTCACCGACTGGCTGGCGCAGCCCGAACCGCGCCCCGCCTGGCCGGCCGGCGCGCTCGCCCGTGCGGCGGCCGTGCTCGATCGGCACGCCGAGGCGGTTCGCTCGCAAGGGCTGCTCGGGCATCCGGCCATCTGGTCGATCCGGCGAGCCCGGCTCCTCGAGGCCGTCGAACGAGCCCTCGAGGACGATCGTGCGGCCGGGCGCACCCCGCACGCCGCCGAGTTCGGCTTCGGGCTGCCGGGCGCCGCTGCCGGCCCGCTCGAGCTGACGACCGGCGACGGCACCGTCGTGCTGGTTCGCGGCGCCATCGACCGGCTCGAACGCGCCGCCGACGGCACGGCCGTCGTCGTCGACTTCAAGACCGGCAAGCCGAATCGGTTCCGGATCACCGCCGACGACCCCACCGACGCCGGTCGGCGACTCCAGCTCCCGCTCTACGGCCTGGTCGCCGCTCGCGACCTCGGCGTGCCCGTCGAGCAAGTGACCGTCCAGTACCGCTTCGTCGGCGAACGGGGTGGCGGCGAGGCCGCCACGATGACGATCGATCGAACGCTCCTCGAATCGGTGCACGCCGCCGTACAGGCCGTGCTCGACGGGGTCGCCGCAGGTCGGTTCGCCCCGGCCGAACCGACCGATCGGGGGCTCATCGGGTGGGATTGTGCGTCGTGCGTGCCCGACGGCCTCGGCGCCGGCGAACTCGCCGAGCGGGCGCGCCGTGCTGTCGAGGAGGCGTCGTGAGCGCCCTCGCCGACGCCGCGGCCCGTTCCCGGATCGTCGAGGGCCGCACCGTCAGCCTGGTCGTACGGGCCGGCGCGGGCGCTGGCAAGACCACCACGATGGTCGAGCGACTCGTCGAGTCCGTCGTCTCCGGCGAGATCGAGCTCGATCACCTCGTCGCGATCTCGTTCACCGAGCGCTCGGCACGCGATCTCGGCCGCAAGGTCCGCCTGCGGCTCGACGCCCGCCGCCCGGGCCTCGACGTCGACCGGGCATTCCTCGGCACGATCCACGCGTTCTGCCGTTCGATCCTGGCCAGTTACCCGATCGAGGCCGGCCTGCCGCCGGCGTTCACCACCACCGATGACATCAGCTCCGACATCGAGGCCGAGCGGCGCACCCGGCGGGTCGTGCGCCGGCTCTACGACGCCGCGCTGTCGGATGCGGGGCTGGCCGAGGCGTTGACCGTTCTGGTCGGGGTGTCGGGCGATCCGCACGGCGCCCTCACCGGCTTGGTCCGCCTGCTCGACCTGCAATGGCATCGGCTCGAGGGGTGGGCACCGCGCCCGGCCCGCCTCGAGGGCCATGCCGCAGCCGTGGCGTCGCTGCGCCGAGCCGTCGCCGGTGTGCTGGCGACGGCCCCGGCGGGCGACAAGCTGACCGATCGGGTCGTCGAGTGGTCGGCGGCGCTGGCGGGTCTCTCGCCCGATCTCGCGGTGCGGCGCTCGCAGCTCGAGGCGCTGAAGAGTCTCGGGCGCGTCGGCACGAAGGCGTGGGTGTCGGCGAGCGGCCGGTCGGCCCTCGAGGTCCGCATCGAGCTGGTGGCCGCCCGCGACGCGGCTGTCGCTGCTCTCGATGCCACCGTCGTCGAGCGGTTGCTCGGCGTGCTCGTGCCTGCCGTGGTCGGCGAGGCGCACGGACGCCTCGCCGCTGGGCAGGTCACCTTCGACGATCTCCTCGTGCTCACGGCGCGCCTGGTGCGTTCGGTGCCGGCCGTACGCGCCGACCTCCAGCGGCGGCATCGGCGACTGTTCGTCGACGAGTACCAGGACACCGACGTCGTGCAGCACGAGTTGATCACGGCGCTGGCCTCGGTCGACGGCGAGATCGAACCCGGGCGCCTGTTCGCCGTCGGGGACGCGAAGCAGTCGATCTACTCGTTCCGAGCCGCCGAGGTCCGCCTCTTCGCCGAGCTCGGCGGTCGTGCCGACACCGAGGCCGTGGAGCTGGTCACCAACTTCCGCAGTCGCCCCGGGGTGATCGACTGGGTCAACGCGCTGGCCGAGCCCTGGTTCGCGTCCGATGCCGAGCAGGTGCCCTTCACCCGGCTCGCCGCGGCCCGGTCCGGGCCGGCGGCGGGCACCGATCCCGGCCCCGAGGTCGTGGTGCTCGGCCTCGACACGCCACCGGGCACTCCTCCGGCCACCGCCCGTCGAGTCGAGGCCGACGATCTCGCCGCCACGGTCGTGGCCGCGCGGGCCGAGGGGTGGCTCGTCACCGACGGTGACGACGGGGCGTACCGGCCGGTCCGCTTCGGCGACATGGCCGTCCTGCTGCGCACCCGCACCGGGCTCGCATCGATCGAGGCTGCGTTCACGCGCGCCGGGGTCCCGTACCGGCTCGACGGTGGCTCGCTCGTCTACGACACCCGCGAGGTACGCGAGTTGCTGCGCGTCCTGCGCGCCGTCGACGACCCCACCGACGAGTTGGCGATCGTGTCGGCGTTGCGCACCACGGTCCTCGGGGTGCGCGACGCCGATCTCGCCGCCCACCGGCGGGCCGGTGGCCGGTGGGACATCCATGCCGCGCAGCCAGAGGTGTCCGCCGGTCCGGTCGCCGACGGCCTGGCGCTGCTGCGCCGTCTCGTGGCCGACAAGGCCTTCCGCACACCGGCCGAGCTGCTGACCGGGCTCACCGAGTCCCACCTGTCGTGGGCCGCGGCGCTCGTCGAGGGTCCACAGGCGGCCCGCGAGACGTGGCGCCGCGTTCGGTACGTGATCGACGAAGCCCGCGCCTTCAGCGACGCCACCGGGGGCACGTTGCGCGAGTACCTGGCCTGGGTCGACCGGCAGGTTGCCGACGTTGCCCGCCGGGAGGTCAGCCCCGACGAGACCGACGAGGACGCCGTGCGGATCCTCACGATCCACGCCGCCAAGGGTCTCGAGTACCCGATGGTGCTGGTGGCCGGCCTGGGGGCCGACGCGCCGCCGGGCGAGTCGGCCGAGGTCCGCTGGCGCGGTCCCGACCTGTTGGTCCGCGTCGGAGGCCTCGCCCCGACGGGGGTCCGGGAGGCGCAGGAGGGTGACCGCAAGGTCCGCGATGCCGAGAGTGCCCGCCTCGTGTACGTCGCCTGTACCCGGGCCATGGACCACCTCGTCGTGTCGTGCCACGGTGCACGGTCCGTCGAGGGGATCAGGCGCAGTGCCCTGCTGAAGGTGCTCGAACCGCATGCTCGTGCCGCCGCCGGGGCCGAGCACCGGGCGCCCGGCACCGCCCCTGCGGTGCCACGGGTCGTGCCGACCGCCCCTTCGGCGCCCGACCCCGACGCCACGCTCGACGGCGACGAGGTGCTCGAACACCGCCGCGCGGCAGCAGCCCGGCGGTCGGTCTGGTCGGCCACCGCCGTCGCCGGAGTGCTCGGTGGGCACGACGGCACCGCGGGATCCCGCCAGGCGGTCGCTGTCGACGAGGACCACGGCGACGAACTCGCCGTCCCCTTCGAACCGGTGACGGACGTCGACGACGTCACGGACGACGGTGACCTGCCCCGGTTCGCGCCGGTCGACGCCCTCGACGACGAGCCCGGCGACCCCGGCCTGGCCAAGGATCCCCGGCCCCTCGACGGCCCGCCCGAGGCCCGGGGTCGCTATGGCACTGCGGTCGGCCGGGCCGTGCACCAGGTCCTCCAGGAGGTCGATCTCCACGGTGACGGCGACGACGTCGAGGCACTCGCCACGGCCGCCGCACTCGCCGAGGACGTCGCCCCGGCGCACCGGGCCGCCGTCGTGCGCCTGGCCCGGTCGATCCTCGCCTCCGAGGTCGTGGCAGCGATGCGGCGCTCGCCGCTGGTGCGCCGCGAGCTGTACGTCGGGGCGCCCGTGGCCAACCAGGTGGTGTGGGGCTACCTCGACGCCGTGTACGTCGACGACGACGGCCGGCTCGTGGTCGTCGACTTCAAGACCGACCTCGCCCCCGACGGCCCCGACGCGCTGCTCGACCGGTACCGGGGCCAACTCGCGTCGTATCTGCTCGCCCTGGCCGCCGCCACCGGCCGCCCGGTCGGCGACGCCTGGTTGGTCGTCGCCCGCGACGACGGCGGCCCGGCGGCCTGCGTCGCCCTCACCGGGCCGGCCCGCGACGCCGCCCTCGCCGAGGTCCGGTCCGTGCTCACCACCGGGGCGTGACGCTTGCCTCATCGGTGCTCCGTCCGGTAGCACCGGCACCCATGGGGCTTCCGCTTGAGGGTGTGCGCGTCCTCGAACTGTCCGGCGGTGTCGCCGCCGCGCTCGCCGGCCGGCTGCTGCGCGGGTACGGCGCCGACGTGCGTCGCATCGCCGCACCGTCGGTCGTGCCGCTGACGGGCGACCAGATCCTCGCCTGTCATGCCGGCAAGCCGCAGCTGCCGTTGCCGGCCGATGCCGCGGCGTGGGACGCGCTGTTCGCCTCGGCCGACCTCGTGCTCGCGGACCGCCAGCCCGCCGCTCTCGCCCGGCTCGGGCTCGACTGGGACGAGGTGCACCACCGTCACCCGGGCCTGGTGATCGTGTCGGCCACGCCGTTCGGGCTCACCGGCCCGTATGCCGACTGGGCCGGACCGAACGCCGTCGGTTTCGCGCTGGGCGGGATCATGTCGCTCACCGGCGACCCGGGCCGCACCCCGCTCGTGACGGGTGGTGATCAGGCCGAAAAGCTGTTGGGGCTCAATGCGTTCGCGGTTGCCATCACCTGCTGGTACGGCCGCCGCCGTCACGGCCGGGGCGAGTTCGTCGACCTGTCGGGCCAGGAGTGCGCCGCTGGCATGACCGAGCTCTACGGTCCGTCGAGTTCCGTCGGCGGCCCGATCATCCCCCGCCTCGGCAACCACACGCGGGCGCCGTGGGCGATCTATCCGTGCCTCGACGGCTGGGTCGGCGTGTTCTGCCTCGCTCGTCAGATCCCCGGGCTGTTCGCCATGCTCGACGACCCCGAATTGGCCGAGCCGCGCTTCACCGACCCGTACCAGCGGGCCGAACCACTCAACGAAGAGGCGCTCACGGCCAAGCTGTACGTCCACTTCATGGAGCGCACCCGGGCCGAGATCCAGGCCGCGGGCTTGGCCTTGCGGGTGCCGACCGGGGTGGCCGTCACGCCGGCCGACCTGCTCGAGGCCCCCGGCCTGGCGGCCCGTGACGCGTTCGAGGTGCGCGCCGACGGCCTGCGCCTTCCCGGCGCTCCGTTCCCCGGGTTCGGCTGGCGCGGCGCCGACGAGCACGCCGCCGTCGACGAACTGTGGGAGCCTCGGCCGGCCGGCCCGTCCGATGCACGAGCGGGACGGCTCCCCCTCGAGGGCATCCGGGTCGTCGACCTGTCGATGATGTGGGCCGGCCCGTACGCCACGGCGCAGCTCGGTGCCATGGGCGCCGACGTCATCAAGGTCGAGTCGCCCCGGGCGTGGGACAACATCCGCACCCTGGTGCCCCAACCGGGCGTTGCCGACCCGTGGAACTCGGCCTATTACTTCGTCGCCTACAACCGGGACAAGCGCTCGCTCACGTTGGATCTGGCCCGCCCCGAGGGTGTGGCGGCGATGAAGCGCCTGCTGGCCAGCGCCGACGTCCTGCTGGAGAACTACCGGGCCGACGTGCTGGACAAGCTCGGCTTCACCGACGACGTGCTCGCCGAGGTGAACCCGTCGCTCGTGACGATCTCGATGGCCGCGTTCGGCAAGGCGGGCCCCGACCGTGACTACGTCGGCTTCGGCCCGGTGATCGAGCTCATGTCGGGCCTGGCGTCACTCAGCGGGTACGAGCACGACGAGGAGCCGTTCAAGACCGGCATCTCGTACGGCGATCCGGTGGCCGGACTCGCCGCCGTAGCCGCCACGGTGTGCGGCCTGGCTCGCCGTGACGATCGCCGGGCCGCCGGCGAGGAGCCGGCCGGCATCCACGTGGATCTCGCCCAGCGCGAGACCGGGATGGCGCTCGTGCCCGAGGCGTTCGTCGCCGCCAACCGGGGCGAGGAACCGGTGCACCGTGGCTGTCGGGATGCCCGCTTCGCGCCGCAAGGGGTGTATCGGTGCGCCGACGCCACCGACGGCTGGGAGCAGTGGTTGGTGGTCTCGGTCCGCACCGACGCCGAGTGGCGGTCCCTGTGCGAGGTGTCGGGCCGCATCGATCTCGCCGGGCTCACGGTCGAGGAGCGCCGGGCCCGCCACGACGAGATCGACGCCGCGCTCGGCGCCTGGTTGCGCACGCAACGACCGCAACCGGCGATGGAGCGGCTGCAGTCGGCCGGCGTGCCGGCCGGCCGGGTACACGACTCGAGCTCGATCCACGACGACCTGCAACTGCTGCATCGTGACTACTGGGTGTACCTGCCGCAGCCGAAGATGATCCGGCACAAGCAGCAGGGCGTGCACTGGCGCCTCGCCGACGCCGCGCCCGTCCCGCGCCGGCACGCCCCGCTGTTCGGCGAGCACAACGTCGAGATCCTCGGCGAGCTCGGCCTGAGCGGCGACGAGATCGCTGCGCTGGCCGCGGCCGAGGTGATCGCCGACGCCCCGGTCAACCCGACGGTGGGCTGACCGCGGCGCCGGTCGGGCGTCAGCGGGACCGGCTCACCACTCGTTCCAGTGGACCACCGTGTCCATGGGTAGGCGGGGCGCCGGCTTGAAATCGGTGCCCAGGGTGTAGGCGAGGGGGAACAGGCCGGCGTGGCTGTACTTGGTGTGGTCGAGACCGATGACGGCGGCGACCTCCTCCTCCTTGCGGCACGTCATCGTCGTCCAAACCGAGCCCAGGCCGCGCGCCCGTGCCGCCAGCATGAAGCTCCACACGGCCGGCAGGATCGAGCCCCAGAACCCGGCCTGGCCCGACACCTTCGTGCCGTCGGTGCGCCCCTCCTGGTAGGCGAGCAAGTGGACCGGCACCTCGTGGAGGTGGGCGCGCAGGTAGCGGGCCGAATCCGACACGGCGTCGCGCCGCTCGGCTCGGGTGTCGCCGTCCTGGTACCCGGCCGAGGCCGGGGCGAGCATGTACTGGTCGAACACCTCGCCGTAGATGTCGGCGAGCGCCTTGCGCTTGGCCGCGTCGTCGACGACGACGAACTGCCAGGCCTGCCGGTTCGAGCCCGACGGCGCCTGCACGGCGATCTCGAGGCACTCCAGGACGACCTCGCGTGGGACCGCACGGTTGAGGTCGAGACGCTTGCGCACCGACCGTGTGGTGGTGAGCAGCTCGTCGAGGGTGAGGGGAAGCAGTTCGGCCATGCCGCCGGTCTACTCGGTGGGCGCCGGCGGCGTGGACCCCTGGCCCCTGGCCCCGTGGCAGGATCCGCCGATGCGCATCGGGGCGACGCTGGCATTCGACGGTGGCCGGGGACGGGGCATGGCCGAACTGGCGGCCGCAGCCCAACGGGCCGAGGCGGTGGGCCTGGACTCGCTGTGGTTCCCCGAGCACGTGGTCTTCGTGCAGGATGCCCGGTCGCAGTACCCGTACGGCACGCTCGCGATGGGTAAGCGGCCCGGGGTGTACGACCCGCTCGTCGCCATGACCGTCGCTGCCGGGGTCACCAGCCGGGTGCGGCTCGGCACCGGGGTGCTGATCCTTCCCCAGCGCGAGCCGCTCACCCTGGCCCAACAGGTCGTCGCCCTCGACCACGCGTCGGGCGGCCGCGTCGATCTCGGGATCGGGGTGGGCTGGTTGCGGGAGGAGTTCGATGCGCTCGGGGTGCCGTGGGCACGCCGCGGGGCGCGAGCCGA
>JBILVB010000042.1:0-24585 GCA_044370695.1 Acidimicrobiales bacterium | reverse complement strand
TGGCGGGCCCGCAGGTGGTCCTCCTGGAGCCAGTAGAAGTTCTCGTGCCGGTGGCGCGGCGCCCGCTCGCGCCCGGGCAGCCGCATCGGCTCGACGTGGGCGCCGTAGGCCTTGGTGCCCTGCAGCAGCGAGACGTGCTCGAGGTGGCCGCGCGCCGCGAGCGGGTCGAGGAGGTTGCGCAGCATGGTGAGGTTGCGCTGCATCTGGTCGGCCTCGTACCAGCCGGCGATCAGGCCCGGCTTTTCGTAGAGCGCGGCGTAGACGAGATGGGTGACGGTCCCGAGGTCGGTGACGGCGGCCGCGGTGGCGTCGGCGTCGGCGAGGTCGACCGCGACGGTGCGGGCGCCGGGGACCGGGCGCGGTCGGCGGGCGAGGGCGACCACGTCCCAGCCCTCGGCGACGAAGCGGCGCACCGCGGCATGGCCGACGACGCCCGAGGCGCCGGCGACGACGACGGTCGACGCGTTCACGACAGCCCCAGACGCACGAGCTGGTCCTCGGGGGCCTCGACGGCGTCGAGCGCCGTGCGCAGCACCTCGGCCGCTTCGGACTCGAGGGCCGAGCCGTGGCGGTCGTCGCGCTCGCCCGGATCCTCGAGGCGGTCGTAGAGCACGTGGCCGCGGAAGCGGGTGAGGGCCCAGTAGGGGAGCAGGTCACCGGGCCGGAACGGCTGGCGCAGGACGGGGACGGTCGAGCCGGGCATGCGGTCGAGCGTCGCGCGTTCGTCGGGCCGGGGGAACGGGACGTCGAACGTGGCGTGGACCGGCATCGACGACCACCGGTTCGACCACATGCTGAGCGGGGCGTTGTCCGCGCCGGCCGGGCCCCGGCCGTACCGGAACCGGGGCGTGACGACGTGGACCTCGCGGCCCCACACGCCGGTCAGGACGTGGTCGCGCACCGAGGTGGACGTGCCGTCGAGCAGCCCGACGAGGGATCGTCCGTGGGTGCGGTGGCTGCTGGTCACGCCGAACACGTCGAGCACGGTGGCGTGGAGGTCGACGGTCGTGGTGAGCGCGTCGCACACCCCTGGGGCCCGGCCGGGCCAGGCGACGAGCAGCGGGGTGTGGCCGAGCGGCGCGCGCACCGGCGCCCCGGGCTTGCCCCACAGGTCGTGCTCGCCGAGATAGTGCCCGTGGTCCGTGCAGACGATCACGGCGGTGTCGTCCCAGCGGCCGGTGCGGTCGAGGGCGTCGAGGATCCGGCCGAACCAGTGGTCGATCATCGAGAGCTTTGCGCCGTAGTTGGCCCGGATCTGGCGGCCCTCGCGCTCGGTGAGCACGCCCCGGGCGAGGCCGTCGACGGCGTAGGGCGGCCAGATGAGCGGGGCGCCCTCCCAGTCGGGGTCGTACCGGCCGGCCCACGGTGCCGGCACGTCGAACGGCTCGTGGGGGTCGAACTCGTCGACCACCAGGCAGAACCGGTCGTGGTGGGGGGCGAAGCGCTCCAACCAGTCCGCCGCGGCGGTCATCGTGCGGGGCCCGGGGAAGTCGGCCTCGTCGCGGAACCAGCCCCGGCTGTCGTCGTAGGGCATCCACGGTCGACCGAACGCCGGGGCCCCGGCCCACGACGGATCGGGTCGGGTCCGCCACGGGTCGCTCTCGTGGCCGCGCTGATAGTCCCAGGCGGTGAAGTCGCAGTGGTAGTTCTCGCCGCCGTGCTCGAACAGGTGGGGATGGTCGGTGACGAGCATCGTGGTCACCCCGGCCCGTCGCAGCGGCACGGTGAACGGCTCCTCCCACACCTCGATCGACCCCCAGGGCCGCCAGAGGAAATCGAGCGCCCCACAGAGCAGGTCGTGGCGGGCCGGCATGCACGGCAACGAGCCGGTCTGGTGGTCGGTGAAGCGCACGGCGCGCGCCGCGAACCGATCGAGGTTCGGCGTGTCGAACTCGTTGCCGCCGTAGCTGCCGAGCAGGTGGCGGTTCAGGCTGTCGAGCAGCACGACGACGACGTTGGCCGGCCTGCCCGCTCGGGTGGGCGATGCGGCGGAGGGCGATGCGGCGGAGGGCGATGTGGCGGAGGACCCCGACATCGCCGGAGCCTGGCACGCCGGGGGCACGCCGGGGTGCGTTGGTAGCGTTGCGACCATGGCAGCTGCGAAGAAGCCCCGGGTCCCGACGGCCGGCACCGCACGTCCGGTCAACATCGGCATCAGCGACACCGACCGTCGAGCCATCGCCGACGGCCTCGGCGTGCTGCTGGCCGACTCCTACACGCTCTATCTGACGACCCACAACTTCCACTGGAACGTCACGGGGCCGATGTTCAACACGCTGCACGCGATGTTCATGCAGCAATACACCGAGCTGTGGAACGCCGTCGACCCGATCGCCGAGCGGATCCGCTCGCTCGGTCATCCGGCGCCCGGCTCCTACGCCCAGTTCTCGTCGCTCAGCTCGCTGCCCGATGCGCCGTCGGTGCCACCGCGTGCGCTCGAGATGGTGCGCCTGCTCGCGGAGGGCCACGAGGCCGTGGCCCGGACCGCACGCGGGATCTTCCCGGTCGCCGAGGCCGCCGGCGACCAGCCCACCGCCGATCTGTTGACCCAGCGGCTCACGGTCCACGAGATGGCGGCGTGGATGTTGCGCAGCCTGCTCGAGGACTGATCCCACACCGGGCGACCCGCTGCGTACCGTGCCACACCCCGCCGCCACACTGGCATCGTGTTCACGCGGCGACTTCCCCCCCGAGCCGCCGTACCGGTAGTGTCAGCGAGCCCTTTGTCCACACCCTGCCCCGTGCCGGGGCCCCGGTTCGGCCGGGTCCGTAGGGAGGAGCTCCATGCGAGCGTACGAACTCGCCGTCATCCTCGACGGTGAACTGGAAGATCACATCGCGCAGGCCTGGCAGAAGACCATCTCCCAGGCCATCAAGAGCAACGGCGGCTCGGTCGTCGGGTCGCCGGAGTGGTGGGGGAAGCGCCGGCTGGCCTACCCGATCAAGAAGCGGACCGAGGGCTACTACGTGTTCTTCAACGTGGTGGCCACCGGTGGTGCGATGGACGAAGTCGAGCGCACCCTGCGTCTGGCGGACCAGGTGATCCGCCACAAGCTCCTCCGCCTGCCCGATTCCGAGGCGGAGCGTCGCGGCATGGTCGCCGCTGCCGGCTGAGCCGGCCCGACGAGGGAGGTCCACCATGGCAGACAGCACCGTGACGCTGGTCGGCAACCTGACGCGCGATCCCGAGCTTCGCTTCACGCAGGGCGGCCGGGCGATCGCAACGCTGGGATTGGCCGTCAGCCGCCGGTACCAGGTCAACAACGAATGGCAGGAGCAGACGTCGTTCTTCAACGTGGTGGCCTGGGGCCAACTCGGTGAGAACGCCGCTTCGTCGCTGGCGAAGGGCACCCGGGTCCTCGTGACCGGCCGGCTCGAGCAGCGCTCCTACGAGACCCAGGACGGCGAGAAGCGGTCCGTGGTCGAGGTCATCGCCGACGAGATCGGCCCGAGCCTTCGATGGGCGACCGCCTCGGTCGATCGCAACGACCGCCGGTCCGGCGATGCCCCGGGCGGCGGGGGCGGTGGCGGTGGCCGAAGCGGTGGCGGTCGCGCCCCGGACCCGATCTACGGCGACGAAGAGCCGTTCTGACCGCTGCCCCGGAGATCCCGGCGGGCGGCGACGACACCAGTTGATGCGGTGAACACGGAGACGAGATGAGCAAGCAAGGCAAGCCCGGCAACAAGCAGGGCAAGCAACGGGGCACTGCGGGCAAGACCCGCGAGAACCCGAACAAGAAGATCAAGAAGAAGACGTCGATCCTGACGGCGGACCGGGTCGACTACGTCGACTACAAGGACGTGAACCTCCTGCAGCGGTTCATCTCCGATCGCTCCAAGATCCGCGCCCGCCGGGTGACGGGGAACGACGTCCAGCAGCAGCGTGACGTGGCGATCGCGATCAAGAACGCCCGGGAACTGGCGCTGCTGCCGTACACCAAGCGGGTCGTGACCACGCGAGGGTCGCGGTCCCGTTCGAGCGAACCGGAGCAGACGGTCGAAGAGGTCGTCGAAACGGTCGAGGAGGTCGACGCCGAATGAGCACCAAGGTCATCCTTCGCGCCGACCTCGCCGGTGTCGGTAAGCGTGGCGACATCTGCGAGGTCGCCGACGGCTACGCCCGGAACTACCTGCTGCCCAAGGGCCTCGCCCTTCCGGCCTCCGACGGCGCGGTGGCGCAGGCCCGGGCGATGCGCCGGGCGCGCGACCTGAAGGACGCGAAGGACCGGGCGTCGGCCGAGGAGATCGCCCGGGCACTCGTGGCGAAGACCTTCACGATCAAGGTCCGGGCCGGTGCCCAAGGTCGTCTGTTCGGGTCGGTGACGTCGGCGGACGTGGTCGACGCCGTCGCCGCCCAGGGTGGGGTGACCCTCGAGCGCCGGCAGGTGGCGATGGGCGATGCCATCAAGGCCCTCGGCACCCACTCGGTGACGGTCAAGTTGCACGCCGACGTCCAGTTCCCGGTCTCGGTCGAGGTCGTCAAGAAGTAGGTCGTCCGACCCACTAGGTGACGTCTTGACCACCCTGGGTGTGAACTGAACCTGGTTTTCCACAGTCAGTGGGGATTGACACGAGGAATTGTGCACAGAACCCCCCGGTTCGTCCCCAGGTTCATCCACTGGATGGGCACAAGCCGTCTGAGGGAGGGTTGGTTCGATGACAGACGGGCGCCGTGACCGGGCCAAGGGTGATCGAACCAACGGGGATGCCCCGGACCGCCCGCGGCGGTCCGGGGAGCGTCTGCCCCCCCACAATCTCGACGCCGAAGCGAGCTTGCTCGGGGCCGTGCTGCTGTCGAAGGACGCCTTCCTCGCCGTGGTCGAAACCGGTCTCACGGCCGACGACTTCTACAAGCCCGCCCACCAGCACATCTACGACGCTGCGCGCACGCTGGTGGCGAGCGGCGAGCCGGTCGACCTGGTGACCGTCGCCGAGGAACTCCGTCGGGCCGATCTGCTCGACCTGGCGGGTGGTCGGGAGTATCTGGTCGATCTCCAGATCGCCACGCCGATGATCTCCAACGCGGCGCGGTACGCCCGGATCGTCCAGGACACCGCCGTGCTGCGCCGGCTCATCCGGGTGGCGTCGGAGATCGCCGAGATCGGCTTCGACGAACCCGACGACGTCAGCAAGGCGCTCAGCACGGCCGAATCGAAGGTGTTCGAGATCGCCGAGCGTCGGGTGGTCGATTCGACCCGTCCGATCAACGAGCTGATCAAGGACGCGTTCGAGGACCTCGAGAAGGTCTACGAGCAGGGCAACATCATCACCGGGACGCCGACCGGCTACACGGATCTCGACGAGTTGTTGTCGGGTCTGCAGCCGTCCACGCTCAACGTGGTCGGTGCTCGTCCGGCCATGGGCAAGACGGCCTTCGCCCTCGGCATGGCCACCAACGTCGCGGTCCACGCCGGGTTGCCCGTGCTGTTGTTCTCCCTCGAGATGGGCCACAAGGAGCTCACCCAGCGCATCCTGGCCTCCGAGGCCCGGATCGACTCGACGAAACTGCGTACCGGCCGGCTCACCCAGCAGGACTGGTCGGCGATCGGCAAGGCGATCGGCCGGCTCGAAGCGCCGCTCTACATCGACGACAACCCGTACGTGACCGTCAGCGAGATCGGCGCCAAGTCCCGCCGGTTGGCGCAGCGGTTCGACGGCAAGCTCGGGCTGATCGTGATCGACTACCTGCAGCTCATGACCGGTCGGACCTCGGCCGAGAACCGCCAGGTGGAGATCAGCGAGATCTCCCGCGGCCTCAAGGTGCTCGCTCGCGAGCTGCGCACGCCGATCGTGGCGCTGTCGCAGCTGTCGCGGGCGCTCGAATCCCGAGCCGACAAGCGCCCGATGCTCGCCGACCTGCGTGAGTCGGGTGCGATCGAGCAGGACGCCGACGTGGTGATGTTCATCTACCGAGACGAGGTCTACAACCCCGAGTCGCCCGATCGGGGTTCGGCCGAGATCATCGTGGCCAAGCACCGCAACGGTCCCATCGGCATGAAGCGCTTGGCATTCCTCGGGCAGTACACGAAGTTCCACGACATGGCCCGGGGCCTGTGAACGGCCCCGGACCCGGTTCGAGCTGGCGGCGCGGTGATCGAGCCGCGTCGACGCGGCGGGTCCCTGCGGTGGTGGGGTCGGAACTACAGGCCGATCAGTTCGACCGGGCACCGCAGTCCGGGCGCTCGGGCCAGGTGGGCGTCGGCGGTGAGCAGCACGCAGTCGAGAGCTTCTGCGAGTGCGACGTACGCGGCGTCGTGGGCGGTGACGTTGGCGCGCAGCTCGGGGGCGCGCCGCATCAGCGGACCCGACGGGACTCGCACCACCGGCAGCGCCAGCAGGTCCTCGACGGCGACGCGGAATCGGCGGGCCGTCAGATCCCCGGCCCGCCATCGTTTGCGGAACACGGCGACGCTCTCGACGTCGACGAGGTCCGGGGCGTACCACGCTCCTTCCCGGGCCATTCGGGTTCGCGCCGCGTGTCCGGCGGGGCCGTCGTCGGCGACGACGTTGGCGAGCACCGAGGCGTCGAGGACGCTCACCCGGCTCGGCGTTCCTCGGCGAGATCGTGCACGGCGGTGTCGAACCCGATCCGTCCGCCCCGGTGACGATCGATCCGGGCGAGGACCTCGGCCATCGTCGGTGCGGCGACGAGCCGGGTCAGCTCGACGGTGAGGAACTGCTGCAACGACACGCCGGCGAGCTCGGCGCGCCGCACCAGTTCGGCGTGGACGTCGTCGGGCAGGTCTCGTACCAGCACGTCAGGCGGGTCAGCGGGCCGGCCAGCAGCAGACTCCGGCCTACCCGCCGCAGCCGTCGGGTTCGACTCGCCAGGGCTCGGGCGGGCAGTTCCAGCCACCCCGGTCGGGTGGCCCGATGGAGGGTCGTACGGGGGCGGGTTGAGCGTCACCGGGCTCGACGCTCCGAGCCTGACCGGCGTTACGCCCTGCTGTGGAGCCCGGAGTCATCGTGCGGGTGCCCTCAATCCCCGACGGCGTGCACCGGCGGTCGCAGCGGGCTGCCGGCCAGCAGCGCAGTGATCGCCGCACCGTCGAGGCCGAGGGCGGCGATCTGGCCGGCCGACCGTCGCCCGGACAGCGCCCGCAGCACGTCGAAGGATGCGATCCCCGACCCGGCGAGGACCTCGGCCAGCTCGGGCGCCCGGCGCTCCACCATGTTCAGCAGCCAGCCCTGACCGACGGCGACGGCCGTCGAGTCACGGGCACCGGGCCGCCCGACGGCGTGGCGCAGGTCGTGCTCGTGGGTGACGGCGTCCATCACCAGCTGGGCGTTGACCGGAGCGGGGATCACGGCGAGCACGGGATCGAAGGCGACCGAACCGGCTTCGTAGTGGTCGGCCAGCTCGGTCAGGGTCCGCCCGCGCAGGCGTTCGACCTGGGCCTGGGTCCAGGCCTCGGTCGTCACGCCCTCCATCCGCCCTGCCAGGATGTCGTCGGGGACCCCGACGAGATGCGCGCTCAACTCGGCCACCGTCCATGCCGGGCAGTGCGGCACGACACGACCGGCGTCGGCCTCGGGCAGCTCGCGCAGCAGCGCCACCACCCGGGCCCGTAGCTCGAGGTACGCCGCGGCCACCTCGGCGTCGGGACGCAGGAACCGGCTCACGGCAGGTCGTCGTAGCCCGGCTCGCCGGGCAGCAGGATCCCCGCCACCCGACCGTCCTCGAAGACGATCTTGGGCAGGATCTCGGGCGGTGCGGTGATCGTGGCGGCATCCGCGAGCAGCGCTGCCGTGTTGGCGAACTGCGCGAGGTACGTCACGTTGGCCACCGTCGGCGGGATCATCAGCAGCTCCCTCGCCTCCGCCTTCTCGAGCGCAACGTGCGGCTTCACCCACAGCGAGTCGACGGTCTCGTTGTCGTCGTGGAGCGGCACCTGCTCGGGCGGCGCAACCGTCACGAAGAAGCGGGTGTCGAACCGGCGCGGCTCGCCGACCGGGGTGATCCAGTGGCTCACGTAGTGCATGTCCTGCGTCGCCAGACGCAGGCGTTCGGCCCGCACGATGTCGAGCAGCGTGGTGCCCCGGTTGTTCAGCGCGTCGCGGTGGGCGGCGAAACGGGGAAGCGAACCGTCGTGGTCGAGGAACCGGACGACCTCGTCGACCTCGTCGACGGCGAGCAAGACGCCGGCCTCCTCGAAGCACTCGCGCACGCTGGCCACCCAGTAGGCGAGCCCGCCGCGCCCGATGCCCAGCAGCGCGCTGGCCGTGGCGTCGGTGCGGCCCGTGCACAGCTGCTCCACCTCGAGTGCGCCGTCGCCGGGGTCGACGGCGCCCCCGGGGAACACGTACGCCCCGGCCGCGAACGCGGCCTTCATGGTGCGCCGCAGCATGAACACCTCGATGCCGTCGTCGCTGTCGCGCACGAGCATCACCGTTGCGGCGTCGCGCACGGGGATCGATGCGGGATCCGGCGTGCCGGTGGTGGTGGTCGGTTCGGCCATGGTCATCGCCCCCGGAAGTTCGGCTCGCGCTTTTCGAGGAAGGACCGCACGCCTTCCATGTGATCCTCGGTCTCCCACAGGACGTCGCCGAGAGCCTGCTGGTACTCGCCGAGCGTCCGCCAGTCGATCTCGAAGCCTTTGTGCATGGCCCGCTTGATCGCCTGCTGGGCCAGCGGCGGGCCGCTGGCGATCTTGCGGGCCATGGCCCGTGTGACGTCGAGGAGCTCGTCGTCGGGTACCACCTTGGACACCAACCCGAGCCGAAGGGCTTCGTCGGCGTCGACGAGATCGCCGGTGAGGGTGAGCTCCATGGCCTTGGACAACCCGACGAGCTGGCGCAGGATGAACGTGCCGCCGATCGTGCCGACCACCCCGCGGCGCACGAAGTACCACCCGAGCTTGGCCCGGGTGGAGGCGTAACGGATGTCGCAGTAGAGCGCGATGTCCATGCCATAGCCGACCGCAGGGCCGTTGATGGCGGCGATCGTCGGCTTCTCCAGCCCGAAGATCACGTCGAGGGATCGCTCGCCCTCGCGGATGCGCCGGGCCTGACGGGCGAGCTTGCGGTTGGTCCGGTCGGCGTCGAGGAAGATCGCCTGGAAGTCGTCGCCGGCGCAGAACCCCCGGCCCGCACCGGTGACGAGCAGGCAGCGCACGGCGTCGTTGGTGCGCACGTCGGCGATCGCCTGCAGCACCTCGTCGGTCGTCTGCGGGCGCAGCGCGTTCATCACCTCCGGCCGGTCGAACGTGAGGGTGGCGACGCCGTCGGCGCCGACCTCGTAGCGGATGTCCTCGAAGCCCATGGGTCTCCTCCCTGCGGTCACCGGCCGAGCCGGGCCAGCACCTCGTCGTCGGCCGAGAAGTCGAACTCGTACTGCTCCCGACCCCCCGTGCGGAACCACTCGTAGGCGTCCCGGTAGCCGTCTTCGAGGCCGAACCGGGGAGTCCAGTCGAGGTGACGGCCCACCTTGTCCATCGAGAAGATGGCGCCGCCCATGATGCCCTCGCCCCAGTGCACCAACGGACGGGGCAGGCGGCGGGCGATCTCCATGGGCACGTGCACCAGGTTCGGCTCGACACCGACCGCCTTGGCCATCAGATGGACCGCCCCGGCGATGCTCGTCACCTCGGGGCCGGTGGCGTTGTAGATCTCTCCCGGGGCGTGCGCGTTGCCGAGCACGCTCGCCAGCAGGGTGGCGGCGTCGTCGACGTGGACGAGCGACACGAACGGGAATCCGTCGGCCGGGATCGGGATGGGGCGACCCTGTTCGAGCCGAGCGAAGTACACCGGCTCGCGCGTCGGCAGCGGGCTTCGTGGGCCGATCGTGTGCGACACCCGGAAGGTGGTGGCCGGGAACCCGGTGCGCTCGAAGCGTTCGCGCAGCAGCCGCTCGCAACGCACCTTGTTGACCCCGTACGCCTTGCGAGGGTCGTCGTCGGCAGGGTCGTGGGTGCGGAAGTACTCCTGCACCGGCTGCACGAAGCTGCGCCGGTAGACCGCCATCGAACTGGTGAACACGTAGTGCTGCACCCGGCCGTCGAACAGCCCGATCATCGGCTCGACGTCGGCGACGGTGAACGCCGTGTTGTCGAACACGGCATCGAAGTCGTCGCGGTGCGGGCCGAGAGCGGCGGCGAGCGCGCCGGGGATGCGGCGGTCGACGTGGATGCGCCGGGCACCGTCGGGGAGCGGCGCCTCGTGGCTGTTGGCGACGGTGACCTCGTGCCCTCGGCGCGCCAGCTCGAACACCAGGCTCAACCCGATGTACCGGTTGCCGCCGGTGACCAGGACTCGCATCGTGGGACCCCTCCCGATCCGCCGGCCGGCGAATCGGGACCGGTCTAGCGGATCGACCCCGTCCGGGTCACGTGGGCCGCTGCTCGGCGAGGGCCTTGATGCCCTCGACGGTGCGCTGCATGGCGGCCTTCAACTGTGCGAGCCGGCGTTCGAGGATGTGCTGCTCGCGCTCGGGCCGGTTGTGCACCATGGCCGCCGTGCCCGAGCCGCGCTCGGACATGATCACCCGCTGGCGCAGCCGCACCCGCCGCCCGATCGGTTCGAGCTCGAAGCTCCAGCGCGCCGCCGGGGTGTCGGGATCGGCCACGTGCCAGGTGAACTCTGCGGTGGTGCGTGTGCCGGGCGGGTCACAGACCATGACGGTGCACGTCGTCTTCCACTCGCCGAGACCCTCGAGGAAGTTACGGCCCACGAAGCGGGCGCCGACCGCCGGACCCGGGTCGAGCCACTCGGCGGAGGTGAGCTCGCTGCCGACCCGGGCCGGGGTGGTGATGTCGCTGACCAACGCCCACACGGCCGCCGGGGTCGCGTCGACGTCGACTTCGGCCACGACCCCCAACTCGTCGGTGACGTGGGGCAGGCCGTCGTGCGACGGCTTGTTGCGGGTGTACCCCCACCGGTCGAAGTAGGTGATCTCCCGGGCGGGGCGGCGAGCCGCCGGGCGGAACTCGGTACCCACGGTGTAGGCGACCGGGAGCAGCACGACCTGGGTGACCCCTTCGGGGATGCCGAGCAGCGCGGCCATCTCGTCGGCCTTGCCCAGGTGGACCGTCGTCCACGCCGTGCCCAGGCCTCGGGCGCGAGCCGCAAGGCAGAAGCTCCACGCCGACTGCAGCACCGAGTCGAACAGGCCCGGGCGACCGGACCCATCGTGCTCGCCCCAGATGCAGGCGATCACGATCGCCGGGACGTCCTGCAGGTGCTCGGCCAGGTAGCCACCGGAGGTCATCACCCGCTCGGACTGGTGGCCGGTTCCCTTCAGGCGCTCGGCCAGCCGGATGATGCCGGCGCCGCCCGCCGCGCGGTAGAGCTCGGCGACGGCAGCCCGGGTGGCCGGGTCGCGCACGACCATCCACCGCCGGCTCGACAGGTTGCCGCCCGTCGGCGCCTGCTCGGCGAGGTCGATGCAGTCGAACAGCACCTGGTCCTCGACGGACCGGGTCAGGTCCAGACGCAGCCGGACCGATCGGGTGGTGGCGAGGACTCGGTCGACGGCGGCCACGGTGCCGGGGTCGCCGATGGGCGGCAGTGGTTCCACGGTGCCGGACCGTACCCGCCGCACTCAGTCGGGCTCTCGAAGGCGGCGCACCAGCAGCAGTGCCGTCGCCGCCATCGCCCACAGTCCGGCGGCGACGATCACGCCGGCTGGCCGCTCGGCCCAGACCAGGTAGACGACACCGATCAGGGCCAGCAACAGCGCGTTGGTCGCGCCCACGGCTCGCACGACCGCAGCCGTCATCGGATGGATCCGCCGGCGCACCCTGCGCCGGTCAACCGGTGGTGGTGCCGACGATCTCGCTGGCCGCGAGCGTGCCGTCGGCCTGGGTGGCGCCCTGCACCGTGACGGACTGGCCGGCCGTGAGATCGCCGAGGGTGCCGGGTGCAGCCACCTGTACCGCCGTGCTGGCGTTCGTGGTGACGATCACGATCGTGCCGTCGGCCTTCGCCACGTACACCTTCGTGCCGTCGACGAGCTTGACCGTGCCGCGCGTCGCGCCGGCCGCCGCAACCGTCGTCGGCAGCGTCGGCAGCGTCGGCAGCGAGACGCCGGCCGGGAGACCGCCGCTGCGGACCGCAGCGGCGAACGCTGCGGCTGCCCCGCCGGCAGTTCCCGTGGTGGTCGCCGGTGCCGGGCCGAAGGTGCGCTGGAACCAGGCGCCGCCGAGGAACACCGCGCCGGCGCCGAGGAGCCCGACGAGCACCCAGGTGAGGGTGTTGGTGGTGCGTTGGCGGGGCGCGAGGTCCTCGTTCCGGTCGAGTGCCTCGAGCAATTCGAGCCGGTCGTCCCCGGTGGGCGGGCCGTCCGTCGGTGGCGTCGGTGGCTGGTCGAATTCGGCGAGATCGGGCACGGCCGTCTCCTACTCGTAGCGGAGGGCGTCGATGGGGCGGAGTTGGGCGGCGCGGTTGGCCGGGTAGATCCCGAAGAACAACCCGACCGCCACGGCCACCCCGAAGGCCAGGAACACCGAGAACGGCTCGACCACGGGTTGGACGCCGACGATCTCGAACCGGCTACCGAGCAACCCGGCGCCGACGCCGAGCAGGCCACCGAGCATGGTGAGCAGGACGGCCTCGGTGAGGAACTGCCCGAGGATGTCGCTGCGGCGTGCGCCGATCGCCTTGCGGATCCCGATCTCCCGGGTTCGCTCGGTGACGGTGACCAGCATGATGTTCATCACGCCGATGCCGCCGACGAGCAGGCTGATGGCGGCGACGGCGCCGAGCAGCACGGTGAAGGTCTGGTTGTTGGCGTCCTGGGTCTCGAGCAGGCTCGCCTGGTTGAGCACCAGGAACGAGTTGCTCGTCGACCCGGGGTGGTTGCCCTGCAGGACCGCGGTCGCCTCGAGCTGGGCGGTGGCCGTCGTCGCCCGCCCGGTGGCCTGGATGACGACCTGGTCGACCCGCTTGGAGTTCCCCGACACCAGATCCCGCATCGTCGTGATCGGTAGGAACGCCACGTTGTCCTGGTCCTGGATCCCGTTGGATCCCCGGGCCCGCAGGATGCCGATCACCGTCAGGTTGGTGTTGGAGAACCGAACCGTCTGGCCGATCAGTCGACTCACGTCGGCCGTCTCGCCGAGCAGGTTCTTGGCCACGGTGAGGCCGATCACGGCGACCTTGGAACGCGCCTCGACGTCGACGTCGGTGAAGGCCGCGCCCCCCGCGAGGCGCAGGTTGCGCACCTCGAACAACGCCGGCGTGGTGCCCTGCACCAGCTGCGGCGTGGCGCTCGCACCCTCGAACGAGACGGTCACGCCCTGGCCGTTCACGAGGGGCACCACCTGGGCGATGCTCGGGGCGAGGGTCGGATCGCCCAACGACGACACGTCGTCGTCGTCGATGACGACCCGGCGGGCCTGCGTGCCGCCACGGTTGCCGAGGCCGAACCCGCCTGCGGTCACGGTGAGCGTGTTCGACCCGAGGGCCTCGAGACGTTGGCGGGACGCCGCCGCCGAACCCGATCCGACGGCCACGAGCACGATCACGGCGCCCACGCCGATGAGGATGCCGAGCATGGTGAGCGTGGAGCGCAGCGTGTTGGCACGGATGCCGCCGAGCGCGATGCGCACGCTCTCGAGGTTCACGCGGGCACCTCCAGCAACATCGGCGGCCGACCCTCGACGGGCGCGTGCCGCTCGTCGCTCACGACGCGGCCGTCGCGCAGTCGCACCACACGCTTGGCATGGCGGGCGACGTCGTCCTCGTGGGTGATCACGATGATCGTGCGACCCTGGACGTTCAACCGGTCGAAGATCGTGAGCACCTCGGCCGTCGAACGGCTGTCGAGCGCACCGGTCGGCTCGTCGGCGAGCACCATCGACGGGTTGGTGACGATGGCGCGGGCGATGGCGACGCGTTGCTGCTGCCCGCCCGACAGCTCGTTGGGTAGATGGTCCAGCCGGTCGGCGAGGCCGACGGCGGCCAGCGCAGTGCGGGCTCGGTCCCGGCGGCGGGCCCGCTTCATCCCGGCATAGGCAAGCGGCAGCTCGACGTTGGCGAGTGCCGTGGTCCGGGGGATGAGGTTGAAGCTCTGGAACACGAAGCCGATGCGACGGTTGCGGATGTCGGCGAGTGCGGCGTCGCCGAGCGTGCCGACGTCCTCGCCGTCGAGGACGTACCGGCCCGAGCTGGGCACGTCGAGCGCGCCGAGGATGTTCATGAGCGTCGACTTCCCGGACCCCGAAGCGCCCATGATCGCCACGTGGTCGCCCCGTTCGATCACGAGCGAGACACCGTCGAGGGCACGCACCTCGGTGTCCCCCATGCCGTACACCTTGGTGACGTCGCGCACGACGATCACCGGTCGCGCCGGGTCGGGCTCAGCCACCGCGGACCCGGTTGCCGGTCCCGCCGGTGCCGCCTCCGGCGCCCGGGATCGCCGTCTGACCGCCGGTGAGGGTGCCCGATTGCGTGGCGGCGCCAGCGCCGGCTGCGCTGATCGCCGTGCGGGTCACGACGACGACATCACCCTCGGCGAGCCCGGCGCTGATCTCGAGCCCGTTGTCGCCCCGCAGCCCGATGGTGATCTGCCGATCCTCGGTCTTGGTGGGATCCCCGGGCACCGTCTGCACGGCCACCGTCGCGGTGGTGCCCCGGGCGGTCACGGCCGAGCTCGGCAGGACGAGGACGTCGGTGGCCTCTTCGACCGTCACCGAGGCCGTGGCCGTCATGCCCGGCCGGGGCGGGTTGGCCGCCGGCACGTCGGTGATCGTCAGGTACACGTAGTAGGTGACCACGTTGCTCACCAGCGTCGAGGCGCCGTCGATGCGGTTGACCCGTGCGCCGAACCGGCTGCCGCTGACCGCGTCGAGCGACACCGTCGCAGTCTGGCCGACCTTCACCTTCAACGCGTCGGCCTCGCTGAAGCCCGCCCGGACCTCGAAGCCGTTGGGATCGGTGATGGTGAGAAAGGCGGTGGTCGACGCCGACCCGCTCGCGCTGGCTGCATTCGCGTTGGCGTTGTTCCCGGCCGAGCCCGGCGCGACGCCGACCTTGCCGTTCAGCACGGCGATCGTCCCCTCGATCGGGGCCACGAGCGTGGCGGCGTTGAGGTTCTTCTGGGCCGTGGCGAGCGAGTTTCGGGCGTTGATCACCTGCGAGTTCGACTGGGCGAGTTCGGCCTCGGTCGGTGGGCGTTCCTTGACGGCGTTGCCGGCGAGGGCCGAGTTGTAGGACAGCTGCGCCGACTCGAGCTGACGCTGGGCGCTCACGATCGACTGCGCGTCGCGCAGCTGGCCGGCGTCGCGACTGTTGCGAGCGTTGGTCAGCGAGTTGGAGGCACCGTCGATCGACTGCTTGGCCTTCAGCTGGGTGTTGGCGAACCCGTTGTTGGCGTTGTTCAACGAGTTGGTGGCCTGGGTGAGCGTTGCGTCGGCCTTGTCGAAGCCAGCCTGCGACCCGTTGGGCCCGTTGAGTGCCGTGTTCCGGGTGGTCAGCGTGGTCTGGGCCGTGGTGAGCGCTGCGTTCGCTGGGCACGCGGTGCCGTCCGGAGCGGTCGGCGCGCCCGGGTTGGTCGTGCAGTAGGCGACGGCGGCTTCGAACTTCGCAACGTCGGCGGCCGCCGCGTCGTAGGCGGCCTTGTCCGCGTCGCGCGTGGCCTTGGCGGTGTCCCACGTCGTCTTGGTCGTGTTCCACGCCGCCTGGGCCTGGTCGACGGCGAGTTGCGAGGTGGCGAGGTCGCGGTCGGCCTGGGCGCGGGCGTTGGCGAGGCTGGTCTCGGCCTGGGAGACGGCGTTGTCGTACCCGACGGCGTTCTGCCCGGCCGAGGCGCGGGCGTTGGCGAGGCTGGTCTCGGCGGAACGGACGGACGCGGCCGACTGGGCGAGGCTCGCCTGGTTCTGGGCTCGCTCCTGGGGCGTGAGACCGGTCTTCAGTTTGTCGAGCGACGCAAGGGCGGAGTCGTAGGCAGCCTGGGCTGCGGCGAAGGTGTTGGTGACGGTGGTGGCGTCCACCCGGGCGAGCGGCTGGCCCTTGGTGACCTTGTCACCGACCTTGACGAGGATCTCGGTGACCAGGTTCGACGACACTGCGGAGTCGAACGAGACGTCGAACTGCGTGCGGGACAGCAGGTTGCCGCTCGCGCTCACCGCAGACGACACCGAACCGCGCCGGACGGTCGTCGTCGTCCGGGTGGTCGTCGAGGACGTGCCTTCGTCGCGCAGCACGAACCAGCCTCCTGCGCCGAGCGCGATCACCCCGACGCCGAGCACGCTGTTGAGCAGCAGGGTCGACCGACGCATCCGTCACGCCTTCGCGGTGGTGGACGTCGTCGAGCCGCCGTCCGTGCGGCCGCCGCCCGCGCCCGGCAGGGGAACGCCTTCGGGGAGGAGGACCTTGCACTTCTCGTGCGCCGCCACGAAGACCGGGGACTCGCGATCGATCTGGCCCAGGATGCCGCCAGCGCCCTGACCGCCGCGTCCGCCGCCGGGCGGCGTCGACGATGCCGAACGCTCCGACGACGGCGGCGACGCCGGGGCCTGGCCACCTTGGCCACCTTGGCCACCTTGGCCACCCCCGAGGGGTCGCTCGGGGATGTCGACGCCGTTGTCACGCATGCAGGTGAGGTACGGCTGGAACTGCGCCAGCCGGGCGTTCGCACCCTGGCCACCGGCACCCTGGCCACCGGCACCCTGGCCACCGGCACCCTGGCCCCCGGCACCCTGGCCACGGCCGAGGGCCGTGGCGGGGTCGAGGCCGGCCGGCAGTTTGCTCTTGCAGGCCTCTTGGGCCTTCTGCAGCACGGCCGGGTCGATGCTGATGCGAGGCCCGCCCTGGCCGCCGGCGCCCTGTCCGGTGCCTTGGGGAACGCTGCCTTGGCCGCCCTGGCCGGCGCCCTGGTTCCGGCCACCGAGCCCGATCCCCTGTTCGACGAGGCACTGGCGGTAGGCCTGGAGTTGCTCGGCCGACGCCGTCACGGGCGATGCCGACGACGACACCGACGACACGGGCGCGGCGGTGTTCTCGTCGCCGCCGCATGCTGCCGCCACGCCGAGGATCGATCCGGCCAGGAGCAGGGCACGTAGGTGCATGTCCGGGAGTAGACACGATCTCCCTGGGGGAAACCTGGGAGAACATCGGGTACGGACGGGACCTGTTCACAGCGAGATCCCAGGTCCCGGGCGTAGACGTACGGACCATGCGTCGCCGACTGCGCCGAGGGGTCCTCGTCGCCGTGGCGATCGGCAGCACGGTGGTGCTGACGGTGCCGTCTCCTGCGGCCGCGAACGACGGTGGTGTCGGCTCGTGGGAGGCCGCAGCGGCCCGGCTCGTGGGGATCAGCAACGATCCGATCGCGGTGCGGGCCCGGGTAGCCCTCGGCGCGCCCGGCACCGGCGACCATCTCGACGTGGTCGCAGCGCTGGTCGCCGAACGAGTGGACGGCGTCGACGCCGATCGCCTCGCCGGCGCCCTGGCGTCGACGACGGCCACACGGCGCACCGTCGTGCTGACCGCGCTTGCGCAGGTCGGCAAGCCCTACGCGTACGGCGGTGCCGGGCCGCTCGTGTTCGACTGCTCCGGGTTGACCCGCTTCGCCTGGCGGGCCGGCAACGTGTCGTTGTCGCACTACACGGGCCTGCAGAAGCTCGAAACGAAGCCGGTCCCGGTCGGTCAACTCCAGCCTGGCGACCTCGTGTTCAACCTCCAGGCCGACGGCGACGGGCACGTGATGCTGTACCTGGGTGCGGATCGGGCGGTGATCGACGCGCCGGCCACGGGAACCGTGGTGCGTGTCCGGCAGTGGGCGACCACGACCGGTTTCGGGTCACCGCTGCGCTGAGCGCAGGAACGACGGGGGTGGGTCGGCCCACCCGAGGTAGGCGGGGAAGTAGGACAGTTCGGCCACGCCGATACCGCCCCGGACGCTGGTGGAGACGAATCTCCCGTCGCCCAACGAGATCCCCACGTGGCCCAGCGGCATCGCCACGGCCCAGAACACGATTGCGCCGCGCGGTGGATCGAGGTCGCCGGGGTGGGCGCGCCCGCTGCGGTAGGCGTCGAGCCAGTGGTCGAACGCCGAGGGGTAGATGCCCTCGGTGCCGAACGCTAGTTCGACCGCCCGCTCGCAGTAGCCGTTGTAGGCCGCACTGCCGATCCAGCGCGACATCCAGGCCAGCGCGGCGTCGAGATGGTTCGTCGGGGCCGACACCCCGAGGAACCCGGCTCGGCGGCAGGTGCCCAAGTCGACCGCACCCGGGGTGGAGGACCAGGCCGGGGTGCTCGAGTAGGCGAGCTTGGCCCACGGGCTGGCGAGGGTGTCGAGTTCGGCCTTGAGCTGCTGACACGCCGTCTCCAAGCTCGGGACGGTCCCGCGGGCACCGGCGCCGACCGGCCGGGAGACGCGGCCCTGCTCGGCGTCCTGCGCCGCCGCGGGCGTCACCGCCCCGGCGAGCGCGGCGGCCGCCGCGACGACGGCAACGGTCGTCCGGGTCAGCCGCCACCAGCGCACGCCGTTCGGATCGGCCCGACCGGCCGCGTCTTGAGCCGGCGACGCCGCAGTGATCGGCCCTCAGCGCCAGACGAGTTCGTCGGGCCGGACCTCGGTGAGGGGGCGTTGCACGTCGACGACGTCGCCGAGTTGCGGGCACGGCTCGCCTTCCGGCACGAACGCGAGGGTCGCGTGCTGGTGCGGCGGCTCGATGAGCGCGAGCCGGCGCCGGGCGTGATGGATCGGGCTTCGGGTGTCGTCGAGCAGGCGCACGCCCTGCACGGTCCCGGCGCCGACGGTCACGACCGTGCCGCCGGCCGGTGCCGGGACCTGGCGGTAGCCGCAGCGGTCGCCGGCCGCGACGTCCCGCAGCGACACCACCTCGGCCCCGAGATGGGTGAACCCCTTGTCCCCCAACCACAACCGAGTGCCGATCCGCTGCACGACGGTCCGGCCCGGACCTCGGGCGGCGAGCGCAGCGACGTCCCCGGCGTCGAGGTGGCTCACCCACAACGGCAGCCCGGCCGGGAGCACGTCGCACCACGCCGCGGTCTCGGCAGCTCGCTCGGCGCTCGAACCGGCGAGTGGGAGATGGATCCCGGCGGCGACCACGACCAGGCCGGCGGCGTCGGCCTGGTCGACGAGGGTCCGCACCCCGCCGGCATCGGTGCCGTAGCGGCGCATCGAGGACGTGACCTCGACGATCACCCCGACGGCACCGCCGACGGCAGCGGCGGCCAGCTGGGCGGGATCGGCGATGGTGAGCACGGCACCGATGGCGGCATCGGGCGCCACCCGGGTGGTCGGGGTGAGCACCACGGGGGTCGGTCCCGGGGGCAGGCCGTCGAGCTCGTGGACGGTGCCGACGGCAACGAAGCGGGCACCCCGGCCGGCCGCTTCGGCGGCGAGCACCTCCCGCCCGAACCCGTAGCCGGTGCCCTTCACGACCGGGACCAGCCCGGGGTGCTCGGCCCACACGCGATCGACGTGGGCACGCCAGGCCCGCTCGTCGACGGTCAGGATCAGGCTCACCGGCCCGAACCGTACCGGCCCCCGGCCCGCCCAATTCCCGAGTGGAGCGGTCGGGAATTCCCGGTACGATGGCGGCCATGCGGCGTTGGTTCGGCTTCCCCGAGACGGTGAACGACAAGGCGGCCCGGGTGGTCGCCACCGGCGTGGTCGCCCTGGCCGTCGCGTATCTCGTCACCCGGTCGGGCTGGGTGCTCGTACCGCTGTGGTACGGCTTCGTCGCCCGGGTCGCGGCCGGGCCTCGCTACAGCCCGTTGGCCCGCCTCGCCGTCCACGTGGTGGCCCCCCGGCTCGGTGCACCCAAGGAGGTGCCCGGCCCACCCAAGCGTTTCGCCCAGGGCATCGGATTGGCCTGCGTCACGCTCATGGTGATCGGCCACCTCGCCGGTGCCACGCCGGTCGCCGTCGTCGTGGCCGCGATGCTGGTTGCCGCTGCCTCGCTCGAGGCGGTGCTCGGCTTCTGCCTCGGCTGCACGATCTTCGCCGGGCTGATGCGCGTCGGGGTCATCCCGGCGTCGGTGTGCCAGGAGTGCTCCGATCTGAGCCGTCGCCTCGCCGCCGCTCGTAACGCGACGGCCGCGGCCAACTCGTGAGATCCGGCGCCAACGGCGCCACCGTGCGGGCCCGCCAGGCGCCCTCCCACACCCCGACCGCGTAGGCGGCGTCGTCGGCCAGGCGTATCGGGCCGCCTCGACGTAGGCCGTCGAGTGCGGCGAGCACCAGCACCCGGCGCGCCCACCGGGACCAGAGCGCGACGGGCACGAGCACCGGCCACCATGCCCGCCGCACGGCCGACGCCAGTTGCCGGCCGGCGTGCAGGTGCCCGAGGCCGGTCAGGCGGACCGCCAGCGGCCACGAGCCGATCCGGCGTTGCAGCGCAACGGCGGTCGCTCCCGCCGTGGCCACGGCGGTGACGGCACCGGCCGGGAACGGGGCGAGCACCGCCGTGCCCCACACCGCCGCGCTCCATCCGCTCACCGCCACCGGGGGCACGGCACCGCGATGGCGGCGCGCCAGCGGGCCGGCCGAGCGGCCGTACCCGCGGCGTTGGCGCACCCACGACGCCCACGTCGGGCGGGGTTCGTGGAGCACCTCGACGGCCGGTTCGTACCGGCACCGGTACCCGGACTCGTCCAGTCGCCACACGGCGTCGACGTCCTCGCCGGTGCGCAGCGCCGGGTCGAACCCGCCGATGGCGCCGAGCGCGTCCCGACGGACCACCACCGCCGCGGTCGGGACGTAGGACACCCGGGTTCCCGCCCGGATCCGGGCCGATTCGTCACCGAGATCGAGCGGGGAGTGCGCCTCCTCGTAGCGCGCCAGCCGGCCGGGTCCGGGCCGGGACCGGACCCGGGGGGCGACGAGTGCGACCTCCGGGTCGGCGAACTGGGCGAGCAGGGGGTGGAGCCATCCCGGCGGCACCGTGACGTCGGCGTCGACGAAGGCGACGAGCGGGGTCGTCACCTCCCCGAGTCCGGTGACGCGGGCAGCGCCAGGCCCACCGTTGACGGCCCGGCGCACGACCCGGGCGCCCGGGACGGGCGCCAGCGGCGGTGTGCCGGCGTCGTCGACGACGATCACCTCGGCCACCCCGTCGGACTGCAGCGACTCGACCAGGGCGCACAGGCGCTCCCGGTCCGGGTCGAGCACGGGGATCACCGCGGTGACGTCGGCGCTCGACCACGGTCCGGGCCCGTCGGGATCGGGGTGCACGGCACCGGCGTCGACGAGGCGGTCGAGCAGGCCCCGGGCCGCCGATCCTCGGGGTGGGGTGCCGTCGAGCGCAGCGTGCACCACCCGGGCACCGGTCTCGCTCAGCCGGAACAACCGCAACGGCGATCCGCCGAGCAGCACCTGCCCGTGCCAGGACAGGGACCGGTCGGCCCGGTAGCGGGTCACCCGGGCTCGGCGCCGCGCAGCACGTCGAGGATCCGCGCCGCCGCGTCGGCTGGGCCCAGCGTCACGGGCTGGGCCCGCCCGCCGGTCGCCCCGCTGGCCGCGGTGAGCGCCCGCACCCGCTCCAGCGCCCGGTCGCCCGTGGGTGCCTCGAGCGTGCGGGGCCGCGGTCGGAACGGTCGTAGGCCCCGGTGGGCGGCGGCGGCCACCGCCGGTCCCCGGTGCCGTGCGATCGGTGCCCGCCCGGCGGCCAGCGTGGCGGCGAGCGCGCCTCGGCGCAGCGCTGCGGTGCCGCCTTCGACGCTGACGACCACCGGACCGGTGGCCCGGACCTGCTCGCGCCGGCCGCCGTCGAGACGGCGGAGCGCGTCCACCGTGCCGTCGGGGGCGAACTCGAGGTGCAGCAGACCGAGGGCCTGCGCCGCGCCGAGACGGTCGGCCAGGAACGCCGGCACCGACCCCGAACCCCGGTCGAGCGAGTGGTCTCCGCAGCACACGAGCCGCAGCGGGCTCCCGCTGCCCGTCTCGGCCACGATGGCGCCGGCCAGCGCGACCGCGACGGTCGCCGACGGCGCGCCGGGATCGAGTTCGACGCGTGCCGCCCGGGTCGCGCCGGCGGCGAGGGCCTCCCGCAACACGGCGTCGGCGGCCGGTCCACCGGCGCCGAGCGCGAGCACCTCGTCGCCCCAGATGGCCGCCGCCCGCAACGCCCATTCGAGCGCGGACGCGTCGGCCGCCGACAGCCCGCTGGTGCGAGCGTCGGTGTGGACGGCACCGGTGACGGGATCGACCTCCGGGCGGCGGTCCACCCACTTGAGGCAGGCGACGATCACGGCCGACGCCTCAGGTGCGGCGGAACACGACGCCGTGCCCGCCCTCGGGGTAGGTCCAGGTGATCGCCCCCTGCGTGTTGCACACGAGGTAACACGTCCCGCACTCGAAGCACTGCTCGTAGTTGAACAGGATGCCCCCGTCGGACACCGGCACGAACAGCTTGGCCGGGCAGGCCACGACGCACGCCTTGGTGGTACATCCCCGGCAGGCGTCACCGTCGACGGTGATGTGGGCACGCTCGTGCACCCGGAACTCGACGGTCGACATGCGTCGCTCGAAGCTCACCTCGGTCCAGGTCATCCGAACGTCCTCCCGCCGGTCCAGGCGTCGCGGGCGAGATCGCGCAGGCGTACCCCGGCTCGTCGGGCCTCGCTGCGCACGATGCGGCGCAGGCCCGGTTTGGGGCGTGGGTTGTCGACCTGGAACACCCGCTCGGCGATCCCGCACACCAGGCCCGGGTACTGCTGCTGCACGCGGTCCGACAGCACCAGGTGCGGGGCGGCGCGCAGCTTGCGGTGATCGCGCAGCACGAAGTTCCCCTCCAGCCGGGCCCGGTAGCCCGCAAGCCCGCTGGCCGAGGTGTCGTTGCGACGCAGGGCCGTGGCCGCCGCCTGCCCGGCCGCGATCCCCGAGCCCATCGCGAAGTTGACGCCCTCCAGCCAGATGCCGGCGGCCAGGCACAGCGCAGCGGCGTCGCCGGCGACGAGCATCCCGTCGCCCACGAGCGTGGGGAGCATGTCGTAGCCACCTTCGGGGATGACGTGGGCCGACCACTCCTTGACCTCGCCCCCCTCGACCAGCGGTGCGATCGCCGGGTGCTGCTTGAGCAGTCCGACGAGCTCCTCGGGGCGGCGGCGCTGCGCGGCGAGCGCCGGCAGCTTGAGCACCAAGCCGACGGCGACGGTGTCGAGGTTGGTGTAGACGAACCCGCCGCCGGGGATGCCCTGCGTGCAGCCGAGAATCTCGATGTCGACACCGTGGCGCCCCCGCACACCGAAGCGTTCGTCGATCGCCTCCTTGGGCAGCGCCAAGGTCTCCTTGACGCCGAGGGTGTAGTTGGCCGGATCGACCGGGCCGTACAGGCCGGCCTCCTTGGCGAGGAACGAGTTCACGCCGTCGCAGGCGATCACCACCGACGCCGTGAGTTCACCGTCGGGCCGGTCGGTGCGCACCCCGACGACCCGGTTGCCCTCGCGCAACAGGCCGGTGACCGTGGTGGAGCACAGCAGCTGCGCACCCTCGGCCTCGGCCTTGCCGGCGAGCCAGGCGTCCCAGTCGGGGCGGTAGGCGGTTGCACCGTTGTACGGCGCGTCGCCCCAGGCCTCGCTGCGGTAGTCGATCGTGAGGGCCTGGGTGCCGGTCATGATCATCGTCTGGCGGCGGGTGACCCAGCGCTGGACGGGCGCCTCCTCCCACCAGCGCGGCAGCAGGTCGTCGAGCACCCTCGGGTAGACGACCCCGCCGTACATGTTCTTCGCGCCCGGGAACGGTCCCCGCTCGACGAGGACCACCGAGCGTCCGGCGCGAGCGAGCGTGAGCGCAGCGCACGAACCGGCCGGGCCGGCCCCCACGACGATGGCGTCGACGTCGGGCATGAGCGCCAAGGCTACGAGGGGTGCGTCGCGCGGTCGAAGGCGACGGCGGCGTCGTGCGCCACCGCGAGCAGCCCGGCGAGCCGGTCGTCGGCGCCGGCGAGCGTGCCGAGGTCGCCCTCACCGTCGAAGGCGGCGAAGAACCGGCCGGCGGCGCGGCCGTCACCGCGGCGGGCGAGCGCCAGGATCGTCGTGCACCACCGGGCCCAGTCGTCGTGCCCGCCCCCGTTGAGGTGGGTGCGCACGGCGTCGAGCGCAGCGACGAACGCCTCGCCGGCGGCCGGGTCGCTCACCGCAGCCCGAGCCGCTGGGCGAGTTCGTCGAGGGTGGCGTTGGCATCGGCCACGATCGGTACGTCGGCGAGCTGCATCATCGGGCACGACGGATCGGTGTTGACGCTGACGATCACCTCGGGCTGACCGAGGCCGCTCGTGTGCTGCACGGCGCCGCTCACCCCGAACGCCACGTACACCCGGGGGGCGACGACGACCCCGGTGGTGCCGATCTGGCGGCTGTGGGGCACCCAGCCCCGGTCGGTGATCACCCGGGTCGCGCCCATCGACGCGTCGAGCGCGGTGGCGACGTCGCCGAGCAGGGCGAACCGTTCGGCGCTGTCCACCCCGGCGCCGCCGCCGAGGATCCGGGGCGCCTCGGCGAGGTCCATGGTGGCGACGTCCGGGGGGAGCACCGCGACGCTCGTGGCGTCGGCGACGGCGCCCGGTGCGCCGGGGCCGGCGGCGGGGTCCAGGGTGCGGATCGCCGGCGTCGGGCCCGACACGGCGGGAGTGCCGCGCACGCCGGGCTGCAGGGTGGCGACGAACGGGCCGTCGG
>JBILVB010000041.1:0-24742 GCA_044370695.1 Acidimicrobiales bacterium | reverse complement strand
AGGTGGTGACCAGTCCCTTCACCTTCGTGGCCACGGTGAACGCCGTCCTCGAGGCCGGCGCCACCGTCCGCTTCGCCGACATCGGCGACGATTTCATGATCCGCCCCGACGCCCTCGCCGCTGCGATCGGGCCCCGCACTCGGGTCGTGATGCCGGTGCACCTCTACGGTCAGGCGGCCGACCTCGCCGGGATAGGCGCCGTGCTGGGCGACCGCGCCGACATCACCCTGGTCGAGGACGCAGCGCAGGCCATCGGGGCCCGGTTCGAGGGGCGCGCCGTCGGCTCGTTCGGGGTGGGGTGCTTCTCGCTCTACGCCACCAAGAACATCGGCTGCGGCGAAGGGGGCGTCGTCACCACCGACGACGACGCGCTCGCCGAGCGCATCCGACTCCTGCGCAACCAGGGGATGCGGGTGCGCTACCAGTACGAGGTGGCCGGCCACAACTACCGGCTCACCGATCTGCAGGCGGCCGTCGCCGTGCCCCAGTTGGCCCGCATCGAGGCCCTGTCGGCGACCCGAGCCGCCCACGCCGCCGCGCTCGGTGCCGGCCTCGACGGGATCGAGGGCCTCGTCCTGCCCGAGGCCGCGCCTGGGCGGCTCCACGTGTGGAACCAGTACACGGTGCGCGTCCTGCCCGGGGCCCGCACCGACCGGGACGGACTCGCCGCCGGTCTGGCCGAGCGGGGTATCGGCACCGGCGTTTACTACCCGCGGGCGGCCTACGACTACGACTGCTACCGCAACCACCCCCGGGTGGTCACCGAGCCCATGCCCGCCGCCGAGGCGGCCGCACGAGAGGTGTTGTCGCTACCGGTCCACCCGCATCTCACCCCGCTGGAACTCGAGCGGATCGTCACCGCCGTTCGAGAGGTGCTGGGATGACCACGACACCGCTGCGTCTGGCGGTCATCGGAGCGGGAATCATGGGAGCGAACCACGCCCGTGTCGCGTTGTCGCTGCCGTCCTGGCAGGTCACCGCGGTCGTCGACCCCGACCAGGAGCGGGCCCGGCGCGTGGCCGCAACCGTCGGGGCGAACGCGCTCGCCCACCCCGACGAGTTGGGTGACGACATCGATGCCGCGATCGTGGCGGTACCCACCCCGTTCCACCGGAGCGTGGCCGTTCCGCTGCTGCGCCGCGGAGTCGCCGTGCTCGTGGAGAAGCCCATGGCAGCCACGGTCGCCGAGGCCGAGGCGATCGCCGAGGCCGCCGAGGTCGGCGACGCCGTGCTCATGGTCGGCCACGTCGAACGGTTCAATCCGGCCGTGCTCGATCTCCCCGGGCTGCTCGGCGAGATCGTCCACGTCACTGCGAGTCGGATCAGCCCCTACTCGGCCCGCGTCGCCCACGACGTCGTCCTCGACCTCATGATCCACGACCTCGACGTCGTCGCCTCGCTCGTCGCCGCCCCGGTGACCGACGTCCAGGCCATCGCCCGCACGCTGCGCTCTGCGAGCGAGGATCTCGTCACGGCGCTCCTCGGATTCGCCGACGGCACGGCGGCAACCCTCACGGCGAGCAGGATCGGGCAGCAGAAGGTCCGCGACCTGGTCGTCACCCAGCCAGACAGCGTCGTGAGCGTCGACCTGTTGCGCCAAGCCGTCACCATCAACCGAGTCGACCACGTGGAATTCGTCGACGAGCACGGACCCCGCTACCGCCAGACCGGCGTGGTCGAGATCCCGTTCCTCGAGCATCGGGGTGAACCACTGGCGCTCGAGCTCCGTGAGTTCGCCGCAGCGGTCTCCGGTCGTCGGCCTCCATCCGTGGGCGCGACCGACGGCGTGCGCGCCGTCGGTCTGGTCGAGCGGGTGCTGCGGGCAGCCCGAGCCCGCTGAGACGAATCACCGGCCACCACGACGGCCCGCATCGCCGGACACCGGAGCGCTGAAACCACGATCCGCGGCTATGTCGGTACTGTGCGAGGTATGCAGGGCAGCCACCACCGCCGGTTGCGACTCGTCACGGTTGCGACCCTCGTGCTCGGTGGCCTCGGCATCGCATCGACCGCTCGGGCCACGCTCGTCGAGGTGCCGCCGAGCTACGCGCCGAGCGCCGGCTGGTCGTCGGACGGGGACTTCGCCACCGACACCTACGGCAACCCCTGGGACTTCGCCGACGACGCCGACGCCGTCGCCGTGCCCGGCGTCGGAACCAACCTCCCCGTCCCGATCTCGCGTGTGGCAACCACTGCGAATCCGTCGGCCGACGGTGGTGGCTGGCTGCGTGCCAGCACGTCCCTTGCGTCCGAGATCCGTTTCCACTTCGACATGCCCGTGGTGCTCCCCTGGGGCCGCGACGGCCGGAGCCACCCGATCGACGCCTCGGTGTATCGGCGACTGTCCATGCGCCTGTGCACGTCGGGGCCGGTGCAGTCCGCGATCCGCTGGTGGAACGCCGCCGGCGTGCGCGGCACGATCGATGTCGGCACCCTTTCGGGTTGCACCGATCTCGCCCTCGACCTGGCCAACCCGGGATCGGGGGGCACCTACGTCGCTCCCGAGCTCGGCCCCTGGAGCGGACAGGTGACCCGCCTGCTGTTCTTCCAGGCCAGCGCCGAGGCGCGCACCATCGACGTCGACTACGTCCGCGTGCACCGGGCGGACACCCCGTTCGGCCCGCCGTCGACGTCCGCGCCGCGACCGGTGGTGCTCAGCCCATCGGCCGAAGGGGAAGGGGACTGGGCGACCGAGGTCCGGGGCAACCCGTGGGACTTCGACGACCCGAGCGACGCCGCCGTGCTCACGTCACTCGCCGGCGTCAGCATCGCCGGCGGCGCGCTGAACGCAACGAGCACCACCAACGACCCGTCGGTCGAGTTGGCCGTGCCGACGCCGATCGACGGCTCGACGTGGAACCGGCTGACCGTCGAGATGTGCATGTCCGGCGGCTTCGATCTCGGCAGCGGACCCGGCGGTGGGACGGTCGGCCGATTCGCCTGGATCCCGTCGGAATCGACACCCGATCCGATCACGGGCGAGCCGCAATGGACCGAGACCCAGGACATCGTGGTGTTCCCCGGCTGCCACCGGATGACGTTCGACGCACGCACCAATCCTCCGGAAGCCATCCACGACGAGGACTCCCGAACCAAACCCGGGTGGGTGTGCCGGTCGATCCAACGGTTCCGTTGGGATCCCTTCGAAGACCCGGGGGCGCGCGCATTCCAGCTGGTCGACGTCCGCCTCGGACGCGATCCGACCTTCACCACCTCGACCCCGATCCGGTTCCGCGACGACGGCGGCGGATCGGGCGCCACGGCTTCGGTCTACGTGTCGACCGATCCGAGCGCCGTGGGCGGCACGCTCGTGCGAACCGGTGTCCCCGTGAGCCCGGGCGTCAACACCGTGACCTGGGACGGCACGAACGCCCTCGGCGCCCCGATGGCACCCGGCCGCTACTACGTCCAGGTGCGAATCGCGTACCCGGGCGGGGCGACGACCACCGTGCAGGCCCCCTCCTTCGTCGACTATCTCGCTCCGGGTGCATCCGGCAGCGGCACGTTCGTGCCGTTGAGCCCCGTCCGGTTGCTCGACACACGTGACGCGCCCGTTCCGGTCCAGGGCTGCCGCGGACCGGTCGCCCAGCAGCGCCAGATCGATCTCGACGTGCTCGGCCGCGGTGGCGTCCCCCGGGAGGGTGTGAGCGCCGTCGTGCTCAACGTGACCGGCGTCAGCCCGACCGCCGGCACGTTCGTCACCGCCTGGCCCTCGGGCGAGGCGCGACCGTTCACGTCGAACCTGAACCTGACCCCCGGTGACGTCCGTCCGAACCTCGTCACGGCCAAGGTTGGCGCCGGCGGGCGGGTGAGCCTGTACAACAACGGCGGATCGACCCACCTCGTGGTCGACGTCGTCGGCTACTTCACCACCGGCCCCGCACAGACACGCCTCGTGCCCATCAACCCGGAGCGGGCCTTCGACACCCGGGAAGCCGCCTGGGCCCCGGCCGTCGGGCCAGGGCAGACCCGGCGGTTCACCGTGGCCGGCGGCCCGCTCACACGGGTCCCGGCCGGCGTCAGCGCCGTGGCCGTCAACGTCACCGGGATCGGCCCCACCGAGTCGACCTACCTGACGGTCTTCCCCGGGACGTCGGTGCCGCTCGCGTCCAACCTCAACCTGCGGCCCGGTCAGGTGACACCGAACCTCGTCACGGTCCCGGTCGCCCCGGACGGCACGATCGCCCTGTACAACTTCATGGGGTCGGTCCACGTCGCCGGCGACGTCGTCGGGTACTTCACCACCGATCCGGCGGTCACGTCGGCCTTCGTGCCGATCAATCCCGAGCGGGCGTTCGACACCCGACTGGGCAGCTACGCACCGGCGCTCGCCGGCGGCGAGGTGCGGTCGTTCGTCGTGAGCCCGTCGCCGCTCGGTCGCGTGCCGGCCGGTGCGACCGGGGTTGCGATCAACACGACCGCCGTCCAACCCACGCTCGGGACCTACGTGACGGTGTGGCCCACCGGGGAACCGCGACCGTTCGCTTCGAACCTCAACGCCGTACCGGGCGAGATCGCCCCGAACCTCGTCTTCGCGAAGATCGGCGACGGCGGTCGGATCAGCGTGTTCAACATGCAGGGTTCGACCCACGTCGTCGGCGACATCGTCGGGTATTTCGTCTCGGTCACGACCTGATCGCCAGGCCGTCCCGGCGCGGCCGAGCGACCGCCCAGGCCATGGTCGCGCTTCGCGGGACCCGGGCGGTTCGCTCGAGCGCCTGCCGACGCCGCAGTGCTCGCGGCAGCGCTCGCACGAACGCGGCGATGGCCCGGACCCGGACTCGCCGCTCGTGCCGTAGTGCCGAGTGGATCTCGGCCAGCAACTGACGCACGACGAGAGCGCCGGGCGCGTGGATCGCGAGGGTCACCAATCGATTCCGAACGGTCTCGGCCCGGTGCAACGGGCTCCCGTGACCGATCGTGGCCCCGCCGAGGTGTCGGACCACCGAGCTCGGCACGCTGCGGTACCGCCATCCGAGCCGACGGCCACGCCACGACAGCTCGAAGTCCTCGTAGTACAGGAAGAACAGCGGGTCGAACCAGCCGGCGTCGGCCAGGTATGCCGGCCGCAGCGCAACCGCACAACCGGTCCATGCGAACAGCTCGCAGCCGTCGTCGTACTGCCCGCCGTCGATCTCGCCAGCGCCGAGGTCGCCGCCGAAGCCGCCCTCATAGAGCACGCCGCCGATCCGATCGATCACGTCGGGCTGTTCCGCTACGTGCGGACGAAGCACCTTGGGGCACACCGCTCCGAGGCGCTCGTCGGCCCCCAGGGCATCCAGCAAGGGCGCGAGCCAACCCGCCTGGGGCCAGGCGTCGTTGTTGAGCAGCACCACGGCGTCGAGGCCCTCGAGGTCACCGAAGGCAGCGTTGCAGCCCAGGCCGAACCCGACGTTGCGAGCCAGTGCGATCGTCCGGGCGCCGAGCGCTTCGACCTCGGCTCGAACCGGCCGGCTCGAGGCGTTGTCGACGACGACGACCTCCACCTCCACCCCCGGCTCGGCTGCCCGGGCGGCGAGGATCCGACGAACCGCGTCGAGCGTGAGCGCGCCGCCGTCGTGGTCGACCAGCACCACGCGGACCCGGCGCGTCATCGCAGCGGTTTCTCGATCCAGCTGTCGAGCTTGGCCTGCAGGTTGGGGTTGCCGTACGGGTCGTTCGACAACTGGTGCAACCACCGGGCCTTCAACAGGTCGTGCTCCTCGTCGAGCACCGCAGGAGCCCGTGTCATCGACTCGAAGTGGTAGAGCACGGCGTACGGGGTCCACAGGATCCGATGCCCGGCCCGACGGATCTTCAGCGAGAAGTCGACGTCGTTGAAGTTGTTGTGGAGGATCGGGGTGAAGCCGCCGACCTCATCGAACACCGAGGCCCGCACGAGCGCGCAGGCCGCGGTCACGCCGGAGACCTCGCGCTGGACGACGAGCAAGCCCGACGGGCCGAGCTCGGAGCCGTGGTACCGGAAGAACGCGTGGAACGGGTCGTGGTTGTAGAGGTGGCCGGCGTGCTGGAGCCGACCGTCGGCGAACAGCAGCTTCGCGCCGACCATTCCAACGCCCGGGTCCTGGCACAGCGCAAGCATGGTCTCCAGGAAATCCGGGCTCTCCACCTCGACGTCGTCGTTGAGCAGCAACAGGAACTCGCCACGAGCATGGGCGGCCCCGAGGTTCATCTTCTCGGAGAAGTTGAACGGCTGGTCGTACCAGACGAGCTGCAGCCGATCGCCGAGCAGCGCTTCGAGCTGTCGGACGACCTCGGGCGGGGTCGGGGTGTCGGCGACGATGACGAACTCGAGGTGCTGGTACGTGGAACGCTCGACGAGGGAACGCACTGCGTCGACCACCAGGCACCGCTCGACACCCCACACCCGGCCCCGCGTGCCCCGCGTCGGGATGATCACGCTGACGAGCGGCTCGCCCTGGATCCGGCGGCGCACCCGGTAGACCCCGTTGACCCGGCCGTGCTCCACGACGGCCGGGATGCCGGTGCGGTCGCAGTGCTCCTGCACGGCGCGCCGCCCGGCCTCGTACGCCCATGGCTTGGCTTCGGCGTTGCCCGCCACCGAAGTGGGCAGCATGCGCCAGTGGTAGAGGACGAACGGGAGGTGGTGGACCCGCCGGGCCCGCTCGGTGACCCGCAGGACGAGGTCGTAGTCCTGTGCACCGTCGAAGCCCGTGCGGAACCGCCCGACCTCGTCCACGATCGAGCGCCGCATCACCGAGAAGTGGCAGGTGTACATCTGTGAGCGGAACCGCTCGGGCGACCAGTCGGGTTTGTAGAACGGGGTGATGTACTCGCCTGCGGGCGACAGGTTGTCCTCGTCGGAGTACACGTAGTCCACCGTCGGGTCGCCGTCGAGCACGGCCCGGACTGCGGCGAGGGCGTTGGGCTCCAGCAGGTCGTCGTGGTCGAGGAAGGCGACGAACTCGCCTGTGGCCATGGCCAACGCGTCGTTGCTGGCGGCCACGATGCCGCCGTTGGCGGTGCGGTGCTCGACGCGGAACCGACCGTCGCGCGCGGCGTACTCGGCCAGCACGGCGCGCACGTGCGGTCCCGGTGAGCCGTCGTCGACGAGGCAGTGCTCCCAGTCCGGATCGCCCTGCGCCAGCACCGAGTCCAGGCACGCCCGCAACACGTCGGCCGGCGGGTCGTAGACCGGGGTGATGATCGAGAAGCGCGGCATCAGAGCTTGCGCAGGAGGCGCTTGGCCCGCCGGGCGGGGGCGATCAGCTTGTGGGTGAGGAGGCGGAAGTTCCGCTGGGCCCGCAGGAGCTCGTTCTCGAGCGCCGTGACCCGCCCCCGCAGCTGACCGGCCTCCATCTCGGCGCCGATCGCGGCATCACGGGCCGCCCACAGGTCCGTGCGCAGCTTCACGTAGGCGGCCTCGTCCGGGCCGACCAGCGCCCGCAGGCGCGCCACCTCGGCCCGCAGGTCGGCGACCTCGGCGGCCAGCGCTGCGGGGTCGTCGACCGCACGGGTGGCGCCGGCACGCTCGAGCAGGAGCCGAGCGAGCTCAGCGGCCCGCAGGGCCAGTTCGTCGTCGGTGGTGCTCTGGGGACGGGTTCGGGACGAAGGCATCGGTTCCGCTCCTCGCGAGGCGCTGGACGGGGTCATGGGTCGGTCCGCTCGGCTCACGTGCGGAGGTTGCGCCGGGGCTCGATCGACTCGCCCTCCCAGGCACCCCGAAACGTCACCATGCCGTGCTGCTCGAAGGGATCACCGCGCAGCACGTCGAACCGGAACGGCTTCTGCCACAGGTCGTAGGTGTGGAACAGCGTGCGATCGCTGATGCCGACGCTCACGTCGTAGGTCCCTTCGAGCAGGGGCATCGACGGCACGACGAAATCGACGTGTCCTGCGCCCTCGATCCGATCGGGCACCTTGCCGTACTCGCCCGTGTTGGGCCCGGTGATCAAGGCACCGTCGAGGTGGAACACCGCGAACCCGAAGATGGGCTCGCGCACTGCGGTGCGTACCTCGAAGTGAATGCGGAAGCGCACGGCCTGGCCGGTTCTGCAATTCACGACGGCCTGTCCGGTTTCGTCCAGCATCTCGATCTTGCGGATCCTGGCCTCGCCCGTGCCCCAACGGGACCCCTCGTGTTCGTTGGTGTCCCGGTCCGCGTGGCTCTCGGAGGAGTACGCGTCGACCACCTCGCTGGCCGAGCCGATCAGCGCAGCCTTTCCATGATCCATCCACAGCGCACGGTCGCACAGGTTCCGCACCTGCCCGAGGCCGTGCGAGACCAGGACGATGGTCTTGCCGGCCTCACGGAAGTCGGCGATCTTCTCGCCGCACTTGCGCTGGAACGATTCGTCGCCGACGGCGAGCACCTCGTCGATGATCAGGACGTCCGGATCGACGTTGATCGCGACGGCGAACCCGAGCCGCACGTACATCCCGGAGGAATAGTTCTTCACCGGGGTGTCGATGAACTCCTGCAGGCCTGCAAACTCGACGATCTCGTCGTAACACGCGTCGATCTGGCGGCGGCTCAGGCCCAGGATCGCGCCGTTCAGGTAGATGTTCTCCCGGCCCGACAACTCGGGGTGGAAGCCGGCACCGAGTTCGAGCAGCGCGGACACCGACCCGTCGATGACCACGCTGCCGCGGTCGGGCTTCAGGATGCGGGCGAGGCACTTCAACATCGTCGACTTGCCCGAACCGTTGTGGCCGATGATCCCGAACGACTCGCCCTTGTTGATGTCGAAGCTCACGTCGTCGACGGCCCAGAAGTCGCTGTAGCGCGCCCGCCGCCCGCGCAGGAGCGAGGCCTTCAGGTACTGGTTGCGTTCGTGGTAGAGGCGGAACCGCTTGCCGAGGTGGTCGACGCGCACCGCCACTCCCGCCGGCTCGGCGCGGTGCTGCCAGTCGAGACTCACAGTTCCTCCGCGAAGCGAGGCGACAGCCGGTCGAAGACGAACGCACCGAACAGCAGCGCAGCCACGGAGACGCCGACGAGCGTGAGTACCGTGGTCAACGGCGGGAAGCGAAGGTCGTAGAGCACCGACCGGTAGGCGACGGCGAACTCCGCCATCGGGTTGAGCCGGTAGACCCACCGCCATCGCTCGGGCACCAGGGTGATCGGATAGATCACCGGCGTCGCGTAGAACCACAGTTGCGCAGCGATGCCCCAGAGGTGGCTGAGATCACGGAAATAGACGTTGACCGCAGCGAAGGCAAGACCGAGACCCGTCGAGAACAGGGCGAGCAGCACCGTCAACGCGACGAGGACGGGGATCCAGGGCAGCACCATGTTGCCGGCGACGACAAGGGCGACGAGCAACAGGCCGAGTTCGATCGCGAAGGTGAAGGCAAGCGCGGCGACGTTTGCGCCGATGAGGATCTCACGGGGGAACCACACCTTCTTGATGAGCCCGGCATTGCCGACGAGCACCCCCATCGACGAGGCCACCGATCCGGCGAAGAAGTTCCACGGCAGCAACGCCGCGAGCAGGTACAGGGCGTACACCTTCAGTCCGCTCGGATCCCCCTTCGGTGGCGTGACCGCCAGGATCACGCCGAACACGAGGGTGAACACGAGCATCGACGACAGCGGGTTCAGGAGCGACCACAGCCAGCCCAGGACCGACCGCTTGTACCGGCCACGCAACTCCCGCAGGGTGAGGTTCCACAGCAGTTCCCGGCGGGACACGAACTCGCGTACCTGCACAACCCTCCGATCCGGCCGTTCGAGCAGCGCCCGAGCGTAGCGGAGGGCTCCGGTTTCCACGGTCCGGGGCCCGGCCGTCCCGAGGGGGCCACTGCTAGCCTCGCCCGAGCATGAAAACCGTCCTCGTCACCGGAGGCGCCGGCTTCATCGGCTGCACGCTGGCCCCACACCTGCTGCGGTCCGGCCACCGGGTCGTGGCGCTCGACTCGCTCCATCCCCAGGTCCACGCAGCGGCCGGGCGCCCTGCGCTGCTGCCCGCCGAGGTCGAATTGCTGCCGGTCGACGTCACGTCGCCGACGGCGTGGCACGCCGTGCTCAACCTCGTCGAGCCCGACGTGGTGGTCCACCTCGCGGCTGAGACCGGCACCGGGCAGTCGCTCAGCCAGGCGTCACGCCACGCCTCGGTCAACGTCCTCGGCACCACCGTGATGCTCGATGCGCTGTTCGCCCGCGAGCGCCGCCCGAGTCATGTGGTGGTCGCCTCCTCCCGTGCCGTCTACGGCGAGGGTGACTGGATCGACGGCGACGGCAACGTGTTCCATCCAGGGGGCCGCCGCCACGAGGATCTCCTTGTCGCGCGCTGGGACGCCATCGGCCCCGACGGGAAGCCGGGGCGGCCCCTGCCGAGTCGGGCCCGAACCACGGCCCCCCGGCCGACCAACGTCTACGCCGCGACGAAGCTGGCCCAGGAGCACCTGCTGACGGCCTGGGGGGCGGCTACCGGCACTGCGGTGTCGATCCTGCGCCTGCAGAACGTGTACGGCCCGGGCCAGTCGCTCACCAACTCCTACACCGGCGTCCTCGCCCTGTTCGGACGCCTCGCCATCGCCGGCCAACCGATCGAGGTCTACGAGGACGGTGCCATCGTGCGCGACTTCGTCTTCGTCGAGGACGTGGCGCAGGCACTCTCGGCCGCAGTCGAATCGCCACCCGAGGTCGTGCGTCGACTCGACATCGGATCCGGTGTCCCGAGCACCCTGCTCGACGTCGCCCGCACCGTCGCCGCCGCCGCTGGCGCCCCCGAGCCGTTCGTGTCCGGGAGATTCCGCGACGGCGACGTCCGTGCCGCGTCGTGCGACATCGCCGACGCGGCCGCCGACCTCGGCTACGCACCCGCATGGGACCTCGCACGGGGGATCGCTGCGCTGACGGCGTGGGTGGGGGACGAACTCGGGGCCGCTCGATGACCGACACCGGCACCGCAGCCCGAACGGTGGTCGGGCTCGTCTTCGCCGAGGGCGACACCGAGGCCTGGGAGCTCTCCCTGCGCTCGCTGGCTGCGAGCGGCCTGCACCCGCTCGTCGTCGTGTCGAGCTCGCCGGGCACGCGAGCGGCCGCCACGGCCCTCGGTGCAGAAGCGCACGAGCCCGGCCCGGTGGGTTCGCAGGTGCGGGGTCTCTATCGGCGCTTCGGCGCCAGCATCGCCGTCGTGGTCGCACCGTGCCTGGTGCCGCCGGTGCTCGCCGCCCGAGCGTCATCGATCGTCACCGAGCACCCCGGCACCGCAGCGATCTCGTTCGTCTCGAACGAGGCCGGCTACCTCAGTGTCCCCTGGCGCAACCTGCAGTCGCAGCACCAGATCGAGGACCTCGACGAGATTGCCATTCAGCGCCGCCTCGAGACCTGGGCGCCGGCGCCCGAGGTGCTCCCGATCCCAGTGGCGGCGGGTCCGGTCGTGGTTTTGGGCGGGCCGGCGCTCGGCGGGCTCGACATCACCGACGACTGCCCCTACGGCGCGCCCGCCTTCCTGGCCGATCTCAGCCTGCGCGCACAGCGCCGAGGGCTTCGCACCGTCGTGGACAACGGCGTGTTCGTGTCGCGGCCCTGGGACCTCGCCGACCCCGTCCCCGACCCGATCTTCACCGACGGTCCTGCGCAGTGGCTCGCGGCTCGGCATCCGTTCCTCGCCCAGGTGCACGACGAGGAACGCCTCGGCCACGCCTCGGCGACCGCGTGTGCACTCGGCCCCGTCATCGCGAAGATCCGGGGATTGCGCGTCCTGGTCGACGGGACGTGCCTGGGGCCCAAGGAAATGGGCACCCAAGTGCAAACCCTCGCCCTCATCGGCGCGCTGGCGGCCCGCAAGGATGTTCGGGCCGTGTGCGTTGCGCTCCCCGGCCCCGTCCACCGCTACGCCGAGGACGTCTTCCGACACCCGAAGGTGTCGTTCACGATCTCACCCACGGCGGACTTCTCCAGCGTCGAGCGCGGCGACGTGCTGCACCGGCCCTTCCAACCGGACCGCCGACTGCCCTTCGACGACTGGGAACGGTTCGCCAGCCGTACCGTGCTCACGCTGCAGGACGTGATCGCCTACGCCATCGGCTCGTACCACGGTGGTGGCGCCGAATGGTCGCGTTACCGCGCCGAACTGCGCGACGGTGCCGCACGCGCCGACGGCCTCGTCGTCATCTCGGAGGACACCCGCCGCAGCGTGCTCGACGCGAAGCTCCCGGTGGAGGCGAGTCGGCTGTTCGTGGTTCCCAACGGCACGGACCATCTGCGCGGCGACGAACCGGCCGCGCTGCCCGAGGAGCTGACTGCACGCGGCTTTTCGCCGGCACGGCCGTTCCTGCTCGTGCTGGGCACCAACTACTCGCACAAGAACCGCGATCTCGCGGTCGCCGCCTGGAAGGTGTTGCGCGAGCGCCTCCTGCCCCATGCGCTCGTGCTCGTCGGGGCATCGGTGCCGCGCGGGTCCTCGCGCCGCGAGGAGGCCCGCCGGGCGGGCTGGGATGACGAGCAATCGCTGCACGCACTGGCCGACGTGTCGAGCGAGGAGCGCAACTGGCTGCTGCGCCATGCGGACGTCGTGCTCTACCCCACCGGCGCCGAGGGGTTCGGCCTCGTCCCCTTCGAGGCCGCAGCCTTCGGCACACCCACGGTTTCGGTCCGATTCGGACCGCTCGCCGAGGTGGCCGGCGACGTCCCGGTGCACGCCGCCAGTTGGTCGCCGACGGCGCTCGCCGACGCCGTCACGCAACTGGTGGACGATCCCGTGCTCGCCGCCCAGCAGGTCGCCGCCCAACGAAAGGCCGGGGACCGCTACCGCTGGTCGGACACGGCGGCCCGGCTCACGGACGCCTATCGCACACTCCTCGCCCTGCCGACGGCCCGACGGTAGATTCTCGGCCGCCCGCATCGACGACGAACGGCGAATGGAGGCGATGGTGGCGAAGGCCTCCGAGGAAACGGTGACGGCGACCGAGGTGGCCGACGCGTATGTCGCCCGCCTCGACGAGTTGTCCTTGAACCAGGCGCTCATCGACTTCGAGGTCGCCAATGCGCGCGTGCTCGACCTCACGCGCCGGCTCACCTCGCTCAACGAGGAGCTGCGCCACACCCGCACGCACGCCGAGCAGCTGCGGATCGCCGTCGACCACGAGCGCAGCGAGAACGCAGCGCTGCGCAGCCAGCTCGACAGCATCCGCTCTTCCACGGCTTTTCGCGTCGTGCGCGTTGCGGGGATGATCGCCCGACGGGTCCGAGCGCGGTGAAGCCGAAAGTCCTGCTCGCCGTCACGGTCTACAACGGCCGCAGCTTCGTCGGACGAGCCCTGGAGTCGGCTCGGCGGGTGTCCACGGCATCCGCCGACGTCGACGTCCTTGCGCTCGACGACTGCAGCCCCGAGCCTGGCTTCAGCGAGTGGTTGGCCGGCGTCTGCGGCGGGCTCGGCGTGATGCACTACCGGTCGCCTCGCAACCTCGGCATCGTCCGCAACGTCAACCTGGGACTGCTGTACGCCCTCGAAGAGGGCTACGACCACGTCATCATCGCGAACTCGGACGTGATCTTCCCCGCCAACCTCGTCGACGAGATGCTGCGGGCGCTGGCGAGCGACGAGCGCATCGGTTCGGTCACCGCATGGTCGAACAACGTGTCGGTCTACTCCTTGCCGAACGTCGACCCCGACTCGTACCTCGCCGACCAGAACGTCGTCGACTGGGTCAGCGCCACGCTGGCGGGTTGGTACTCCGGCACGGCGATCGACATCCCGGCCGGGATCTCGTTCGCGATCCTCATCCCCACGGCGGTGCTGCACCGCGTCGGGGTGATGGACACGATCTACGGGCGGGGCTACTGCGAGGAGACCGACTGGAGCCTGCGGAGCCTGGCCACCGGCTACCGCATCACGTTGGCCCCGGCCGCGTTCGTGTACCACGCCGGTCGCGGTTCCACCCTGGCCGCCGGTCTGGTGGCCGGTGGGCACTCGACCGTGCCCGAGAACGAAGCGGTCATCGACCTTCGGTATCCGCTGTTCCGGTCGCAGGTGGGTGCGTTCGTCGCCTCGGGCGTACTCGAGGAGGCTCACCAGGGCGCGATCCGCGCCATCGTGCGGGCCGGTGGCCGCCAGTTCGGCTACGACGTCGAGGTGGGTTGGCTGGCGTCCGCCGCCCGCAGCGCCCGGGTCCAGTGCCTCGTCGCACCCGATGCCCGGCCGATCGTGCGTGCCTCGTTCCTCGGGTTCTCCTGGACGCTCGGTGATGTCGGCCTCGATGTCGCCGCAGTCCTCCACGAGGAGTTCGGCGGGCCACCGACCGCGGTCAACCTTCTCGAGCGCAACACGGTCGCCGACCGTGTTGCCGGGGGCTTCGGCCTCGAACGCGTCCAGCGCCGCCGCAACTACCCGACCCGTGTCTGACCCGGCCGCAGCACGGCCGGGCTGGCTCCCCGGGATCGAGATGCTTCGCGGCATCGCCGCCTTTGCCGTGCTCGTACATCACTGCTGGTCGCTGTCACACCAACCGCGATTCACGGGTTACTGGGTCATCGAAGGATTCGGCGCTTACGGCGTCAATCTCTTCTTCCTCCTTTCGGGCTTCCTCCTGGCGGACTACTTCTGGAAGCCGGCCGCCGAACGACCGCTGTCGGTGTTCTACGTGCGCCGGTTCTTCCGCATCGTCCCCGCCTACTACGTCAACCTGATCCTGCTGATGCTGTTCTTCGCCCCGGCCGGATCGTTGTGGACCCGCCAGGGCCTCGAGCAACTGCTGTCGAATCTGACGTTCGCCCACTACCTCCGGCCCGAAACCTCCAGCAGTTTCGGCGTCAACGGGGCGCTGTGGACGCTGACCATCGAGATGGTCCTGTACGTGGCCATGCCGGCGATGGCCCTGCTCTTCGCCAAGGCGCCACGGGTTGCCTTCGTCGCCCTGATGGCGATCGGCGTCGGCTGGCGGCTGTGGATCGGGCTTGCCGGCGACGGTCTGACCACCTTCTATTTCGGGGAGGACCGCATCATCAACGAGGCGGTGGCCCGGCTGTTCATCGCTCAGCAGTTCGTCGGTTACGTCACGATCTTCGGGCTCGGGATCGGGCTCAAGTGGCTTCTGGCCAGCGGGCGGCTCGAGGGGTTGATGTCACGGCTCCCCCGCCCGACGATCCCGGTCCTGCTCGGACTTCTCGTGCCGCCCGCCCTGTTCCTCGTCTATGTCGAACGCTCGTCGTTCTACACCCACTGGATCTGGTTCTCGTCGTTCCACTACGTGATGGCGGCGCTGTTTCTGCCAGCCCTGCTCGTCGCTGCCGTCCCGCTGCACAAGGGCATCACGAGTCCGTTCGACCGCATCGGCGTCTGGGTCGGGGAGCGCAGTTACGGGTTGTACCTGTGGCACTTCCCCATCGTGCTGGCCCTCTACGGCCGTGGCCCGCTGGTCAACGCACCGGACACCTCGATGATCGGCCTGAAATTGGCGGTGATCGTGGCGCTGTCGCTGCTGTTCGCCCACATCAGTTACGTCTGCGTCGAGCGCCCCGCCCAGGACGCGGCCCGGCGATTGACCCGTCGGATCCTCGCCCGCAAGAACTCCCGGAGCACAACAGATGTGGACCAGAAGGTTCCTTCCCCGGCAGCCTGAGGCCGCGCCGCTGGCCACCGTACCGAGTATCCCGCCCGCCCTTGCGTGCGACGAGTTCGAATGCCTCGACACGGATGTCGGGCCGATGTGGTTCCGCGGCAGCGACGACGTCATCCGGCCCCATGTCCGCTCCACCGGCGCATGGGAGCCCGAAGAGGGTCAGCTCCTGCGATCGCTCATCCGGCCGGGCTGCCGCTTCCTCGACGTCGGCGCCAACATCGGGTACTTCAGCCTGCTGGCCGCCGCCGCGGCCCCGCAGGTCACGGTCGACGCGATCGAGCCGCTCCCGGCGAACCTGGAACTGCTGCGATTCAACCTCTGGTACCGCGGGGTGCCGGCCCGGATCTGGCCCCTGGCGCTGTCCGACGGGGGCCGGGCTGCGGTGTTGTCGACCTCGGTGACGAATCCGGGGGACACTCGCAGCCGGATGGACCAACTCGTCGGCACCAGGAGCCCGCTCGTAGCACCGGCTGCGAGCGCCGACGAACTGTTCCCGACCGGATCGTTCGACGTGGTGAAGATCGACGTGCAGGGCAGTGAGCCCGAGGTGCTGTGGGGGATGACCGGGATCCTCTCGCGTTCACCCGGGATCGTCATCGTTGCGGAGTTCTGGCCGCACGCCCTGACCGAGCGCGGTCGGCATCCGCTCGAGGTGCTCGATGGCTACCGGCGCGCCGGTTTCGAGATCGTGACCCAGGTCGGCTCCCACCTGGCACCGCTGGACGACAACGCGATCCTCGCCGCCACCACGTCAGCAGGCCCCTACGGGCAGGTCAACCTGGTGCTACGACGGCGCTGACCGCACCGAGCCGCTAGCGATGCCGCTAGCGATGCCGCCAGCGCTGCACACGCGCCACCAGCCGGCGCCCCGCAGAGCGACCTGCGATGCGTGCTGCCTCGTCGGCGTTTCGCCGCAACTGCTCGTTCTGGATGCGCAACGCTTCGTTCTCGGCCCGCAAGGCGTTCAACACGAGCAGGTGGTCGTACGTCTCGAAGTCGTCGAGCGAGCAGGCCGGGTACGACAGCGGACCCGAGAGTTCGTCCCAGTGTTCCTCGGCGACGAAGAAATGATTCAGTCCGTCGAACAACGAGCGCCGATACCCGGCGCCCGTCAGCAGTGAGATCCATCCGTTGGCCGACCCCAGCGCGCCCTCGGCGAGCACGACCCGGGGCCGGTGGCGGCTGAGGTCGAGCGAGCGGAGCACCGCCTCCTCATGGCCTTCGGCGTCGACCTTCAGGAAGTCGACCTCCCCGTGAACATGTTGCGCATACACCTGGTCGAGACGGATGACCGGGATCAGGTGCTCGACGACCTCATACCCCTCACGGCGGTACATCTCGGCGAACTCCGGGGAGAACGTCGACCGTTGCTGGTCGGCGACCACGTCGTAGAACACCATCTCACCGGTGACGTCAGAGATGCCCACGGCGAGGTTGACGTCGCGGGGCCGATCCTCGACGAACAACGGCATCATCGAGGCGATCGGTTCGATGTTCACGCCGCGCCAGCCGGCGTTGTAGAAGATCTTGGTGACGCTGCTCCCCACCGGGTGGTGGGCACCGACGTCGATGTAGGTCCCGGCGCCCCGGCCTCCGAGCGCACGCCACAGCACGATGTCCTCGCCCTGCTGGGCGTACGAGATTTTCGAGGCCATCAGCACGCCGCTCCCTGTCGTCTTGCACCGATCGGCCCGAGCCGGCGCATGCAGCTCGCCCGCGGCGCAGTGATCGGCGGAAAGAATGGCACGGTCCGGGTCACCGGCGTCGACCGTGCCCTGCCTTCCCACCGGCGGTCCGGTCCTCCAAACTTCACCCATGGCGGAGCGGCCACGGATCGACGCACTCGACGGACTCCGAGCCCTTGCGGTGCTCGCCGTGCTCGCCTACCACCTCGACGACGACGGCCTGTCCGGCGGCTTCCTCGGAGTGTCGACCTTCTTCACCTTGTCGGGATTCCTCATCACGACGCTGCTGCTGGGTGAGTCACGCCGGACCGGGCGGGTCGACCTGAAGGCGTTCTGGGTCCGGCGGGTCCGACGACTGTTGCCGGCCTCGCTGGCGACCATGGCCGCCGTCGCGACCCTGGGGGCGGCCGGGATGTGGACGGCCTCGCAGACGAGCGGCCTTCGGTTCGATGTCACGGCCAGCCTGGCGTACCTGGCCAACTGGCGCTTCGCGCTCGAAGGCGGCGGCTACGTCGAGCAGATGGCAGCGCCGTCACCGCTGCTGCATTTCTGGTCGCTCTCGATCGAGGAGCAGTTCTACCTTTTCTTCCCCGTGTTTGCGTGGGCGCTGATACGGCGCCGGGCGCTCATGGCCGGGGTCGTGGGCGCCGCCGTCGCCGTGTCAGTGGCGCTCCCGGTGGCAGCCGGCTGGTCGATCGATCGCACCTACCTGGGTACCGACGCACGAGCAGCCGAGCTGCTCGTCGGCGTCCTGCTTGCGCTCGCGTGCCATGCGACCGGTCTCGCTGGCCCGAACCGCGGCCGCAGGGCGCTCGCCGTGCTCGCACCGCTCTGCCTGCTGGCCCAGGCTGCGGCCTGGCTCTTCCTCGATGACACCGGCCTCTGGCTGACCCGGGGCGGCCTCGCCCTGTACGCCGTGGCAACGTCGATCGTCATCCTCGGCCTCCTCGTCCCCGGTCCCCTGCGCTCCCTACTCGCATGGCGACCGCTCGTCTGGATCGGACGGATCAGCTACGGCCTGTACCTCTACCACTGGCCGATCATCCTGCTCGTCACCGACGAACGTACCGGTCTCGCTGCCGTGCCGCTCGCGTGCGTGCAGGTCGGCCTCAGCATCGGCCTGGCAGCGATCTCGTTCCGATTCCTCGAGGAGCCGATCCGGACCGGCCGGTTCATCCGTCCACGGCGGTCGGCGCCGATGATCGGGCTCATGGCGTGCGGGATCGTGGGCGCAGGTGCGCTCCTGCTGCCGTCACTACCCGCCGTCGACGTCGCCGGGATGAAGGGGGGTGACGTCCAGCCGGATGCCAGCCCGCCACCTATCGCAGCGGCCCCGCGTTGGCGGGTGGCGATCGCCACCGATCGTCACTGGCGCCCGCTCGTCGACGGGCTGCTCACCGTCGAGCGCAAGCAATGGGACGTCGTCACCGTGCTGACGCTCGACTGCCAGCCGGATGAACACGACTGCGGCTACGGGTCGTGGGCGGAGGAGCTGGAGCGGGTCAAGCCCGATGCCCTCGTCGCCGTGACCGACATCGTCGATTACCGGGCGGCGCTGGCCGTCAAGCAGCCTGGCGCCACCGTGCTCGACGGCGATGCCATCGACTGGGCCGTCGAGCGGTTCGGCACTGCGCTCGCCGCCAGCGCAACCGCAGGCCGGACCGTGATGTGGGTGACGCCCCCCACCGATGGCTCGGGCGAGCGATCAGCGTTGTCCGATGCGGCCTGGAGCTTCGAGCGCAGGCTGACCGCGCGCTGGCCCCAGATCGTGCGGGAGAGCATCCCCGAGCAGAGCGCTTCCGCGCTCGCGGCGCCGATCGACATCCACGCGCTGGCGGCTACCGACGCCGCCGAGACCAGAATCATGGTCGTCGGTGATTCGGTCGCTGCGGGGCTGGCCGAAGGCCTTTCCACGTGGGGGGTGAACCGGCGCATCGCCGCCTGGAACAACTCCAAGGGCGGCTGTGGCGTCCTCACCCAATGGCCGCGGATCGGCCTCGACGGCGGGGAGTTCGACGAGAGCCAGTGCGCCCCCTGGCGACGGTCCTGGGCCGAGGCGGCCGCGAACTGGCGTGCGCAGGTCATCGTCGTCCTCGTCGCTGTCTGGGACCTCGCCGACCGGCGGATCGGCGAGCAGGTCCGACGCCCCGGGGATCCGGTCTTCGACGACACCTGGCTCGCCGGCCACCGGGAACTGGCCGAGCAGGCCCGGGCCGCCGGGATCTCGCTGATCCTGGCCACGCCGCCGTGCGTTGGCTATGACGGGGCCCGGGTACCCGGTGGAGCAGCGCAAGGCCATCCGCTGTTCTCGGGCGAACGTCAGCGCTACGCCCGCCAGGTGCTACTGCCACGCCTTCAGCGAGAAGACGGCACCGTTCGCGTGTTCGACTTCTCCGCAACCGTCTGTGCCCCAGACGGGGCGTTCCTCGAACAACGGCTGGCCGATGGTGCACTCGTGCGCCCTGACGGGCTGCACCTGAGCGCGCGAGGCGCACGCGCCTGGGCGACGGACCACGGCGCTGCGCTGCTCGAGCTAGCAGCACCTCGGGCGAACGGATAGCGCCCAGGCCGCGCGGAGGGCAACGTGCCGCCTTCTCGCCTGCTCCAACGACTGCTGCGCCCGTCGACCTGACGCCGTGGTCGATCCCTCGCCCATAGCTTCCGGCGTATCGCTCGCAACCCTGGAGACCCGGGCGCGGTCGCGCCGGCGACCGCGGCGTGGTTCGTCGGTGCCGCCGCGCTCACCGGCATCGTCAACGCCCTCTCCTACCGACTCGGCGCCGGACGCCTCGACGCCGACGCCGCCGGCGCGCTCGCCACCCTGCTGAGCGGTCTCAACGCGACCGGCATCGTGCTCACCGGGCTCCAGGTCGCCCTGGTGCGCCACCTCGTGGGCCTCGACCCCGACGGCCACCGGACCGTCGCGCTGACCCGATCCTGGTGGCGGCCGGCCCTCGTGCTGGGGGCACTCCTGGGTGCCGTGATCACCGTCACCGGGGCGCTCAGCAGCCCGGACGGCAGCTGGGGACGGGCGCCGGCAGCTGCGCTGGTCGGTCTCCACACGCTGCTCGCGGTCCTCGGCGTGATTCCGCAGGCCGTCCTCCTGCGCACGGCCCGCCTGGCCCACCTTGGTGCCTGCGTGATGGCGGGGACGCTCGCCAAGTCCGTGGTCGCAGCCACCGCCTCCGGCCTGTCCGGCTCGATCGCCGCCCTGCTCGCCGGCGAAGTGGTCCTCCTGGTCACCATGGCCCTCGCCAGCGGCGTCGTCGGCCGACGCCCTCGCAGCTCCGCCGCTGACCCCGACCGCAGTGCGTCGCCCGGACCGGTCCGTCTACCGGCGCGGTCACTCGCCGCCGGCGTCGCTGCGCTGGCCGGGGTGTGGTCGGCCGGCGCGCTCGACACGGTGTTCGCCCGGCTCCTGCTCGGTCCCGGCGACGCCGACGCCTACGCCGGCGCCTCGATGCTGGCCCGCGCCGGGTTCTTCGTTCCCAGCGCCGTGGCACTCGTCGCGTTCGTCCGCTTCGTGTGCGCGCCGAGCCGGTCCCTGGAGCAGCGCCGCGCGCTCCGCCAAGGCCTGGTCGCCACGGGTCTGCTTGGCGGGCTCGCTGCGCTCGTCGTCGCGGCAGCGCCCCATCTGGTCACGACGACCATCGCCGGTGCCGGCACCGTCGACGTCACTGCGCTCCGCTTCCTCGTGATCGCCTGGGCGGCACTCGCCCCTGCCACCCTGCTCGTGCTGTTCCTCGTCGCCGCCGGTTCCCGTTTGGCCCTCGCGCCATGGGCAGCGGTGCCGGTCGCTGCGGTCGGTGCCTGGCTGGCGCCGCACACCCCGACCGGCCTCGCCGCCACGGTCACGGCCACCACCGCCGTGGTGCTCGCGCTGCTCGCCGCGCCCGCCCTCCTGCGGAGCCGGCCCGTCACCCGAGCCATGCCCGCCGGACGTCCCGACCCGTCGATCGCGGGCCGCAGCGACGTCGCCGTGGTCGTTCCCTACTTCAACCCCGGCGAAGTGGTGGCGACGACGTTGCGACGCCTCGACGCGGTGCTCGCCGGGACGGGGCGGCCCTACCAGATCATCGCCGTCGCCGACGGGTGTACCGACGGCAGCGATCGGCTCGTCGAGCGGATGGCCCTGCCGACGGTCCATTCCCTGTGCCTCCCGACCAACCGTGGCAAGGGTGCGGCCATCCGGGCGGGCTTCGCGGCCAGCCACGCCGAGCTGGTCGGGTTCCTCGACGCCGACGGCGACCTCGACCCCGCCCTGCTCCCCCGGCTCCTCGCTGCGATGGACGACGTCGACGTCGACGTCGCGCTCGGCTCGAAGCGCCACCCCGAGTCGATCGTGCGGACCTCGACCCGACGCCGGATCTGGTCGTGGGGTTACCGACGACTCGTCCGTGTCCTGTTCCGCCTCGACGTGGGCGACACCCAGACCGGCATCAAGTTGTTGCGTGGCAACGTCGTCGACGATCTCCTCCCCTACCTGGTCGAGGACCGCTTTGCGTTCGACCTCGAGTTGTTCGTCGTCGCCCGGGCGCGCCGACACACGAGCTGGGTCGAGCTCCCCGTCACGCTCGGCCGCCCCGAGCGCAGCACGGTGTCCTGGCGTGCCGTCGTGCGCACGCTCGGCGACACCCTGCGGATCTTCGGACGCCTGCGGGTTGCGCTCGGCTACGAGCCGGCGCCCGGGCCGGCGCACGACCGCGCGCCGGAGCCCCGGCCGGTCCCGACCACCCCGATCGGAGCGAGTCGATGACGACGCCAGACACCACCTGCTCCCCGCCGTCGCTCTCGGTCGTCATCCCCGCCTACAACGCCGCCGCATGGCTGCCGCGCACGCTCGGCGCCGTGCGGCGAGCGGTCGCCCACGCCGGCTGGCCCGACGTGGAGATCGTCGTCGTCGACGACGGCTCGACCGACGGCACCGCCGCCGTGCTCGCCGCCGACACCGGCACGCCGGCCGTCACCGTCGTCCGTCAGGCGAATGCCGGCCGATTCCTGGCCCGGCGAGCCGGGCTGGTCGCCGCCCGTGGTGAACTCGTTCTGCTGCTCGACTCCCGGGTGTTCCCCCACGAGCCGTCACTCACCTTCATCCGCAACCGCCTCGCCACCCACCCCGACCACCGGGTCTGGAACGGCGACGTCGTCATCGACACGGCCGGCAACCCGTACGCCGGGTTCTGGGCCGCCCTCGTGAAGATCGCCTGGCGCCGGTGGTTCGCCGAACGGACCGAGGCCGCCTACGGCCTCGACGAGTTCGACCTCTACCCGAAGGGCACGACGTTCTTCCTCGCGCCGCGCGACACCCTGTTGCGGCTCGTCGACGCCTTCACCCCCAGCCACGACGACCTGTCCTTGGTGAGCGACGACACCCACCTGCTGCGCAGCCTGGCCGCCGAGCAGCCGATTCGGCTGGCGCACGACTTCTGTTGCACGTATCACGGCCGGGAGGACCTCGAAGGCTTCCTGCGGCAGGCCTACTACCGCGGCACCACCTTCGTCGACGGCCATCTGCGTCGCGAGAGCAGGTTCCTCGTGCCATTCGTTGCACTCGCAACCGCCAGCCCGGCGCTGGCCGTCCTGGCCGTCCGGCGTCCCCTGGTCGCTGCGCTCGGCCTCGCCGGAGCCACCTCGGGGCTCGGCATCATCGCTCGCCGTTGTGGTGCAACGGCCTACGAGGCGCGCTCGCTCGCCGTGCTCGCACCCGGGTTCGGCGCCGTCTACGGCACCGGGATCGTGCGCGGGCTCGCCTTGCGGATCCGCGCCGCCCGCCGACGGGGCCGCAGCGGGCTGCCTGCGCCTCAGACCCGCGCCGCCGCCCGGCAGAACCCGTCGGCGACGAGCCGGTCGACCACACGGTCGCTCGGCGACGACGCCCTGACCGCCGCCGGGCGCCGGTAGCGACCGGGGGCGTCGAGGAACTCCCGCAACGCGCTCCGCTCGAGCCCGGTGACCACCACGTTCGCCCCGAGGCCCTCGGCGCTCTCGGTGGTGACGCGATGGACACAGCACGGAACGCCGAGCTCGGCGGCCTCCACCTGCAGGCCACCCGAGTCGGTCACGACGAACTCGCTGCGGCGCACCAGCGCGAGGAACGTGGCGTACCCCTGCTTCGGAATACGGACCACCGGTTCGAGCAGATGGTCGAGCCCGAGCCGCGCGAGCCGGGCGCAGGTCACCGGATGGTCGACGAACACCAGCGGCACCGCCCCGGCGCGCTGCGAGTAGCCGGCGAGTTCGCCGAGGACGCCTGCGAGCGCGCTCGGGCTTGCGTAGAGCTCGCTGCGGTGCAGCGAGACGAGTCCGAACCGCTCCGGCACCGCCGCCGGCAGCGAGCCGGCCGCCATCGAGCGCAGCTGGAGTGCGTCGACCACGGTGTTGGCCCCCGTGTCGAGCACGACTCCCCGAGCCCTCGACAGGTTGGCGACCGCCGGCGGACCCGAGGCGAAATGCAGGTCGGCCAGGTGGGCCACGATCCGCCGGTCGAGTTCCTCGGGGAACGGGTTGCGCCAGTCGCCGCTGCGCATACCGGCCTCCACGTGCGCCACGGTCGACCCGAGCCACCGGCCGAGCAGCGCCCCGAGGACCGTGGTCATCGTGTCCCCGTGCACGACCACGAGCGGCCGACAGCCGTCCGAGGTCAGCTCGGCACGCAGCTCCCGGCGGCGGCGGGCGAACTGCGTCCCCAGCCGGGCCGCCCAGCCGGCGACCTCGGCGGCGCCGTGCAGCGAGTGCCCGCCCCAGCCGCGTCCGAGCCATCGGTCGGGCTGGCGGAGGCCGAGCGCGTCGATCGCAGCGGGCAACTCGTCGAGCTGCTGGCCCGTGCACCACCACCGGTAGCGGACCCCGAGGTCGTCGAGACGTTCGGCCACCGGAGCGAGCTTGATCAGCTCGGCGGTGGTGCCGTAGACGAAAGCGATCACCCCATCTTGATCGGCCGTTGCGGGGCCGGTCTGAGCGACACCACCGGGCCCCCGACGCCCATACCCTGCCGGGAGATGCTGGTCCGCGACGAACTCGTGCAGGCCGAGCAGCGGCCCCGGCCGTCGCTGGTGCAGGGCGGCGCCGCCGTGCTCATCGCCTCGATCACGTCGACCGCGATGAATTTCGCGTTCCAACTCGCGCTCGGACGCTGGCTGGGACCGGAGGAGTTCGGGCAGTGGTCGGCGGCGTTCAGCCTCGTGGCCTTCACCGGCTTGGTCGCCGCGGCACTGCAGACCGCGGTGGCCCGCAGCGAGGCCCTGCGGCCCTGGACCGGCGCGCCCCCGCGGTCGTGGCGTGCCCTGGCCACCGATCCGTTCCTGGCGCGGGTCCTGGCCGGCGCTGCGGCGCTCGCCGCAGCGCTCGCGGTGGCGAGCCCGGGCATCGGGCGGATCGCCTCGATCGACACCGACCTCGCCATCGGTGTCGCCGTCCTGGTTCCCGGCGCTGCTCTGTGTTCGGTGGCCTTCGGCGTCCTCCAGGGCTCCCGCCGCTTCGCCGCACTCGCGCTCGTGAACGTCGTGCTCGCGGCGGGCAAGCTGGCG
>JBILVB010000040.1:0-24847 GCA_044370695.1 Acidimicrobiales bacterium | reverse complement strand
TTGCGGGCGTACTGGCCCTTGGTGCCGCGGCCTGCGGTCTTGCCGCCCTTGCCGCCGACGCCGCGTCCGACGCGCTTGCGGTTCTTCGTCGACCCCGGGGCCGGGGCCAGTTCATCGATGCGCACGATCAGCCCTCCGACTCTTCGACATGGACCAGGTGGGGGACCCGGTTGATCATCCCTCGGATCTCCGGGCGATCCGGCAGCACGTTGGAGTTGCCGATCCGGCCGAGACCGAGGGCCCGCAGCGTTCCGCGCGCCTTGGGTTTCGTACCGATACCGGAGCGCACCTGCGTGACCTTGAGCGACTTCTCTGTCATCAGCCCGACACCTCCACCGCGTGACCGCCCCGTTGGGTCTCCTTGTAGGCGTTCAGCAGGCCCCGAGGAGTGAACTCCTCCGGGGACAGGCCACGCCGACGCGCCACCTCGTCGGGCCGCTGCAAGTTACGAAGCCCGGCGATCGTCGCCCGAGCCACGTTGATCGCGTTCGACGAACCGAGCGACTTGCACAGCACGTCGTGGATGCCGGCTTCCTCGAGGATCGCACGCGCTGCGCCTCCGGCGATGACACCAGTACCCGGGGCGGCGGGCTTGAGCAGGACGCGGCCCGCGCCGAGCTCGCCGTAGACCGGGTGCGTGATCGTCGAGCCGGCGAGGGCGACGCTGAAGAGGTTCTTCTTCGCCTCCTCGGTGCCCTTCTGGATCGCGGTCGGCACCTCCTTGGCCTTGCCGTACCCGAGGCCGACCCGACCGGCGCCGTCGCCGACCACGACCAGCGCGGTGAACGAGAAACGGCGACCGCCCTTGACCACCTTGGCGACTCGGTTGATGGTGATGACCCGCGACTCGCGCAGACCGCTCGGATCGGTGGTTGCCATCAGAACTCCAGTCCAGCGTCTCGGGCGGCCTGGGCAGCAGCGGCCACCCGGCCGTGGTAGGCGAATCCGCCGCGATCGAACACGACCTTGGTGACACCCGCCGCCTTGGCCCGTTCCGCGACCGCGGCGCCCACCGCCGCAGCCGCGGCGGCGTTGCCCGTTCCCGAGCCCTGCAGCGACGACTCGTGCGTGGAGGCCGCCGCGAGGGTACGACCCACGGTGTCGTCGATCACCTGGGCCACCAGGTGCTTGTTCGAGCGGTACACGGCGAGGCGAGGCCGCTCGGGGGTGCCGACGATCTTCTTGCGGACCCGTCGATGCCGTCGGATCCTGGCCTCGCGGCGCTCCTGGGCGTTGTTGCTCATCGTTCAGCCCTCGTCACTTCTTGCCGGTCTTGCCGGCCTTGCGCAGGATCTTCTCTCCGGCGTACTTCACGCCCTTGCCCTTGTACGGCTCGGGCTTGCGCACCGCGCGGATGTTGGCAGCCACCTGGCCGACCAGCTCCTTGTCGATGCCCAGCACGGCCACACGGGTCGGCTGCGGCACCTCGAAGGTGATGCCCTCCGGCGCCTGGACGATGACCGGGTGGCTGTAGCCGAGCGCGAGGCGCAACGTCGACGGCCCCTGGGCCTCGGCGCGATAGCCGACTCCGACGATCTCGAGTTCCTTGCGGAACCCGGCCGTCACGCCCACGACCATGTTGTTGACGAGCGTCCGGCTCAGGCCGTGCAGGGAACGACTCTCGCGAGCGTCGTCGGGGCGCTCGACCAGGAGCCGACCTTCCTCCGTCCTTGCCGTTATGGCCCCGGGAAGGGTGCGGGACAGCGAGCCCTTCGGACCCTTCACGGTCACGGTGCCGTCGGCGACGGACACGTCGACGCCGCCGGGGATGTCGATCGGGGATCTTCCGATGCGGGACATGTCGCTCCTCTCACCACACGTAGCAGAGGATCTCGCCGCCCATGCGGCGCTTTCGCGCCTCACGGTCGGTCATGAGCCCCTGGCTGGTCGACAGCACGGCAACTCCGAGACCACCGAGCACCCGTGGGACGCTCTCGGCCTTCGTGTACACGCGCAGGCCCGGCTTGGACACCCGGCGAAGCCCGCTGATGGTCCGGCTGCGCTCGGGCGTGTACTTCAGTTGGATCACCAAGCGCTGGCCGGGGCCGTCGTTCGCATCGGCAACCGCGTAGCTCGAGATGTACCCCTCCTTGCGGAGGATCTCGGCGAGGGCGACCTTCTGCTTCGACGACGGCATGACGACTTGGTCATGCATCGCAACGTTGGCATTGCGGATGCGGGTCAGCATGTCCGCGATCGGATCGGTCATGGTCATGACGCGACGCCCTCCCTCACCAGCTCGCCTTGGTTACACCCGGCACCTCGCCGGCGTGCGCCATCTCGCGCAGGCACAGGCGGCAGAGCCCGAACTTCCGGAACACGGCCCGCGGTCGCCCGCAACGGCGGCAACGGGTGTAGGCGCGCACCTTGTACTTCGGCTTGCGCTGGGACTTCTCGATGAGTGCCTTCTTGGCCATGTCGTTCCTCAGTGCCTCAGCGCTTACTTCTTCTTCTTCGCAGCCGGCTTCTTCGCCGGGCCAGCCGCCGCCTTGGCCGGCTTGGCGCCCTTGCCACGCGCCGGCCGCTTCTTGCGCACCTTGCGGGCAGCCCCGGCGGCATCCTTGACGAAGGGGAACCCGAACGCATCGAGCAGCGCCTTGCCATGGGCATCGGACTCCGCCGTGGTCACGATGGTGATGTCCATGCCGCGGGACTCGGTGACCTTGTCGTAGTCGATCTCGGGGAAGATCAGCTGCTCGCTCACCCCGAAGGTGTAGTTGCCACGACCGTCGAAGCTGTGCGCCGGCAGACCGCGAAAGTCGCGGATCCGAGGGATCGACACCGAGATCAACCGATCGAGGAACTCCCACATCCGGTCGCCCCGCAAGGTGACCTTCGCCCCGATCGACTGACCCTCGCGCAGCTTGAAACCGGCGATGGAGGTCCGGGCCTTGGTGACCACCGGCTTCTGGCCGGTGATCAGGGTGAGCTCCTTGAGCGCTCCCTCGAGCAGCGAGGGTTGCTGCGTCGCCCGACCCACCCCCATGTTGACCACGATCTTCTCGAACCGCGGCACCTGCATCACGTTGGCGAGGCCGAGGGACGATTTCAGCTGGTCGCGCACCTCGTCCCGGTACCGAGTCTTGAGACGCGGAATGGTGGTCGTGGTCATGAGCCGAGCACCTCTCCCGTGCGCTTCGCGATCCGGACCTTGCGGTCGCCGTCGACCTTCGCCCCGACCCGGCTCGGCCTCCCCTTCGAGACCACCGCGACGTTGGACGCGTCGAGCGGCATCAGCTTGTCGACGATGCCGGCCTGCTGCGTCGCGGTCCGGCTCTTGGTGTGCCGCTTCGCGACGTTGATGCCCTCGACGATGACCTTGTTCCGCTTCGGATAGGCCTCCAGCACCGTGCCGGTCCGACCCTTGTCCTTGCCTTGCAGGACGATCACCTCGTCACCCTTGCGGACCTTCATCACAACACCTCCGGTGCGAGCGAGACGATGCGCATGAACCGCTTGTCCCGCAACTCGCGTCCCACCGGCCCGAAGATTCGGGTGCCGCGGGGCGACTGGTCATCCTTGATGAGCACGGCGGCGTTCTCGTCGAAGCGGATGTAGCTGCCGTCAGGACGACGCTTCTCCTTCTTCGTGCGCACGACGACGCACTTCACGACGTCGCCCTTCTTCACCGCTGCGCCGGGAATGGCGTCCTTGACCGTGGCGATGAAGATGTCGCCGATCGAGGCGTAGCGCCGACGGGTTCCGCCGAGCACCTTGATCACGAGGACCTCGCGGGCGCCGGAGTTGTCGGCCACCCGGAGACGGGACTCCTGCTGGATCACTTGGCACGCTCCACGATCTCGACGATGCGCCAGCGCTTCAGCTTGGACAGGGGCCGGGTCTCCATCACCCGGACCCGGTCGCCGATGTTCGCATCGTTGGACTCGTCGTGTGCGTACAACTTCTTGGTGCGCAGCACGAACTTCGCGTACTTCGGATGGCGCACACGTTCGACAACGGCAACCACGGCGGTCTGGTCCATCTTGTTGGACACGACGGTGCCCTCGCGAACCTTGCGAGCGTTGCGGCCCTCGGTGGCGGTCTCGTCAGCCATCACTTCGTCCCCCCGGCCTCGGCCGCAGCGATCTCCCGGCGGCGGATGTAGGTGTTCAGCCGGGCGATGTCCCGGCGGGCCTTGCGGAGCTCGGCGTTGTTCTCGAGCTGACCGACCGCGGACTGGAACCGAAGCTTGAAGGCCTTGTCCTTGGCCTCGGCGAGCTCGTTCACGAGCGCCGACATGTCGAGCTCGGCGAGTTCCGCGTTGCGCTTGGTCTTGGCGCTCATCAGATCGCCTCCTGCTGGGTGATGACCCGAGCCTTCATCGGGAGCTTGGCGATCGCACGCTCCATGGCCGCTTTCGCCGTCTCCTCGTTCGGGAACGACAGCTCGAACAAGACACGCCCGGGCTTCACCACGGCCACCCAGAACTCGGGGTTGCCCTTGCCCGACCCCATGCGGGTCTCGGCCGGCTTCTTGGTGACCGGCTTGTCGGGGAACACGTTGATCCACACCTTGCCGCCACGCTTGATGTGGCGGGTCATGGCGATACGGGCCGCTTCGATCTGGCGGGCGGTGAGCCAGCCCGGTTCGAGCGCCTGGATGCCGTACTGGCCGAAGGCCAGGTCGGTGGCTCCCTTGGACTCGCCCTTCATGCGACCGCGGTGGGTCTTGCGGTGCTTGACACGACGGGGCATCAACATGGTCAGTCCTCCCCCATCCGGAAGTGGGGCGTCTCGTGCGCCTGACGCGTGCGGCGCTCGATCTCCTCCTCCTCGGCGAGGAGCTTCTCGATCTCGGGGTCGGCCTCCTTCAGCAGCGGTGCCGTCTCGGCGAACTCGCCGGCCGCTGCCGGAGCGGGCTCCTCGGCCTTGCGCCGGCCGGCCGACGACACGACACGGCGACCACCGCCGGACGTCTCACCGACCGCCATCGCAGCCTCACGGGTGACCTTGTCCTCGCTCACCGCCTTGTACGGGAGGATGTCGCCCTTGTAGATCCACACCTTGACCCCGATGCGACCGTAGGTCGTCTTGGCCTCGCGGAACCCGTAGTCGATGTCCGCCCGCAAGGTGTGCAGCGGAACCCGACCCTCGCGATACCACTCGGTGCGGCTCATCTCGGCGCCACCGAGGCGGCCCGAGCACTGCACCCGGATCCCCTGAGCGCCCGCCTTCTGGGCGTTCTGGACGGCCCGCTTCATCGCCCGGCGGAAGGCGATACGACCGGCGAGCTGGTCGGCGACGCCCTGGGCGATCAGGGCGGCGTCGAGTTCGGGCTGCTTGATCTCTTCGATGTTCAGCTGCACCTTGACGTTGCCCGTGATCCGGGTCAGCCCCTTGCGCAGCTCCTCGGCCTGCTGGCCCCGCTTGCCGATGACGATGCCGGGCCGTGCGGTACGCACGTCGACGCGCAACTTGTCGCGGGTCCGCTCGACCTCGATGCGCGAGATCGCCGCCGTGGGCAGCGTCCGCATGATGAAGTCGCGAATCTTCCAGTCCTCGATCAGGTAGTCCTTGTACTCCTTGTCGGAGAACCAGCGTGACTTCCAGTCGGTGGTGACCCCGAGACGGAAGCCGTACGGATTGACCTTCTGACCCATCAGGCGTCCTCTCCCTTGGCAGGGGCGTCGGCCGGTGCCTCGGCCGCAGTCTCACCCTTCGAAGCTGCTGCAGCGGCCCGGCTCCTCGCCACACGCTCTCGACGGCTCGCGGCCTGCGCCGCAGCCGTGCGCCCGCGCCGACCCGAGCTCTCCTCGGCCCGCCGACGCTGTTCGAGCGCGGCATCGGGCATCCGGTCGACGACGACGGTGATGTGGCAGGTGCGCTTGCGGATGCGGAACCCCCGACCACGTGCCCGCGGGCGGAACCGCTTCAACGTCGGGCCCTCGTCGGCGTAGCACGCCCGCACGAAGAGCTCCTCGGGATCCTGTGAATCGTTGTGCTGGGCGTTGGCCACTGCGGAGGCGAGGCACTTGCGGATCACGTAGGCGACGTCGCGCTCGGTGAGCTGCAGGACCTCGTCGGCCGAACGGACGTCGAGGCCGCGGATCAGGTTGAGCACCTCGCGGGCCTTGTACGCCGACACCCGGCTGTAGCGAACCTTGGCTCGGGTCCCGACGTTCGGGTTGGCCTTGGTCGCGCCCTCGTTGGTCTTGGGGCCCGTCATCGCCGGCCCCCTTTCGCGCCCTTCTCCTGACCGGCGTGGTACTTGAAGGTACGCGTCGGGGAGAACTCGCCGAGCTTGTGGCCCACCATCGACTCGGTGACGTACACCGGGATGTGCTTGCGGCCGTCGTGGACGGCGATCGTGTGCCCCACCATCTCCGGGATGACCGTGGACCGGCGAGACCAGGTCTTCACGACCTTGCGTTCGTTGACGGCGTTCAGTGCGTCCACCTTCTTCAGCAGGTGGTCGTCGACGAACGGACCCTTCTTCAGGCTGCGTGCCATGACCGTTTACCTCCGGCCCTTGCCGGTACGGCGCCGGCGGACGATGAGCGAGTTCGAGGCCTTCTTCTTGGCGCGGGTGCGACCCTCGGGCTTGCCCCAGGGCGACACCGGGTGCCGACCGCCGGACGTCTTGCCCTCGCCACCGCCGTGGGGGTGATCGACCGGGTTCATGGCGACGCCACGGCTCTGCGGACGGACACCCTTCCAGCGATTGCGACCCGCTTTGCCGATCTTGAGCAGCTCGTGCTCGGCGTTGCCCACCTCGCCGACCGTCGCCCGGCAATCGATCGGGACCCGGCGCATCTCGGTGGAGGGCAGACGCAGCGTGGCGAAGTCCCCCTCCTTCGCAACGAGCTGCACCGCCGAGCCGGCGGAGCGGCCGAGCTTTCCACCCTGGCCGGGACGCAGCTCGATGTTGTGGACGGTGGTGCCCACCGGGATGTACCGCAACGGCAGGGCGTTGCCCGGCTTGATGTCGGCACCCTGGCCGCTTTCGACGTGATCGCCGACCGAGAGCCCGCGGGGAGCGAGGATGTATGCCTTCTCCCCGTCGGCATAGTGCAACAACGCGATCCGACAGGTGCGGTTCGGGTCGTACTCGATCGACGCCACCTTGGCGGTGACCCCGTCCTTGCGGCGCTTGAAGTCGACCAACCGGTACTGGCGCTTGTGGCCACCGCCCTTGTGGCGAGCGGTCTTCCGACCGTAGGCGTTCCGTCCACCGGTCTTGGGGCGGGGAACGAGGAGCGACTTCTCGGGACGGTCGGTCGTGACCTCGGAGAAGTCGGAGGACGTCTGGAACCGACGTCCGGCACTCGTCGGGCGGCGCTTGCGGAGAGCCATCGTGTCCTCGCCTAGCTCTGGAACAGGTCGATGCGGGTGTCACCGGCAAGGGTGACGATCGCCCGCTTGGTGTCGGACGTTGTGCCGGGCCGGTTCGAGCGCCGAGCCCGGGTCTTCTTGCCCTTGCGGTTGAGCGTGTTGACCTTGGCCACCTTCACGCCGAAGATCGACTCGATCGCATCGCTGATCTCGGGCTTCGACGCCGACGGGTGCACGACGAACGTGTACACGTTGGCTTCCTGCAGCCCGTAGCTCTTCTCGCTCACCACCGGGGCGAGGATGATGTCCCTCGGGTCCTTCACGCCTCGTCCTCCTGGCTCTGCGCAGCGAGCGCTGCTCGGCGCCGGCTCACGGCACCCGCCGAAGCCGGCGGCACCGTCGCCTGCGAGAACACGACCCACGAGGCACACAGCACGTCGTAGGCGTTCAATTCGCTCGACAAGATCACCTGCACCTCGGGCAGGTTGCGGAAACTGCGGATCGTCACCTCGTCGTCACGATCGACGACGACGAGCGTCCGTCCCTCCGCCCCGAGCGCAGCGAGTGCGGCGGCGGCGGACTTCGTCGAGGGCGTGTCCCAGCCCCAACCGTCCACGACGAGGACGCGGCCTTCGGCCGTGCGGTCGCTCAGTGCCGAGGCCAGCGCGAGACGGATCATCTTCTTGGGGGTGCGCTGCTCGTACGACCGCGGCTTGGGACCCAGGGCGATACCGCCGCCCGACCAGTGCGGCGCTCGGGTGGAGCCCTGACGGGCGTTGCCGGTGCCCTTCTGCTTGAAGGGCTTCTTGCCGCCACCGGAGACCTCGGCCCGCGTCTTGGTGGATTGCGTCCCGGCCCGGCGCTTCGCCAGCTGGGCGGTGACCACCTGATGCATCACCGGAACGTTCGGCTGCACGCCGAACAGCGTGTCGGGCAACTCGACCGAACCGGTCTCGGCGCCGGCCGTGGAGCGAAGTGCGACCGAGGGCATCACTTGCCTCCCTTGACGGCGTTGCGAACGACCACGACGCCGCCGTTGGGCCCGGGCACGGAGCCCTTCACCAGCAGCAGGTCTCGCTCGGCGTCGGCCTCGACGACTTCGAGGTTGAGCGTGGTGACCTGCTCGTTGCCGGTCTGTCCGGCCATCCGCAGGCCCTTGAACACACGCCCCGGGAACGAGCACGAACCGACCGACCCGGGTGAGCGGTGCATCTTGTGGTTGCCGTGGCTGGCGCCCTGGCCACTGAAGTTGTGCCGCTTCATCGCCCCGGCCCAGCCCTTGCCGCGGCTGACGGCGGTGACGTCGACCTTCTGGCCCTTCGCCAGGACCTCCACGGTGATCTCCTGTCCCACCTCGAAGCCGTCGACGGAGTCGAGCCGAACCTCCACGAGGTTGGTCCCGGGATCGACGCCGGCCCGCTCGAAGTGGCCTCGCTCGGGCTTGTTCAGCTTCCGGGGATCGCGCCGGCCGTAGGTGACCTGCAGTGCGGTGTAGCCGTCGCGCTCGGTGGTGCGGACCTGGACGATGCGCATCGGCTGGACCTTGAGCACGGTGACGGGAACGACGCGGTTCTGGTCGTCCCACACCTGGGTCATGCCGACTTTCTCGCCGACGATCGCGGTCTTCGCCATAGGGGGAACCTCTGGCTCGGGGCTCGGGCGGGCGCCCTTGCCGTGACATGGTCATGCGGGTCCGCCGGCGGCACGCCGACGACAGACCGGAGGATCGAGCGCCGTGAGGTCCCCGGCGAGCCGGGCACACACGGACGAGTCGCACCCGGAGGTTCCGGGCACGGCTGGACGACTCTAGCGGCATGCCCTACGTGCCGCCAACGCGGCCGGCCTGCGCCGAGCGGCACCGGGTCCCGACCGCGACCGAGCGCGACACTGCAGCCGATGTCCATCCGCCTCGATCGCCTGCTCGCAAACAACGGGCTCGGGTCCCGCAGCGAGGTCCGCGTGCTGCTCCGCAGCGGTCGGGTGACCGTGGACGGCGTCGACGAGCGGCACGGCGAACGCCTGCTCGACGACCGCGCCTCCCGCACGGTCGAGGTGGACGGTGCAGCGCTCGAGTTCCTCGACGGCTTGCTGTTGGCCGTGCACAAGCCGGTGGGCGTGGTCTGCTCGCACGCCGGTGAGGAAGGTCCGACGGTCTACGGGCTACTGCCCGAGCGATGGATGGCACGTCGGCCTCGTCCCGAGTCCATCGGCCGGCTCGACCGAGACTCGAGTGGACTCCTGCTCGTCACGGACCGCCACGAGTTGGTCCACCGGATCGCTGCCCCGGGCCGGGAGGTCCCGAAGCGCTACCTCGTCGGCTTGTCCCGCCCGGTGGCCGACCCGGATGCGGTCACTGCGGTGTTCGCCGCCGGCACGCTCGTGCTCGACGGCGCACCGTGTCGGCCGGCGCAGGCAGCGGTCGACCCCACGGACCCCGCCCGGTTCGAGGTCGTCCTCACCGAAGGGCGGCACCGTCAGGTACGGCGGATGTTCTCCGCCTGCGGGCACGAGGTCATCGCGCTCCATCGGACTGCCGTCGGGCCGTACGAACTCGGCGACCTCGAACCGGGCGGCTGGCGGCTCGAGCCGGCACCGGCCTGAACGGCTTCAGGCCGGTGCCGGTGCTGCCGGCGGTTCGACGGGCAGCCGGAGGACCACGGTGGTACCGGCGCCCGGCGTGCTCGACAGCGTCGCCGTCCCGCCGTGGGCGGTGACGACGGAATGGGTCACCGCCAGACCGAGTCCGCTGCCACCCCGATGGCGCGACCGGCCCGGATCACCCCGGAAGAACCGGTCGAAGGCCCGAGACGCAATCTCGGAGGTCATCCCCGAACCCTCGTCGGCAACGCTGAGCGTCGCGCCGTCGTCCCGCGGGCGCACGGCGACCGAGACCGGGACCCGGCCCTCGGTGTGGACCAGTGCGTTGGCAACCACCGCACCGACCGCTTGGCGAAGCAGCGCCTCGTCGCCGGTCACGATGACCGCGTCGGGCGCATCGAGGTGGATGGGGCGCTCGGGTTGCACGGCGCGTGCGTCGCTCACGGCGTCGCGCGCGATCGCTGCGAGATCGACCGGACCGGCCTCGAGCGGCCGACCGAGATCGAGTCGGGCGAGGCGCAGGAGATCCTCGACGAGGCCGTTCATCCGCGCCGCCTCCTGGCCGATACGCCGAATCGCGTCGCGCTGGGACGCCTCGTCGTCCAGACCTCCGGCCCGGTACAGATCCACGTAGCCTCGGATCGACGTCAGCGGCGTGCGCAGTTCGTGGGAAGCGTCGGCGACGAACTGCCGCAAGCGGTCGTCGGACTGCTGGCGGGCGTCGAGCATCGCGTTCAGGGCCCGGGCGAGCTGCCCGGCCTCGGTGCCGCTCGGACCCTCCGCAACTCGCCGATCCGTGTCGCCGCCGGCGATCGCCACCGCGGCCTCGGTCATGGTGCGCAACGGCCGGACGCCGAGCCGCATCACCCACCAGACGACCAGGCCGACCACGGCGAGCACGACCGCACCCACCGCGGCAAGGGTGGCCAGCAGTTCCTCGAAGGTCTGCTCGGCACGGTCGAGCGAGAGACCCACCACCAGCGTGGTGCCGTCCCGCCGGCTGAGGGCCGTCACCCGGTACCGGGTGCCCCCGTCCGACGCCTCGACGGTCCAGGGGCGGGCGGCAGGCCCCAACGCGCCTGGTGCTCCCGCTGGTCCCGATCCCGCCAGCGGACCGCCGGCCGCCGACGGTGGCGCCTCGACCGGGACGACCGGGACCCGGGCGGCGACGTCGCCGAGCCCGACGAGGGGCGCGGCCTCCGGCTGCAGGCTGCGCTCGACGAGGGGTTGCAGGCTGCCGTCGGAGCCGAGCAACCCGACGTAGAACTCCGACGGAACGCCCGGGACGCGACGCTGGTCGGCAGCCCGTTGGTCCACGCCTCGCACGTCCGCCGCCACGCTCCGGTTGGCGAACGCCCGCGTGGCGGGCACTGCGTTGGCGAGTTGCCGGTCGACCTGCCGGACGATCTCGTCGTACTGCAGACGGGCCACGACGTACCCCCCGAGGCCCACGGCGACCAGCAGGATGGTCAGGGCGACGAGCAGACGGGCCCGAAGCGACAGGGCACGTCGTGCCGCCATCTCAGCCCGGGACCCGGATCGAGTACCCGACGCCCCGGACCGTGTGGATCAAGCGTGGTTCGGTGGTGTCGACCTTGCGACGCAGGTAGCTGATGAAGGTCTCCACGATCGCCGGGTCACCCTCGAAGTCGTAGTCCCAGACGTGGTCGAGGATCTGGGCGCGGGTGAGGACACGCCCGGCGTTCGTGAGCAGATAACGGAGCAGTTCGTATTCGGTGCGCGAGAGGTGCACCTCCCGACCCGCCTTGGTGACCACCCGCGCCTCGTCGTCCATCACCACGTCACCGCAGGCGAGAGCCGCACGCTGTTCGCCGAGACCCGCCCGGCGCAGCACGGCGCCCACCCGTGCGAGGAGTTCCTCGATGGAGAAGGGCTTCGGCACGTAGTCGTCGCCACCGATCGTGAGCCCCCGCACCCGGTCTTCGGTCGCGTCGCGCGCCGATAGGAACAACACCGGCTGGCGATGGCCGTCGTTCCGCATCCGCCGGAGCACCTCGAAGCCGTCGAGGTCGGGCAACATCACGTCGAGGACCACGACGTCGGGTCCGAAGCTCTGGAGCTGTCGCAACGCCTCGAACCCGCCGGATGCCGTCGCAGTCACCATCCCCTGCAGCCGCAGTGCCGAGGCGACGAGGAACGCGATGTTGTCCTCGTCGTCGACGACGAGGGCCCGCAGCACCTTGGTCATCGTGGCCAGGCTATCGACGAAGACTGGGAACCTCCTGGGAGGAGGGTTACCGGGGATCCGTACGGCCGTGCTCAGGGGTACCGCTTCGCCAGCCATTCCGCCACGATGCCCATGGCCTCGGGCCGGTGACCCTCGAGATAGTGGGGAGCCCCGGTCATCTCGACGTAGGTGTTGTCGGCCGCCCCCGATGCAGCCGAGATGGCTCGGGCCTCGTGGAGCCGGATCTCGGTGTCCGCCGTCGGGTGGACGAGCAGCGTCGGCACGGTGATCGCCGGCATCGTGTCGGCCAGCCGCGCATGGCTCGACAAGCCCGACCACGTCGACAGCCAGCCCCGGGCGGTCATCGTGCGCGAGAGCCCCCCGCGGCCGTAGTTGGCGTCGAGCGGGTCCGGGAAGGCGAACAGACTGCCCATCGGACGTTCGTCGGGGTCGATCGTCAGATCGAGGTAGGCCGGGTTGGCGAGCGTCCGGTAGATGACCATGTACTTCATGGACACCGCACGGGCCCGCAGGTGACGCCATCCGGCGGGGTCGAGTGCCTTGTCGACGGCGCCGGACCGCTGGCGCGCCTGCTCGGCCTCGGCCAGCGACGCCTTCGCCACCGCGTCGAGACGGGCGACCCGGTCGCGCTGGGCGACGCGGTATCGAGCGAGCCAGTCGCGGTCGTAGGTGCACGGCTCGGGCCAGGGGCGCCAGCCGTTGTCGGGGTCGTACATGTCGAGTTCGGGCACCACGCTGAACGGGTCGTTCTCGTCGGCGACCGACGGGTCGATCGTGTTCATCATGAACACGCCCTCGCCGGGGTGGGCGGCCATACCGACCCAGCCGTCGCCGAGGCTCCGCTCGGCCTGGGCGAGCGCCATCAGCGAGCCGCCGCCCGAGTTGCCGAGCAGCACCACGGCCTCGGCACCGCGACGGCGGACCTCTGCGACCACGGCCTCCACGTCGGTGACGAGCGCTTCGTGGAGGCAGTCCGTGTCGTTGTTCAGGTAGCGGGTGCCGAACCCGAGGACGGCGTAGCCCGCCGCAGCGAGCAAGGGGCACGCGTAGTGGACGCTGAAGTCGCCACGAGGGTGCGACAGGATCACGGCGGTCTTCCACGGTCTGCCGCCCGGCGGCGTCCACAGCAGACCGCGAACGAGCGCCCCGTCGTGCGTGACGATCCGGATCGATTCCCGAGGGATGTCGACTGCGGGCGCATCCTGCGGCAGCGGCCAGTAGCTGAGCCCCGCTGGACGGCGACCGCCGAGATGGACGTCGAGGTTCTCCACAGCCCTGGAGTCTGCCCTACCGGGGACTGCGCCGGATCGGATCGAAGGTTGACGAAACCGGGCGGGTGGATTGCCGATACCGCGTGTCGTGCCGGAATCCGACGTCGCCGCGTGGCGGGCTAGCGGTGGGTACGACGGCACGGACCGTCGAGCGGCGCCGCGCGTGCGCGTCGACACGCCGACGACGTTCGCACTCATCAGCGCCCCGAGCATCTGGAAGACGTGCTGGATGATCGACGCGTCGATCAGCGGTCTGCGCCTGCGGTCCTTGCCGCAGATCGCACCGCCGATCGGGAGCCGGCTCATGGTCCGGTGGCCGTTCCGAACCGGCGCAGCACTGACGCCCACCGCCTGGGTGATCGGCGAGATCGTCCGCCACCAGGACGTCGACACGACGCTTCCGTTGTGCGACGCCGGGCTGCGGGTCGACCTCGCGTCCGGTGGGCTGACCGCGTGGTTCCCGCGAGCCGTCGCCGCCCTCCAGGCCCTCAACGACTGACGGGAGCCGCGTCGGTCAGATGGCGTGGCCCGGCCGACCCGGTCCTGCGACGTCGTTGCCGCCCATGTCGGCGTTGAGACGAGCCCGTGCCATCAGGTCCGCGACGACCGGGGTGAGTTCGCCGGGCTCGAGCGACTGGGTGGCCTCCGGGCCCTTGTGCCACATCTCGGCGATCGCCAGCCGATCACCCGCGACCTGGAAGACCCGGCCGGTGACGTTCTTCGACAACGGGCTCGCCAACCAGGCGCCGATCGGGGCGATCCACTGCGGCCCCCGGGCCTCACGCTCGGCATCGGTGGGCGCTTCGCGGCGCAACGGCTCGGTCAGCCGGGTGAGTGCGCCCGGCGAGATGCAGTTGACGGTGACGCCATAGCGGTACACCTCCTGCGCCGCGATGATCGTGAACGCCGCGATACCGGCCTTGGCGGCGCCGTAGTTCGTCTGCCCCGGATTGCCGTAGATGCCCGACACCGAGGTGGTCGTGATGATGCGGGCGTCCACGGTCTTGCCGGCCTTGTGCTGCTCGCGCCAGTAGGCGGTGGCCCACCGGGCCGGGGCGAAGGTGCCCTTCAGATGGACCTTGACCACGGCATCCCACTCGGCCTCGGTCATGTTCGCGAGCACCCGGTCCCGCAGGATCCCGGCGTTGAGCAGCAGCACGTGAAGGTCACCGAAGGTCGCGATGGCCTGGTTGATCATCCGTTGGGCGCCTTCCCAGTCCGAGACGTCGTCGCCGTTGACGACGGCCTCGCCGCCCATTCCCCGGATCTCCTCGACCACCTGCTGGGCCGGCGTCATGTCCGTGCCCTCGCCGTCGGGCGCTCCGCCGAGGTCGTTGACGACGACCTTCGCACCCTCCCTGGCCAGCAGGAGGGCATGTTCCCGGCCGATGCCCCGGCCCGCACCCGTCACGATTGCCACGCGTCCTTCACAGATCCCCATGGCGCCGGACCCTAGCGAGCCGACCGCTTGCGGCGCAGGAGCACCTCCTGAGCGACGGTGGCGACGTGCACCCCCGACGCGGTCAACACGTTCCCGGTGGTGAGCCCGCGCCCGCCGGTGAGACCGTGCGAGGCCATGTCGAACCAGTGCCACTCGTCGACGCGGCTCGGACGGTGGAACCACACGGCGTGGTCGAGGCTGGCCCCCATGAACCGGTCGCGGTCGAGCACCCGCTCGCCCGTCGCGTCCGGATGACTCGAGCGGGCAGCCGAGGTGGGCGCCGCGTCCGACATGAAGGCGAGCCCGCAGGCTTGGAGCACCGGGTCGTCGCCGAGGTCGGCGCGCAGGCGGATCCAGTGCGCAGCCCACCCGGTCCGCGCCGGCGCGGCGCGGCGGTCGAGCAAGCGACCCCACCCCGTGTCGTCGAGTTCCGGTGCATCGGGTGAGGGGACCTCGGCCGGAAGCGTGGCCAGTTGCACGTCGGCCTCGGGCTCGGGGGTCTGGAACGAGACCGAGAGGTTCAGGATCGCACCCGAGGACTGTCGCGCCACCACGGCCCGGGTGCTGAACGAACCACCGTCGCGCAAGCGCTCGACCTCGTAGCGGATCGGCTCGTTCGGCGTGCCCGGCCGGATGAAATAGGAATGCAGCGAGTGCACCGGGCGGTCGTCCGGGACGGTGTGCGCGGCCGCCCGGAGGCCCTGGGCGAGCACCTGGCCACCGAACAGGCGCACCACCCAGGGGTACTGCACGGCCAGTCCCACCCAGGTGTCCGGCCCGTGCGGCTCGAGCTCGAGCAACTCGGCGAACGAGACGTCCTGGATCCGCTGCGGACCGGACCGGGGCCGGTTCACGTCGGAGGGACCGCCCGACGCCGGGGGACGATCGCCGGATCGCCGGGCCGATACAGCTCGTGCGCCCGCCGCCAGCTCGCGAACGCAGCCAGGATGTGCGGCGGGTCGCCGTGGATCTCGAGGAACCCGCCGTTGAAGGCCCGGGTGTCGAAGTACGCCGCATCGACGCCGTCGGCGTACAGCCGGCAGGCTGGTTCGAACCCGAGGTCGATCAGCCGTTGGTACTCGGCCTCGAAGTCGTTCACCAGCACGGCCATGTGGTGGTAGCCCTCCTGGCCCGCCGCGTACATGTCCCGATAGATGGACGGGGTCTCGTCGTGCTGCACGATGAACTGGATCATCGTGTCACCGAGGTAACCGAACGCGTACGACACGTCGGCCTCCTGCTCGGTTCCCCGGTACATGAACCGGTCACAGCGGTGATGGTGCGTGATGTGGAACGGACCGGCGCCGAGCACGCGATTCCAGTGATGGATCGCCTGCTCGAGGTCGTTGACGAAGTACGCCTGCTGAAACAGCGGGTACTGGGTGAGCATCTTCACGACTCGGTTCCCCCCGTGTGCGAGCCGGCCTCCCCTGGACCGGACGGTCGGACCCTACTGCGACAGGCTCCTGGCGACCTCGCCGAGTCGGGAGAACCCCGCCGGGTCCTCCCGCCAGAGCCGACCGGCGAAGTAGAGGACCACCCGCTCGGCGACGCCTTGGTACCGCGACCGGATCCCCGCGGCGACGGCATCCGCATCACCCTCGACGAGGAAGTGCTCGAGGATCTCGTCGTTCACGCACGCCGCCATCCCGGCGATGTCGCCGGCCTTCTGCTTCTCCCGGATACGGGCGGTGGTGCCCTCGGCGCCGATCTGGTCGAACACGAAGGCGTAGTTGGGTGTCGATCCGTAGAACGCCACCTGCGTGCGCGCCGCTTCCCGCCACGGCGCCCGCGCGGCCTCGGTGTCACCGAGCGCCGTGAAGCACGGCACGAGGAGTTTCACGGCGGACGGGTCCCGCCCGGCCTTCGCCGCACCGGCAGCGACGTTGGGCGCGAGGGTCTCGCGCAGGTAGGTGGGCGTGTGGAGCGGGTGGACGTGGATGCCGTCGGCGACCTCGCCGGCCATCCGGAGCATCCACGGGTTGACCGCCGAGACGTCGATCGGTGGCGGAGCGACCGGGATCCGCCCGGGCGACCACCCCGGGGGCAGCAGCGTGTGGGTGTAGTAGGGACCGTGGTGGTCGAGTTTGGCGGTGCCGGCGTAGGCCGCGAAGACGGCCAGGACCGCTTCGACGTAGTCACGAAGCCGTGGCCCCGGCGGGTCGAACGCCACGCCGTAGCGCCGTTCGATGTGGGCCTTGACCTGGCTGCCGAGACCGAGGCGGAACCGTCCGCCCGAGACCTCGGCGAGTTCCCACGCCGTCGACGCCGTGACGACCGGGCTGCGCGGGAACGCGACGGCGATCCCGGTGGCGAGGTGCAGATCCTCCACGGCCAGCGCCGCAGCGGCGACCGACAAGTACGCCGTGCGTCCCGACTCGGTGAACACCATCCCGTGGAAACCCGCAGCCCGGGTGTCGCGGGCGAGGGCCTGCACCTCACGAAGGGCCAGGCCCCCGGCCATCAGGTCGATCTGCATCGCGCCGACGGTAGCCCCGGCACGGGCACCCGCCATCGGGCGAGGAGCAAACGTCTAGACGTCTAAGCCTCTTCATGGAAGAGTCTCGATCGAGAAACGATCCTGAAACACGCTCCGGCGACGGTTGCCCGAGCGCGCTCGTCCGGAGCGCCGGAGCCCTGGGAGGCGCGATGACGTGGACACGCAGGCAGGTGCTGGGCCAGGGAGCCCGGCTGCTCGGCGGTGCAGTGGTGCTCGGCGGGGCCGGATCGGTCCTGGCCGCGTGTGGCGACGACGACTCGTCGGGCGCCACCACGACGGTCAAGGCGGGCGGCGGCGCAGCGACGCAGAAGCTGACCCTGCAGGCGGCGTGGATCAACGACGCCGAGTTCATGGGCTACTTCCTCGCGATCGACAAGGGGCTCTACAAGGCCCAGGGGATCGACCTCACCTACCTCCCGGGCGGCCCCGACGTGATCCCCGAGTCGTCGCTGCTGTCGGGGAAGGCCGACGTGGCACTCACCACGCCCGACACGACGATCAAGGCGATCACGACCGAGGGGGCCAAGTTCAAGATCATCGGCACCCAGTTCCAGAAGAACCCCATCGGCGTCGTCACCCTCAAGAAGAACAACATCTCCAAGCCCCAGGACCTCGTGGGCAAGAAGCTGGCGGTGCCGCCGGTGAACACGCTGTCGGTCGAGGCGATGTTGAAGATCAACGGGATCGACCCGTCAAAGGTCACCATCGTTCCGTACCAGTACGACCCGACTCCGCTGATCAAGGGGGAGGTGGACGCCACCATCGACTTCGCCGTGAACGTGCCCTACACGATCCAACAGGCAGGCGCCGACCCGTCGTGGTTCCTGCTCTACGACTTCGGGTTCACGATCTACAACGACACCGTCGTCGTCACCGAGGACACGCTCAAGAACAAGCGTGACCTCTTGGTGAAGTTTCTCCGGGCGAGCCGGCAGGGCTGGGACGAGAACTTCAAGGATCCGGCCACCTACCCGCCACAGTTCAAGGACACGTGGTTCAAGGGCACCGGGCGGACGGTGGAGAACGAGATCTTCTTCAACAAGACGCAGAAGGACCTCATCGTGTCGAGCTCGGGCATCTTCACCATGACCGATGCCGACATCGACAAGAACATCAAGGCGTTGGAGGCCATCGGGATCAAGGCGACCAAGGCCATGTTCGACACTTCGCTGGCCAAGGAGATCTGACCGGCGATGGCTCGGCGCCCTGCGTCCCTCCGTGCGCTCGCCGTCGCTCGTGGCGACGAGCCCGCCGACCTGCTGCTCACCGGTGGCCGGGTCTTCCTACCCCCCACCGGCGAGTGGCTCGACGTGCCCCTCGCGATCTGCGACGGCACGGTGGCCGGCTGGGGGGAGCGCGAGGCGCTCGAGGTACACGATCTCGGCGGAGCCGCCGTGACCCCCGGCTTCGTGGACGCCCACATGCATCTCGAGTCCACGAAACTGTGGGTCGACGAGTTCGTGCGGTCCGTCCTCCCCCATGGCACCACCGCCGTCGCCGCCGATCCGCACGAACTCGCCAACGTGTTCGGGGTCCCCGGGATCGCCGCCCTGCGCGACGCCGCCGAGGGCCTGCCGTTCACGTTCGGGATCTGCGCGTCGAGTTGCGTGCCGGCGTCCCGGTTCGAATCGTCCGGCGCTTCGCTCGGGCCGCAAGACGTCGCCGAAGTGCTCGACCGACTCGGGGCCATCGGCGTCGCCGAGGTCATGGACTTCCCGGGAGTGATCGCGGGTCGACCCGACGTCCGGGCCAAGATCGCCGCCGCCGGCCATCGCCGGGTCGACGGTCATGCCCCCGGCCTGACGGGCCGGCTGCTCGACGCGTATCTGGCCGCCGGCGTCGAGAGCGACCACGAGTGCTTCGCCCTCGACGAAGCGCTCGAGAAGCGCCGCAAGGGGATGTGGGTCTTCATCCGGGAGGGGTCGGCGAGCCAGAACTTGGCCACGCTGCTCCCGCTGACCCGGATCGGCGGGGTGCGCCACCTGGCATGGTGCACCGACGACCGCGAACCCGATCTCGTCCTCGAGCGGGGCCATGTCAACGACTGCTGCCGACTGGCGACGGCCGGCGGATTGTCGGTCGAGGACGCGCTGGTCCTGGCCACCATGAATGCCGCCGAGTACCACGGCTTCCACCACCTGGGTCAACTCGCTCCCGGCTACCAGGCCGACGTGGTCGTCTTCGACGACCTGTCGTCGTGGCAGCCCGCTGCGGTCTACCAGCGGGGTCGGCTGGTGGCCCGCAACGGGCATCCGCTCCCCGGGGTCGTACCGGCGGCCCCGGCCCCGGCGTGGATGCACCAGTCGGTCCGCCTCGCCGCCGGCATCACTGCCGAGGACCTCGACCACGGCTTGGCCGACGGCGCCCCGGTTCGGATCATCGGCGTCCGGCCGGGCACGATCGTCACCGACCGGCTCGACGGCGTCGTCGGCGGCACCGACGTCGCCCGCATCGCCGTCCTCGAGCGTCATCGGGCCACCGGACGAATCGGTCTCGGCGTGGTCAGCGGCTTCGGCATCCAGCGCGGCGCGATCGCGTCGACGGTCGCCCACGACGCCCACAACGTCGTCGCGTGCGGCGCGCCCGGCCCGAACGGTCCCCGGGATCTCGCCGTTGCGGTCAACCGCCTGGCCGAACTCGGGGGCGGCCAGGTTGCCGTCCTCGACGGGAACGTGCTCGCCGAGGTCGCCCTCCCCATCGGCGGACTGATGAGCGACCGCCCGGCGCCCGAGGTCGCCGCCGCCATCCATCACCTCGGCACGGCTGCGGCCGGACAGCTCGGCATCACCCTGCCCGCACCGTTCATGCAGCTGTCGTTCCTGGCGCTCTCGGTCATCCCATCGCTGCGGATCACCGACCGTGGTCTGGTCGATGTCGACCGCTTCGAACTGGTCGACGTTGCCGTCGGTTGACCTGACGTCATGACAGCATCCCCAGCCGTGGAGCCTCCGGTCCCGCGGGTGATCCCCCTGCAGCGCAGCAACGCGGGGGCGGCACCGCTCTATCACCAGGTGTTCGTCGGGATCGAGGAGTTGGCGCTCGGGACGCCGCTCGACGACGACCGTCCCCTACCCGCCGAACCGGCGCTGATGGCTCGGTTCGGCGTCAGCCGAGGCACCCTTCGCCGGGCCGTCGAGGAGCTGTGCCGCCAGGGTCTATTGCGTTCGGAACCCGGACGGGGAACCTTCGTCGACAAAGCCACCCAGGTGCGACGGCTCGTTCGTAGCCGCCTCGCCGAGGTCGCCCGGCCCGACAGCCGATTCCACGACGACCTCGCCTCCTTCGTGCCCGATTTCGAGGGCAGCGGCCGGTGTGTCGAACGACTGCGGCAGCTGCCGGCCTACCGGGCCGCCTCTGCGATGTTCGTGGCCCCGGACAACAGCCTCGAAGACGTCCGCCGCGCTGCTCTCGACGACGGGATCACCCTGCTGGTACCGACCTTCGGGATGCGGCGGGGGTTCGTCCGACTCGACCCGGCCCGGATCCCCGCATCGCACCGGGTGCTCGCCGCCACGCTCGACGGCATGGAGCGCACCGGCGAGCCGTTGCCGCTCGCAGCGCTGCGAGCGAGCGAGCGGCTCGGGCTGTTCGTCACCGGAGCGCTCGCCGTGACGCGCCCGGGCCGGCACATCGGTGGTGGTCAGGCCTACGTCGATCTGGAGTGGGGCCTGCTCAGCGAGCTCGGCCTGGTCGGGCCCGACGTGCCGGCGGTGGTGATCGTGCACGACTGCCAGGTGCTCGACTCCGGGCCGGCGCCCGGCCCGCTCGACTGCCCGATGGACGTGGTCATCACCCCGCAGGGCACCAGCACGACCATCGGGGGCTTCCCCAAGCCCACCGGCATCGACTGGTCCCGCCTCGATCCGAACCTCCTGGCCACCTTCGCCTATCTGCGCGAGCTCGCCGAGGAGGCCTTCGTCCCCGACAGGAGCATGCCGTGAACGTCGATCCCACGCAGCATCACCGCGAACGCATCTGGGCCGCGCTCCGGGCGGTCGCTCGGCCGGACTCCCGATTCCATTGGGATTTCTCGGCGTTCATCGCGGACTTCGAAGGAAGCGAAGAGGCGACCGAGCGGGTGCGGCGACTCGACGCCTACCGGGAAGCGACGTGGGTCTTCGTCACCCCGGACAACTCCACCGAACTGCTGCGGCGAGCGGTGATGGCCGACGGCAAGGACCTGCTCGTCACCACCTACGGCATCCGCCGCGGATTCCTGCTGCTCCGCCCGTCGTGCGTGCCCGAGGCCGAGCGTTCCTACGCCGCCACACTCGACGGTCTCGACCGCTACGCCGAGCCGGTCACCCTGTCGGACCTGGCCGGTCGCTCACCCCTGCGCCTGCTGGTCACGGGTGGATCGGCCGTGAGTCGCAACGGAATCCGCTTCGGGAAAGGCCACGGCTACTTCGACTTGGAGTGGGCGATGCTGTCCGAAGTCGGTCTCACCGACGAACGTTCGGAGATCGTCGACGTGGTCCACGACTGCCAAGTGGTCGAGGAGGATCTCGCCGGCGAGGACCACGACGTCGCCGTCGACTGGATCGTCACGCCGACCCAGAGCCGGCGCGTGCCCGTGGATCGCAGCCTCGGCCGCGTCCGCTGGGAACTGCTCCCCGGGACCGAGCACGAACATCTTCCGCCGATCGAGGAGCTGCGCCGGATCCGGGCAGCGGGTTCGTCCGGGCCGCGATGACCGGGGTCGCCGTACGCGGAGTGTCCAAGCGATTCCGATTGCGCCGCAACGAGGTCGTCGCACTGGACGGCATCGACTTCGAGGTCGCGCGGGGATCGTTCACGGCGCTGATCGGTCCGTCCGGGTGCGGGAAGTCGACGTTGTTGCGCCTGCTCGGCGATCTCGACCAGCCCACCGAGGGGACGCTGTCGGTCCACGGACGTCCTCCAGCCGAACTGCGCCGTAGCGGTGCCGTCGGCGTTGCGTTCCAGGACGCCTCCCTGCTGCCCTGGCGGAGCGTTCGGCGCAACATCTCGCTCACCCTCGAGGTGCTCGGCCGCCGGATCGACCCGAACCGGATCGACGCGCTGATCGCGCTCGTCGGTCTGACCGGTTTCGAGCACGCCACGCCGGGGGAGCTCTCGGGCGGGATGCGCCAGCGGGTGGCCATCGCCCGGGCGCTGGCGATCGAGCCCGAGCTGCTCCTGCTCGACGAGCCGTTCGGCGCCCTGGACGAGCTGCTACGCCGGACCATGAACATCGAGCTCCAGCGCATCTGGATGGAGACGGCGCCCACCACGGTCCTGGTCACGCACTCGATCGCCGAAGCCGTCTTCCTCGCCGACGAGGTCGCCGTCATGAGCGCCCGACCGGGCCGCATCCTCGAGCGGGTCGGCGTGCCCTTCGCCCGACCCCGCCAGGTCGAACTGCTGCGTGACCCGGCGTTCCACGCCATCTGCGACGACCTCGCCGACCTGCTGGACACCACGGTTCGGCGACGATGAACCCCGCGAGGTCGCGCTGGTCGCTCCTCGCCAGCCTCACCGCCACGCTGCTGCTGTGGGAGATCGCCGGACGGGCCGGCTGGGTGGCGGGCGGCGCCCTGCCGGCGCCGAGCGCGATCGTCGAGCAGTGGTGGTGGGACCGGGGCGACTATCCCGCACACCTCCGGGCCAGCGGACGCAACGCACTCGCCGGGTTCCTGATCGGCAACGTGGTGGCCGTGGCCTTCGCCGTGCTGTTCACGCTGGTGCCGCTGGCCGAACGGCTGCTGCGTGGTGTCCTGGTCGCCCTGTTCTGCATGCCGCTCATCGTCGTCGCCCCGATCGTCGGGGTGGCCTACGACGGTGAGACCCCGAAGGTGATCCTGGCCGCACTCGCCGTGTTCTTCCCGCCGATGGTCGCCACGCTCGTCGGCCTCCGCGGTGTCGACCCCTCCAGCGTCGACGTCGTGCGTTCCGTCGGCGGTGGCGCTCGGGACGTGTTGTGGCGGCTGCGGATCCGTACGGCGTTGCCGGCCTTCGTCTCGGGCCTGCGCGTCGCAGCTCCGGCGGCGCTGCTCGGCGCCATCCTCGGCGAGTTCCTCGGCGGCCGCTACGGGCTGGGGGTCTACCTGCTCGGCTCGCTCGGCCAGGCCGTCCCGGCTCGGATCTGGGGCATCGGGCTGGCCGCGACCGTGGTGGCCGGTGCCGGCTACGGCGTGTTCGCCCTCCTCGGCCGACGCCTGCTGCGCACCACGACAGGACCGACGGTGTCGACCCGTATGTCGGGCGAGCTGGCCGCCGGCGCCGGCCGCAGCGAGCGGGCCTGGCTCGACCCTCTGCTCGGGCTCGCATCGATCGGTGTCGCCCTCGGCCTGTGGTGGGTGTACGTCGTCACGTCCGGTCTGCCGACGATCATCGCGAAGCGCCCGGCCGATCTGTGGGAGTACCTGGTGACGGGACCCGCCTCGGGAACAAACCGGGCGGCGCTGTGGTCGGCGTTCGCCGAGAGCCTGCCCGTGGCCGCCCTCGGGCTGGCCTGCGGGCTCGCTGCCGCATTGGGGCTCGCGCTCTTGAGCACGTTGGCGCCCGCGCTGGCTCGCACGCTCCTGCCGATCGCGCTGGTCACCCAGACCATGCCGCTGATCGCCCTCACGCCGTTGCTCGTGCTCCTGCTCGGCCGAGGGATGTCGGCCACCGTCGCGGTCACCGTGTCCGTCACGTTCTTCCCGAGCTTCGTGACGATCGCGCAGGGCCTGGCGCTGACGCCGACGAGCATCCTCGACGTTGTCCGGTCGGTGAACGGCTCCCGATTCACCGAACTGCGCAAGGTCGGCCTGCCCGGGGCGCTGCCGTACCTGTTCGTCGCGGCCCGCCTGGCGACCCCCCGGGCATTGCTCGGTGTCGTCATCGCCGAGTACCTCGCCACCGGTGCCGGTCTCGGCGGACTCCTGGCCGCCAGTCGCGGCAAGCTCGCCTACGGGATGCTCTGGTCGATCGCCGTGACCGTCGCCGTGGTGAGCGTCGTGCTCTATCTCGGCCTCGCCGCCCTGGAGCGCCGGGTGCTGCGGCGCTTCGCTGCCGCCGGCTGAGGCGCGAGGCCGGACGCGCCGAGGGCCGGCCCTGCGGGCCGGCCCTCGGCGAGCTCTCGGCGCTCGGCCGTCAACTCACTGGATCTTGATCTCGATGTCGACGCCGGCCGGAAGGTCGAGACGCTGGAGCGAGTCGACCGTCTTGGGCGACGGGTCGACGATGTCGATCAGCCGCTTGTGGATCCGCATCTCGAAGTGCTCGCGCGAGTCCTTGTCCTTGTGGGGCGAGCGGATGACGGTGTAGCGGTGCTTGTCCGTCGGCAGCGGGATCGGACCGCGGATCGTCGCATTCGTTCGCGCCGCGGTCTCGACGATCTTCCGGGTCGAGGTGTCGATGATCTCGTGGTCGTAGGCCTTGAGGCGGATTCGGAGCGTTTGTGCCATGTCGTTCAGTCCGTTCCGATCACTTGATGATCTTGGTGACGCGGCCGGCGCCCACGGTACGACCACCCTCACGGATCGCGAACCGCAAACCCTCGTCCATCGCGATCGGCTTCCCCAACTCCACCAACATCGAGATGTTGTCCCCCGG
>JBILVB010000173.1:0-7762 GCA_044370695.1 Acidimicrobiales bacterium | reverse complement strand
CCGCCGAGCGTGGCGGCCAGGGTGAGACCGGCGAGACCGGAGCGGAGGTGCTTGCGGGAGATGCTCATCGTCGTTTCCTCTCGTGGAGCGGGAGCACCGTGCTCCCTGCTGGACACCACGATGCGCCTGCAGGGTGAGAGCGCCGCTCGCCCGACGCGAGACCTTGGTGAGAACCGTGCGGCCGTCGTCGGCGAGGCTGCGGACCATGGCCCGGCGTGACGTCGTCCCCTTCGGCGAGGCCGTCCGCGTCTGGTGGGCGGTGTCGATCCGCTCCTTCGGCGGTCCGGCCGGTCAGATCGCCGTGATGCACCGAGAGTTGGTGGAACGCCGGCGGTGGGTGGGCGAGCGGCGGTTCCTGCACGCACTGTCGTTCTGCACCGTCCTGCCCGGCCCCGAGGCCCAGCAACTCGCGGTCTACCTCGGCTGGCTGCTCAACGGCACCGCCGGCGGGCTCGTGGCCGGCACGCTGTTCGTACTCCCCGGCTACCTGGCCCTGCTCGCGCTCTCGATCGTCTACGTCGCCTGGGGTGACACCGGTGTCGTGTCGGGCCTGTTCGCCGGGGTCGCTCCCGCCGTCGTTGCCGTTGTGGCGCAAGCGTTGTGGCGTATCGGGCGCCGCACGTTGCGCCAACGAGTGGCCGCAGCGATCGCCGCTGGCGCCTTCGTCGCGCTCGCCGTGTTCGGCGTCGCGTTCCCGGTCGTCGTGGTGACGTCGGCGTTGGCCGGCGCGCTGATCGCCCGATGGCGATCCGAGTGGGCCGCCCCGCCCGCCCCGGACGTCGACGACGGCCCGGAGCCGTTGCTGGCCGACGACGCCCTGCACGCAGAGCGGGCCACGTGGGGTCGTGCGGGACGCATCCTCGCCGTCGGGGGCGTGCTGTGGGCAGCGCCGGTCGTCCTCGCCGCGCTCGCCCTCGGCCCGGATCACGTGCTCGTGGATCAGGGCGTGTTCTTCTCCGGTGTCGCAGTGGTGACCTTCGGCGGTGCCTATGCGGTGCTGTCGTACGTGGCCCGCCAGGCCGTCGACGTCCACGGCTGGCTGCTGCCCGGCGAGATGGTGCACGGCCTCGCACTGGCCGAGACGACGCCGGGGCCGCTGGTGCTCGTGCTCGAGTTCGTCGGGTTCCTCGGCGCCCACCGGTTCCCCGGCCCGCTCGATCCCTGGGTGGCCGGTGTGCTGGGGGCGACGCTCGTGGTGTGGGTGACCTTCGTGCCGTGCTTCGTGTTCGTGTTCCTCGGCGCGCCGCACGTGGAAGCGTTGCGGCACAACCGGTTGCTCGCGTCGGCGATGGCCGGTGTGTCGTGGGCGGTGGTCGGGGTGATCGCGAACCTGGCGCTGTTCTTCGCGCTGCACACGCTGTTCGACCGCACCCGTTTCGCCGGTTGGGGTCCGGTGGCGGTCGAGGTTCCGGTGTGGTCGGAGGTGGACGGCCCTGCCGTGGCGATCGCCGCCGTCGCGCTGGTGCTGGTGTTCCGGCGCCGCTGGGGTGTGCTGCGGGTGCTGGCCGTGTGCGGCGCCCTCGGTGTGCTCGCCTCGCTCGTCGGTTGAGCCGGGCCCCGGCCGGGGCTGTTGCAGACTGGTCCCGTGCGCATCGAACGGGTCACGGCGTGGACGATCCATCTCCCGTACGTCGAAGGCGCGTACCGGATGTCGGGCGATCGGGTCACCTCGGGGATGGACGCGGTCGTGGTCCGGGTGACCGCCGATGACGGCACCGTAGGCATCGGGGAGTCGGGAACGGTCGGCACCACCTACGACGCGCAGTACCACGCCGGTCAGGTCACCGGTGTCGGCTTCCTCGCCCGCGCCGTGCTCGGTGCCGACCCCCGCCGCCCGGAGGCCGTGTACCGCACGATGGGCGACGCCCTTCGTGGTCACCCCTACGCGAAATCACCGATCGACGTGGCCGTGTGGGACCTGGCCGCGCGCCTCGACGGGGTGCCCCTGTGGAGCCGCCTCGGCGCCGACGGACCGCAGGCGACGCCGCTCTACCGGCCGGTGCAGGGCGGTACGACGGAGGCGGTGCGCACCAAGGCGATCGAGCGTCTTGCGCAGGGGTACCGGCGCCTCCAGGTGAAGGTGGGCGACGATCCGATCACCGACGCGCACCGCGTGCTCGCCGTGCGCGACGAGGTCGGTCCCGAGGTCGCGATCTTCGCCGACGCCAACTGTGGCTTCTCGCTGGCCGACGCCCGCCGGTTCGTCCGTGAGCTCGGCCCGGGTGGTGCCGGCATCTACCTGGAGCAACCGTGCGCGTCGCTCACGGATTGCGCCCACCTCCGCAGCAGCTGGGCGGGGCCGATCGTGCTCGACGAATCGATCGTGTCGCTGGCCGCGCTCCTCGACGCCCATCGCCTCGGCGTGGCCGACGCGATCACGGTCAAGCTCACCCGCGTGGGCGGCATCACGCCGGGCCGCGTCATCCGGGATGCCGCCGTCGAACTCGGGATCAACGTGACCGTCGAGGACGCGTCGGGCTGCAACCTCGCCGACACGGTGTTCGCACACGTCAACGCGTCGACCCCCGCAGCGCGCCGGACGCATTCGGTCGACTTCGACAGCTGGGTGACCGTGCGCCACGTGACCGGGCCGTCGGCCCGGGTCGGCTCGTTCCTGCAGCCCGATCCGCACCTGCCGGGACTGGGCCTGGCGCTCGACGACGCCGTGCTGGGTGAGCCGTTCGTCGACGTCAGGGCCTGACGGCGGCGACGGCCGACGGACGGCGGCGCAACGAGCGATGCCGCCGGAGCGCTCGGCTCACGCCGTGCGCACGATGAGGACGTCGCAGGCGGTGGCGTGGAGGACCGCCTCGGGCACACTGCCGAGCACGTACCGACCGGCCGGGTCGAGGCCCCGGTTGCCCACCACGATGACGTCGGCGCCCACGTCGACGGCGGTCCGCACGATGCAGGTCGCCGGGTCGCCGTCGACGACGGCGGTCGTGACGCGCAGTGGGTGGCCGCGGGGGGTCGGGGGCGGGGGGCCCCCCGCCTCGGCGGCACGGGCGCGCCGGTCGGTGAGCGAACGGTCGATCGTCGTTCGCCCGGCGGGCGCGATCGGGACCCCTGGCACCGGCACCGGCACCACCGACAGGACGTACAGGTCGGCGCCGGTGCTCATCGCCATCTCGATCGCGCGGACAGCAGCCGCAAAGGAGCGATCCGTCCCGTCGACTCCCACCAGGATGCGTCTGTATCCGCCCACGCCCACCCTCACCTCGCGCTCGACCCTCCTACACTGCCAGGAGCATTCATCACCTGGTGACCTGCACTCGGAAAAAGCCGGGCTGATCGATCGCTACGCTCACCGGACCGGTCCTGTGGCGATGGCGCGCTCGTTCGGTCGAGGGGGTGGGCTGATGGCGTCGGTGGTGTCGTTGGTGTTGACCGACATCGTGGGTTCGACGCGTCGGTGGGCCTCGGACGAGTCGGCGATGCGGGTGGATCTCGAGTTGCACGACGCCATCCTGCGGGAGGTCGTCGAGGGCAGCGGTGGGGTGGTGGTGAAGCACACCGGGGACGGGCTGTTGGCCGTGTTCGAGGATCCGGTGGGGGCGGTTGGGGCGGCGGCGTCGATGCAGCAGCGGATCGGTGCGGCGGTGTGGCGGCATCCCGACGGGGTGCAGGTGCGTGCTGGGGTGCACACCGGGGTGGTGCACCGTCGGGATGCGGATGTGTTCGGTACGGCGGTGAATCGGGCGGCGCGGCTGATGGCGGCGTGCCCACCGGGTGGGGTGTTGGTGTCGAGTGCGTGTGCGGGATTGCTGGCCGAGCGGGGTCCGGAGGGGTTGACGTTGCGGCGTGTCGGCCCGGTGGCGCTCGCCGGGTTCGCAACACCGGACGAGGCGTGGGCGGTCGACGCGCCGGGCCTCGCCCCGGTCGAAACGCTGAGCGTTCGACCGGAGCTGGTGCCGACCGGGTTGCCGCCGCTCGATGACGAGTTGGTCGGTCGCGTCGAGGAACTGTCGTCGATCTGGGAGGTGGTGGGACGTCACCGGTTGGTGACCCTCACCGGGGTCGGTGGCATGGGCAAGACCCGGCTGGCTCTGGAGGTGGCGCACGGCGCGCTCGACAGCGTCGTCGGCGGGGTGCGGTGGATCGATCTGTCGGTCGCGACGTCGGCGGAGGCGGTGATGCCGGCGGCGATGGTGGCGGTCGGGGCGTTGGAGTCCGCCGGCCGGACCGCGCTGCAGGCCTTCTGCGATCACTTCGCCGGGCGAGATGCCCTGGTGCTGTTCGACAACTGCGAGCACGTGCTCGGCGCGGCTCGAGAACTCGTGACGGCGCTGCGTGCTGCGGCTCCCGACGTCCGCATCGTCTGTACGAGCCGGGAGGCGCTGGGTGTGCGCGGCGAGTACCTCGTTCCCGTCGGCTCGCTCCCGCAAGCCGACGGTGTGGCGCTGTTCTGCGAGCGGGCCTTGGCGCTGGATCCGAACCTCGACATCGAAGCCGCTCGGGCGGTGATCGATCGGATCTGCGCTCGCCTCGACGGGATTCCGCTGGCGATCGAGCTGGCCGCGGCGAGGTGTCGCAGCCTGTCACCGGCCGAGATCGATGTCCGCCTCGGTGATCGTTTCCGGCTGTTGCGCGGTGGTCGGGAAGGTGCCGAGCGGCATCGCACGCTGCAGGCGGCGGTCGCCTGGTCCTACGAGATGCTCGATCCCGACGAACGTCAGGTGTTCCTCCACCTCGCCGTCTTCGCGGGCGGCACACTGGTCGACGGTCTCGGTGCCGTGACCGGACTCGACGAGTTCGACCTGCTCGACGTGGTCGATCGGTTGGTGTCCCGATCGATGGTGGTCGTGTCGAGAACGGCGCTCGGCACGCGGTATCACCAGCTCGAGACCCTGCGTCAGTTCGCCGAGGATCGCCTCGCGGAGTCGGGTCGAATCGACGAGGTACGGGACCGCCATCTGGCGTGGGCCGACCATCTCGCCGGGTGGGTCCACTCGTGTGCCGGCACGCCGCAGGCTGCCGACGGGTTCCGCCGGTTCTGTGCGGAGGTCGACAACCTCCGCATCGCCGTGGCGTACGCCCGCGGTTCGGGCCGCCACGGTACGTCGCACGAGATCGTTGCTGCCGTGGCGGGGGCAGCCTTCGACCGGCCCACACACGAGGTGTTCGACTGGGTTCGGCCGATCCTGCTCGAGGATGACTGGACCAGGGCTGCGGCGGTCTGCGCGGCGTGGGGTGCATCGTCCGATCACGTGCGTGGCATCCCACTCGCCGACGGGTCGATCGGAGGGGTGCCGGAGCGGTTTCTCGGCGATCCCGTGATCGCCGCACGTCATGCGACGTTGCAGTCCATGGGATTCGGCCGGTGGGAAGCCGCGATCGCGCTGCTCGGCGGGTTCGCGGAGCGGAACGATCACATCGGCCTCACCCTCGAACGGAGCTGGCTGGCCGCGCAGATCATCCGTCTGTTCTGGGACACGGCGAGCGCCGTGGCCGACGAGTCCGTCGTCCACCGACGGGCCGAGGCGGCCCTCGAGCGGGCCCGGAGACTCGGCGACGACCTTGCGCTGTGCTCGCAGGCCTCCCGCGTGGCGATGTTGCGGTGCCGGTACGACCCGGCCCGGGCGCTCGACCTGGCGAACGAGGCGTTGGAGATCGGCTCACGCCTGGGGACGAGGAAGCTCGTCGAGGAAGCGCTCAGTGTCCGTTTGGAGGCGCTCGCCCTCCTCGCCCCCTCCGACCCGGATCGGATGCGGGCCATGGCAACGGAGATCCGTGACGGCATCCGTTCGGCACTCGACAGCGGGAACGCGAGGGTCGTGCTGACGCTCGTTCGATCTGCCGTTCCCCTGCTCGTGCCCGTCGACCCGGCGCCCGTCTACACGTATCTCGCCCGCTTCGACTTCGCCGGAGTCGTCTTCGAGGCTCTGGGGCTCCCGTGCCCCGACGACTGGAGCGAATGGGTGCGCCGGGCCGGTCATCTCACCGAGCGCGACGCGGTCGCTGCCGTCGTTTCCTCGCTGGATCGCCTGGTGGCGATCGAGTCGAGCGCTGCGCCGGGACTCGACGGTTGACGGCCTCCGTGCGCGCGGCGCCCTCGAACGGACCTGCGTCGCCGGCGTCGCGCCACTCGGCGCGGCCGCCCGTCACGGCGCCTCAGACGATCCGCGAGTCCTTGTTGCCCCAGTAGCGGTCGCGCAGGAGGCGCTTGTAGAGCTTGCCGGTCTCGAGCCGCGGCAACTCGGCCAGGAAATCGACCGAACGGGGCACCTTGTAGTTCGCCAGATGGGCTCGGGCATGGGCCAGGATCTCGGCGGCCAAGGCGTCGTCGGCGACCACGCCGGGAGCGGGCTGCACGACCGCTTTGACCTCCTCGCCGAGATCGTCGTTGGGGACGCCGAACACGGCCACGTCGGCCACCTTCGGATGCATCACCAACGCGTCCTCGATCTCCTGCGGGTAAATGTTCACCCCGCCCGAGATGATCATGAATGACTCGCGGTCGGTGAGATAGAGGAACCCGTCGTCGTCCACGTACCCGACGTCGCCGAGCTTGGTCCACAACGGGTGGCGGGGATGGCGGGCAGAATCGGTCTTGGCCGCATCGTTGTGATACGTGAACGGCATCTCGTCGCGCTCGAAATAGACGATGCCGGGCGAGCCGTTGGGAAGCTCCTCACCCTCGGCATCACAGATGTGGAGCGTGCCGAGGATCGGCGTGCCCACCGTGCCGGGGTGGGCGAGCCACTGCTCGCTCGTGCAGAACGTCATGCCGTTGAGCTCGGTGCCGCCGTAGTACTCGAGGATGATCGGTCCCCACCACTCGATCATCTGGCGCTTCACCGCCACCGGGCAGGGAGCGGCGGCGTGCACCGCTACCCGGTGCGACGACAGGTCGTGGCCGAGCCGTTCGGCGTCGTCGAGCTTGAGCATGCGGATGAACATCGTCGGCACCCACTGGCTGTGGGTGATGCGATGGCGTTCGATCGACCGGAGCGCCTCGGCGGGATCGAAGCGCTCCATGATCACGTTGGTGCCACCGAGGCTGTGCACCGCAGCGGTGAACGCGAGCGGGGCCGAGTGGTAGAGCGGCGCGGGCGACAGGTACGTGCTGTCCGGGCCGATCGAGTACATGGTCCGGACCAGGACGTCGAGGTTCGACGGTTCGGTGAATGCGCGGCCCGTCAGCGGCCGGCGGATCCCCTTGGGGCGCCCGGTGGTGCCCGACGAGTAGTTCATGAAGTCGCCGAGCGTCTCCCGGTCGGGGCGGTCGGTGCCGAACCCGGCGATGGCGTCCTCGTAGCGGTCGAACCCGTCGACCGGGCCGTCGACGGCGAGTCGCACGACGCAGGTGTCGGGCAGGTCCATCGCCGAGGCGACGGCGCCGAGTGCGGCCGAGGTGACCACGGCCTTGGCTCCCGAGTCGGCGACGATGTAGGCGGCTTCCTCGGCGGTCAGGTACTTGTTGACGGCGCACAGGTACATGCCGCTGCGCACGGCGGCCCAGTAGACCTCGTGGTAGCGGATGTTGTTCTCCATGAACAGCGCCACCACGTCGCCCTCGCCGAGGCCGGCGGCGGCGAACAGGTTGGCCAGGCGGCGGCTGCGGGCGTCGAGTTCGCCGTAGGTGACGGTGGCGCCGGAAGCGGCCATGACGGTGGCGATCCTGCCGGGGTCGGCAGCGGCGTGCTGGGACAGAGGCATGCATCAGTTTGGCCCGGCGGGAGCACCCGCGCAGGACGACGATCCGATACCGCGCACAGCGACGACCTGATTCCGCGCACGACGACTAGTCTGCGGTCGTGGC
>JBILVB010000172.1:0-7810 GCA_044370695.1 Acidimicrobiales bacterium | reverse complement strand
CGACGCCGTGGTGCTCAGCCTCGTACTCATCGCAGTGTCGTTCGGTGTGCTCGTCGCGCTGCGCGACCGGTACCTCGGCGGCACGGCACCCGCCCCGTGAGACCGAGCGGCCGCCACGGCATCGACCACGGCGCCACCGGCCTGTCGGCCGAGGTCACCCGCCGGATCGGGCCGCTCGCGCTCGAGGTCGCACTCGAGGTCGCGCCGGGCGAGACGGTCGCCGTGCTGGGCCCCAACGGCGCCGGCAAGACGACGTTGTTCCGCTGCCTGGCCGGCCTGCTCACCCTCGACGCCGGCCACGTCACGCTCGACGGCGTCCTGCTCGACGACCCCGGCACCCGTCGGTTCGTGCCGCCCGAGCGCCGCCGCATCGGCGTCGTGTTCCAGGACTACCTGCTGTTTCCCCACCTGAGCGCCCTCGAGAACGTCGCGTTCGGGCTTCGGGCCCGCGGGGTGCACCGCCGCGACGCCCGCACCCGGGCCCGGGCCTGGCTCGACCGGGTCGGCCTCGCCGACCACGCCCGTCACCGCCCCCGCGCCCTGTCCGGCGGCCAGGCCCAGCGGGTCGCGCTCGCCCGTGCGCTCGCGACCGAACCGCACCTGCTGCTGCTCGACGAACCGCTCGCTGCCCTCGACGCCGGCACGCGTGGTGCGGTCCGGCGAGACCTGCGGCGCCACCTCGACGGGTTCGCCGGGGTCACGGTGCTCGTCACCCACGACCCGATCGACGCGTATGCGCTCGCCGACCGGGTGGTCGTCGTCGAGCAGGGTCGGGTCGTGCAGGCCGGCACGCTCGCCGAGGTGACCGCGCATCCGCGCTCTCGGTACGTGGCCGAACTCGTGGGGATGAACCTGCTGGCCGGCCGGTCGGCCGGCGGCACGGTCACCCTCGACGCCGGCGGGCAGCTCACCGTCACCGACGACGCCCCGGACGGACCGGTGCTCGTCGCGCTGCGGCCCTCGGCGATCGCGGTGCATCGCGAGCGGCCCTCGGGGAGCCCCCGCAACGTCTGGGCCGTGGTCGTCGCCGACGTCGACCGCCACGCCGACCGGGTCCGGCTCCGCCTCGACGGCCCGGTGCCGGTGGTCGCCGAGATCACGACGGCCGCCCTGGCCGAACTCGGGGTGCAGCCCGGCGACCCGGCCTGGGCGTCGGTGAAGGCGACCGAGCCGACCGTCTACGCCGCCTGAACGACCCGCCCCCGAGCCGGCACGACGATCCGGGCCGCCCAGAGCACCGCGAGCGCCGACACCACTGCGCCGATCACGAACGCCGTGTGGTACGAGCCGGCGAGACCGTCGGCCTCGAGCCGCGACACCTGCACGGTCTGCATGAGCTGCACCCCGGCAGCCGAGCCGATCATCACCATCATCTGGCTGGTCGCGGTTGCGACCCCGAGGTCCTCGGGGCCGACGGCGGTGGTGAGCATGGCCATGAGCGGCGGGACGATGATCCCGACGCCGAGGCCGGCGAACCCGAGCAGGAGCACGATCGCGACCTCCGCGGTGGTCGCGCCGATGAGGGTCAGCGCCAGGCATGCGATCACGTTGAGCACGACCCCGGCGACGACCACCCGACGGCTACCGGCCCGGACCACGAGCCACGCGGCGAGCGGACCGGCGAGCCCCCACATGACGGGCCGTCCGATCGTGAGCAGGCTGATGTGGGTGGCGCTGTAGCCGTAGAGCTGCGACAGCAGCAGCGGGATGAGGACGTAGCCGCCTTGGTACGCGATCTGGCACAACCCCTGCGTGGCGATCGGGATCGTGAACTCCCGCATGCGGAAGTACCGCAACGGCAGCAACGGGTTCGTCGCCCGACGCTCAACGAGCACGAACCCGACCGCGGCGAGCGGGCCGGCGACGAGCAGCGCTGCCACGACCGGGTGCGACCAGCCCCACAACGGGCCACGGTTGATGGCGAACAGCACCGAGAACGCCGAACCGGCGAGCAGCACCGTGCCCGGCACGTCGAATCGGACTCCGGCGCGCCGCTTGGTCACCGGCAGTGTGCGCGCCGCGAGCACCATCGCGACCGCCGTCAACGGCACCTGGGCGACGAACAGCCAACGCCAGCCGAACTGGTCGATCACCGGACCGCCCACCACCATGCCCAGCACCGGTCCGCCGGCCATCACGAGCCCCCAGTACCCGAGCGCTTTCACCCGGGCCTCGCGGGGGAACACCTCGCTGATGATCGCCATGCCCGTGGGCGACGTGGACTGCCCGAACACCGCGCTGACGGTGCGGAAGAGGATCGCGCTCAGCGCCGTGGGGGCGATCGCGGTGAGCCCGGCGAACACCCCGCAACCCACGAGACCGATCAGGTACACCCGGCGGCGGCCGAACAGGTCGCCGAGCTTGCCGGCGGTCGGGCCCAGTACGGCGTAGGCGAGGGTGGGGCCGACGACGAGCCAGGACACCGTGGAGGGTTGCGAGTCGAAGTCGTCGACCAGCCGGGGCACGACGATCGCAAGCACGCTGACGTTGAAGTTGGTGCTGAACAGGCCGAACAGCGCCACCCCGAGCAGGAGCCGCTGGTTCCGCTCGATCGCCACGACCGCAGGTTAGTTGTAGTAGGCAACCATCGCGCCAGCTCGCCGCCGGTCAGGTGGGGTTCGCCGGGCGTCCCACCAGCTCGATCCGGGTGCCGTGGACGTGTTCGTGTTCGATGCCGAGGTACGTCGCGAGCATCGACCCGTCGGCCCGGCGCACGACGCACTGCGCGGTGTGGCCGGCGGCCAGCAATTCGGCCACGCGATCCTCGAGATCGTCCTGCCACACCCCGATGTGGTGCAGGCCCTCCCCGAGGTGGCGACCCCAGGTGCCGTCGTCGCGCGCCTCGATGAGCTCGAGGAACGGCGGGCCCTCCACCGAGTACACGACGCGCAGTTCGATGTCGACCACCCGCCCCTCGTCCTCGACCCCCTGCAGCGGGATCGCCCGGGTCTCGCCGAAGGTGAGGCCGAGCACCTGGGCGAAGTGCGCCTTGGCCGCCTCGAGGTCGGTCACGAGGACCCCGACGTGGTACAGGTTCGTGCCGGTCACGCCGACACCATGGCACGGACCCGGGCCAGTTCGTCGGGATCGTGCCGCTCGACGAGCACGACGGCGTCGTCGAAGCCCATCTCGGCCAGCTCGGCCAGTACGTGGGCGGCGTCGGGATGCGACGCCGCGAGGTTCGCGGCGACGGCCCGGCGCCCGCCGGCGTCGCGGAACCGGGCCAGACCGGCCCGCAACGTGGGCAGGTCGGTGGAGCGGACCGAGCCGATCCACCCGTCGAACTCGGTGGCGGCGCGCCTGATCCACCGGCCGTTCGCGAACGCACCGATGAGCACCGGGGGCCCACCGACCACCGACGGCCACGGGGCCAGGCGGACCCCGTCGATCGTCTCGCCCGCCCACCACCGCCGAATGCGGGCCAGGTTGGTGTCGAGCAACCGGAACCGGTCGCGGTAGTCGAGCCCCATGGCGACGAAGTCGGCCTCCGTCGAGCCCGACCCGGCGCCGAAGCAGAACCGGCCGCCGCTCATCAACTGCACGGTCGACAGCCGCTGGGCCAACTCGAACGCCGGGCGCAGCGGCACCTGGATCACGCAGGAACCCAGCTCGATCCGGGTGGTCACCGCCGCAGCCGCCGCGAGCGCGGCGATCGGGTCCTGCAGGAGGAAGCCCCGGTTGTGGGCGTCGAGCACCCAGGCCGAGTCGAACCCCGCGTCCTCGATCGCCACGGCGGCCGGCGCCACCGGGCCCGGGCCCAGCGGGAGCGCCACCCCGAGGCGCACGTCAGGCGATCTCGTCGACGAGTGCGACCCGGACGGTCGAGATCGCCGGCTTGGGTTGCGCGAACACCTCGGCGCGCTCGGGCGAGGCCAGGTAGGCCTGCTCCGCCGCAGCGAAGTCACCGTCGTGGCGCACGTACCAGGTGAACACGCCCGTCTCGCGGTCGAGCACGGCCGACACGATCGTGAACCCGTAGGTGGCCCGCGGGCCGGCGAGGCCCCGCCACCACGCCACCCAGGCGTCCTGGCCGTCCCGGTCGGCGGGTAGTTGGTAGATGCGTTGTTGCAGCGCCATGGTGTGCTCCTTCAGGCCAGTTCGGCGATCGCCCGAGCCACCGCAAGGGTGCGCTGCGCGTTGGCGACGTGCAGGTTCTCGATCATCCGGCCGTCGACGGTCACGACACCGCGCCCGTCGGCCACGGCGGCGTCGAATGCGGCGATCACCCGCTCGGCGTAGGCGACCTCGTCGGCCGACGGCGCCCACACCTCGTTGCACGGCTCGACCTGCCCGGGGTGGATCAGCGTCTTGCCGTCGAAGCCCAGCTCGGCACCCTGCACGCACTCGGCCCGGAACGCGTCGAGGTCCTTCACGTCGTTGAACACGCCGTCGAGGATCACCTTGCCGGCCTCTCGTGCGGCGAGCAGCGCGGTGGCCAGGTGCGGCACGAGCGGTGCCCGGCCCGGCACCTGGGCGGCGCGCAGCTCCTTGGCGAGGTCGTTGGTGCCCATCACCAGCACGGCGACCCGGGGGTGGGCGGCGATCGCGCGCACGTCGAGGATGGCGGTCGGCGTCTCGACCATGGCCCAGATCGCCATCGCCGCCGGGGCGCCGGCGGCATCGAGTGCACCGGACACCGCGTCGAGTTGACCGACCGAGGAGACCTTCGGGATCACGACGGCGGCCGCGCCGGACGTGGCAGCGGCCGCGAGGTCGCCTGCGCCCCACGGTGTGTCGAGGCCGTTGCAACGGATCGTGATCTCCTTGCGGCCGTACGCGCCCGAGGCCGCCGCGGCGCAGGCGTTGACCCGGGCGGCCTCCTTCGCGTCGGGGGCGACGGCATCTTCGAGATCGAAGATCAGCGCATCGGCGGGGATGGTCTTGGCCTTCTCGAGGGCCCGCTCGTTGGCGGCGGGCATGTACAGCACGGAGCGGCGGGGCCGCAGGGAATCGCTCATCACACCGGTCCGTTCTCTAGAAGCCGTAGGCCGTGGCCAGGTCGGGGTCGCGCGAGGCGAGTTGGCGTGCGAGTTCGACGACCACCCGGCACTGCTTCACCGAGGCGTCGTCCTCCATCTTGCCGTCGAGCATGATCGCCCCGGTCCCGTCGCCCATGGCCTCGATCACCCGCATCGCGTGGGCCACGTCGGACGGCCGGGGGGAGAACACCCGGCGGGCGATGTCGATCTGGGCCGGGTGCAGGCTCCAGGCACCCACGCAACCGAGCAGGTAGGCATTGCGGAACTGGTCCTCGCAGGCCACGGTGTCGGCGATGTCGCCGAACGGCCCGTAGTAGGGGAGGATCCCGGCGGTGCCGCAGGCGTCGACCATGCGGGCCAGCGTGTAGTGCCACAGGTCCTGCTGGTACACCGCCCGGGGCGCCGTCGGATCGGCCGCCGACGGGTCCTGGCGCACGACGTAGTCGGGATGGCCGCCGCCGACCCGAGTGGTCTTCATGCGCCGGTTGGCCGCCAGGTCGGCCGGGCCGAGCGACAGGCCCTGCATGCGGGGCGAGGCGAGGCAGATCTCCTCGACGTTGGCGACCCCGCGGGCCGTCTCCAGGATGGCGTGCACCAGAAGGGGTCTCGTGAGGCCGGCCTTGGCCTCCAACTGTGCGAGCAGCCGGTCGACGTAATGGATGTCCTCGGGCCCTTCGACCTTGGGGATCATCACCACGTCGAGCTTGTCGCCGATCTCACCGACGAGCGTCGTGAGATCGTCGAGACACCACGGCGAGTCGAGGCTGTTGACCCGGGTCCACAGCTGCGTGTCCCCCATGTCGACCGTCTTGCCCACCTGCACCAGACCGGCCCGGGCCGCTTCCTTGTCGGAGGCCGGCACGCCGTCTTCCAGGTTCCCGAGCAGCACGTCGACCGTGGGGACGATCGAGGGCAGCTTGGCCACCATCTTCTGGTTCGACGGCGGGAAGAAATGGATCATGCGACTCGGTCGGAACGGGATCTCCCGCGCGGGGGCGGGGGCGCCGACGGCGAGCGGCCGGAAGAAGTCCCTGGGGCTACGCACGGGCGTGCACGGTACGACCTCGGGCTACCAGCCGTCGACGTAGTGCTTCTTGCGATCGCGCGGCCTCGGCGCCGGGATCAGGTCGAGCATCCGGATCATGCGCTCCCGGGTCTCGGCCGGGTCGATCACCTCGTCGTAGGTGTAGCTGCGCGCCGCGTTGAGCGCCAGGCTGCCGGCCCGCAACCGATCGGCGAGTTCGTCCCGGCGGGCCCGGCCGTCCTCCACCGGGGGCAGGTCCTGGCGGCGCTGGATCAACGCCGCTGCGCCCTCGAGGGACATGCCCCCCGCTTCGACCGTCGGCCACGCGAGCCGCAGATCGGTGGGCTGCGACAACCCGCCCATGGCCATCGGGCCGAGGCCGTAGGCCTTGCGGACGTGGACCAGGAACAGCGGAACGGTCCGGTGCACCTGGGCCAACAACGGGCGCACGTGGTGGCGGGCGATGCCCGAGCGCTCGGCGTCGGGGCCGAGCATGAACCCCGGGTTGTCCATGAGCGACACGATCGGCAGGTCGAACGCGTCGGCGAGGCGGATGAACCGGGCCAGCTTGTCGCAGGCGTCGGCGTCGAGCGCGCCCGCCACCGGTGACGCCGGTTGGTTGGCGATCACGGCCACGGCGTGACCACCGAGACGGGCGAGCGCCGTGACGATCGTCGACGCGAATCGGGGCCGCAGCTCGAGCACGGAATCGGCGTCGGCGAGCGCCTCGACCACGTGGCGCATGTCGTACACCGCCCGGCGGTTCTCCGGGACGATGTCGCGGATCGACGCGTGGCGCGCCGAGGCTGCACCGTCGATGCGCTCCAGCAGGAAGTACGACAGGTACCACCGCGCCAGCTCGGCGCCCTCGGCGTCGTCGTCGATCAACAGGTCGATGCCGCCGGTGCGCTCGTGCATCTCCGACGGGGCGAGCTCCTCGGGGGTCATCGACGCGCCGAGCGCAGCTTCGACGAGCGGTGGGCCGGCCATGCCGATCGCCGAGCCGCGGGTGGCGAACACCACGTCGGAGAACCCGGCGATCGACGCGTTGCCGGCGAAGGACCGGCCCGACACCACCGCGACCGTCGGCACCCAGCCCGACAGCATCGCCATGCCGTCGAAGGTGCCGAAATCGAGCGGCATGCCGGCGTTGCGGAACCCCTCGCCCTGCAGGTTCTGGGCCCGGGCACCGCCGCCGTCGGCGAAGCACACGAACGGCCAGCGGTGCCGGTAGGCGAGGTCGATGACCCGGTCGATCTTGGCGTGGTTGATGCCGGTCTGCGTGCCGCCCCACACCGTGTAGTCGTATGAGCAGATGGCGACCGGCCCGCCGAACACCGTGCCGAACCCGGCGACGAGCCCGGCGGCGGCCTCGTCGGCGCCACCGGCGAGGACGCCGGTCTCGACGAACGACCCATCGTCGAGCACCGCCGCGATGCGCTCCCGTGCGGTCAGCCGGCCCCGGGCGTGCACCTTGGCCACGGCGTCGGGCCGCGCCTCGTCGTAGGCCCGGGCCCGTTCCCGGCGTAGTGCCTCGATCGTCGCGTCGTCCACGGTCCCCTCGCTGTGTCCGCCCCGCCCCGGCGGACTGTAGGAGTCGGAGTCCATCCGTCACTACATTCCGCCCGGGGGATGCCGCCCGGGGGACGATCGAGGGGGAACCGTTGGAACAGCCACGTCCCGTCACGGCACCTGGTGAACACGCTGCGCTCGGCGACGTCGTCGTCGTCGAGACGGCGACGCAGATCCCCGGCGCGTACTGCGGCCGGCTGCTGGCCGGTCTCGGCGCCACGGTCGTCAAGGTCGA
>JBILVB010000039.1:0-25176 GCA_044370695.1 Acidimicrobiales bacterium | reverse complement strand
TCCGGCACCCGGAAGCCGCTCGCCGCCATTCCGCTCGTCGGCAGTTCGGTCACCGAACCGTCGGCTCGAAGCACGAGTAGGTCTCCGACCAGTTCCAGGGCGAGCACGGCCCGCGGTGCGCGATCCCGGAGTGCGAGGTGCGCTCTCGGTGTCTGGAGCGAACGCTCCAGACGATCCCCGTCCAGCCCGACGACACCCGAGTCCCGGCAACCGGCGTGGGTCAGGCCGACCACGGCCTCCCGGCGCTCGTGCTGGTGCCCGGCGTGCGGGTCGAACACGACGACGCTGGACGGGGCGTCGTCGTCGAGTGGCCGCCAGCACCAGGTGCAGCGGGCGTGGTCTCCGAGGTGCGCTCGGCGGGCCTCGACCGCCTCGCAGGCCTCGGCCGTCAGCAGCGAACGCACCTGTTCATCCAGGATGGGGACCGACGACACGGCGTGCTCCGGTGGGCTCGGGGATCGACGCGTTGACGCTACTCGCCCGAGATCGCGACGCCTCGGCGAATCCCTCGCCGTTCGGTCCAAGGCTCAACTGTCGGTCGCCCGGTCCGAAAGGAAGAGGAAACCCCGACGAATTGGCCGATCATGAGCGACGCACGGATGAACCTGCTTGGTGACGGACCGCTGCATCAGTGGCTCGCGGCCCAACTCGGACTGGGCATCACGACCCGTCCGGACAGCGACGCTGTGCCGCTCGTCGTGGTCGCCGAGCAAGCCCAGGACGTCCAGGCCATCGTCCGGGCGCGGTCGTGGCTCCCGGTCCGAGCGATCATCACCTGGCGCTTGCCGGAATCCGCCGTGGTCCGCCTCCACGACCTCGAGGTCCCGGTCTTCATCGGTCTTCCCGACTCCGAGACGTTCCGTGCCCGGGTGCTCGAGGGTGCTGATCCGGTGCGGATGGCCGAGGAGCGCCGGCGGGCAGCCCGCCTCGCCGCGGTCGAGGCGGCGCTGACCGGGAAGGGTCGAGCCGACGAGGCACTCTCGACGCGCCTGGTGGCGCCATCATGAAGCTGCTGCCCAAGCGGGGATCCGCCGCCGGCGCCGAGGCGCAGAACGGGCCGACGGACGATCGCCCCGTGGCCGGTTTTCCTGCGCTCGGGGCGCCGCGCGAACAGCCCGGCAAGCCACGCATGGCGGCCATCGACCGCCTCCGCAAACGACCGACCCCCAAGGCGCCCGAGCGGGTGAGCTTCGCCGCCAGCGGCCGGCAGCGGCGCGGGCGCACCTTCGGTGTGGAACTCGACGGCTCGGTCATCCGGGTCGCCGAGGTGGTCGACGAAACGCTGGTCGCCTTCACGAGCTTCCAGGGCACCAGCCAGGCGAACGCGATCAAGCAGTTCCTGGCCACCAAGCCGTCGGGGACGATCGTCGTCGCATGGAGCCCGGACACGCTCCACGTGCAGCAGGTCGAGCTACCCCATCTGCCCAAAGAGGCGCTCCGTGCCGGCCTCCTCGACGCAGTCGAAGGAGATCTGCCGTTCCCTGCGAACCTCGCGACGCTGGCCGCCCGGGTGATTGAGTGCGACGACGGTTCGCAGACGGCGGTGGTCGCAGCGGTCGAGCACGAGGCGGCGGGGACGGTCTGGTCGAGCCTCACGACGAGCGACGTCCACCTCGTCCCCGGACCGCTCGTGCTCGAACACGACGGACTGTTCCTCGGGATGCGCAACGAGTCGGCCGAACTCACCCTGGTGAGCGGTGGACGCGTCGTCGCCATGCGCCCGCTGCTGGCCGGCGGCCTACGCAAGCTGTTCTCGCAACTCGACGACGACCTCGGGCGTGCGGCGGAGCGATTCCACGCCGTCGCTCGCGGGGGCGCTCGCAACGATCCGGCGGCGTCGACGGTCATCGAGGCCTACGCAGCCGGTCTCGGCGAGGAAGTCCGCCGAAGCGTCGACTACTGGGCCCGACAAGGTCACAGCGTCGGCTCGGAGGTCCTCGTCCACGGCCCGGGCATCATGGTCCCCAACCTTGCGGGTCGGCTGCTCGACGCTGCGCTGTTCGCGAAGCCCGCTCCGGTCGGTGGCCTCGACGTCGGCGCGCTCGCCCGTAGCGACCGGCCACTGTCCTTCACGGCGATCGCCGCCGCCCAGTTCGACGTCGACGCCCAGTTCCTGTCGTCGGTCCCCGATCCGCGCCAGGCCGAACTGGCGCGGCTTCGGCGGGAGAAGACGAAGCGCAGCAAGCGGCTGGCCGCCATGCTCGGCCTCGTCGTCGTGTCCGGGGTGATCCTCCACCTGCCGGTGCGCAGCGCCGAGAGCGGAGCGCAGGCCGCCGAGGTCGAACTCGCCGAGGTCACCGCCGAGGCCGACGGTCTCGGCGCGGTGCGCACCCTGAACCGGAAGGTGAAGGATGCCACGGAGGCCTATCGCAAGCTCGTCGCTGCCGAACCGAACTGGCGGACGTTGATCGAGCAGGTCGTGACCTGGACCCCGGCCCAAGGCGCCACCGTCCGGGGGATCACCATCCTGATCAACAACCAGGATCGGATCGCGACGCTCGAATTCGCCGCGTCGATCCCCGGACGCGACTTCCGGGCGACGGTGTCGGAGTGGCTCAAGGAATTCGAGCGGCGTGGCGCCGTCAACCCGTGGTCGGGCAGCTTCACGCGAAGCTGCGTCGACGTGCCGGTGGGACAGACGGCTGCACAGCCGGCTGGCGGAGCGCTCGAGGGGTGCCCCTCGGGGAAGATCCCCGAGGTCACGGCATCGTTCCGGGTGCCGTTCGCGCTCACGGGCGATTTCCTGTCCGACCGAACGATGCCGGACGGCAGCCCGGTGCGCCCGGTGGCGGCCGCACCGGCTGCGGCGTCGCCGGCTCCGGCGTCGCCGGCTCCGGCCCCCGCGCCGGCGGCAGGGGGTGGGTCGTGAAGAAGCACCGCAAGCTGATCCTCGCGGCGGTGGCCGGGCTCTTGGCCTTCTACCTCCTGCCCTGGAGCATGTACACCCAGGCCAACGTCGATGACGCGAACACGCGTCAGGCGGCTGCGGCCCAATCGATCGAGGAGCGCCGCGCCGAGATCGAGCAAGCCCGCCAGCTGAACCGGAAGAAGCTCGAGGAGCAGCGGGCGTACCTCGTCGAGATGCTGCCCTCGACGCCCGACCTGCAGGCGACGATCAACCGACTCGTCGATCTCGCCGACGCGACCGGAGTGCGCTGGGAGCAGAGTTCGGTGTCGACCCCGACGGCGACGAAATCCCCGACCAGCACGGCGCCTGCCGCAGCGGGCGGTGCTGCGTCCGAGAGCGGGACGCTCAGCAGCTTCGGCCTCGGTGTGCAGATCTCCGGGCAGCAGGAGGCGGTCCTCGACTACCTCTCGGAGATCCGCAAGACCAAGCCGATGGTGATCGTGCAGAACGTGCTGCTCTCCATCGATCCCCCGACCGTCGAGGCACTCGCTGCGAATCCGGTGGCGAGCCCGACGATGAAAGCGACGCTCGAGCTGCGGACGTACGCCTACCGGGGCCTTGCCCCGAATGGGCCGAGCCCGGGAACGGCGAGCGCCACTGCGGTGACGAGTGCAACGGCGACGAGTGCGACCACGGCGGCGAAGGCGGGGCCGTGAGCCACGCCCAGGCGCTTCTGGCGGAGAAGCTGCTGATCGGACTGCGCAACGAGTCCGGCGTCGATCTCGAGCGGGTCACGAACGCGATCCGCCGCGGCTTCGAGGCCGGGGTCAACCCCGTGCGGGCGGCGCTCGCCGCGGGCGTGGCGATCGAGGCACTCGAGCGCGTGGCGTGGTGGCATCAGGGGTACGACGTCGCAGAGGTCAACGTGCCGACCCTCGACCCGGCGTTGTTGGGGCGGATCCCGGTCGCGGTGTGCAAGCAGCTCAAGGTCATCCCGCTCGACCGGCGCGACGGCCAGGTGCGCGTCGCGGTGTCCGACCCCGACAACCTCGGTGTGCTCGACGACATCCGCAAACGCTTCGCCCCGGAGCCGGTGTGCATCATGGTCGCCGATGCGCAGGTGATCGAGGCGGCACTGTCGTCGCTCGAGCACCGAGCCGTGTCGAGCGAGTTCTCCTTCAAGGAGGAAGAGGAGGCCCAAGGGGGCGCGCTCGCCGCCCTCGAGGAGGACGGCGGAGAGGGACGGATCGCCCAGATGGTCACGAAGACCATCGAGATGGCCGTCGCCATGCGCGCCTCGGACATCCACATCGAACCGGCCGAGGACCATGTCCGGGTCCGCCTGCGTGTGGACGGTGTGCTCACCGAGGTGGCCCGCTACCCGATCGGCAACGGGCAGGGCGTCATCAACAACCTCAAGGTGCGCGCTGGGCTCGACGTCGCCGAGCGACGCATCCCCCAGGACGGCCGCGTCACGGTCAACGTCGCCGGCCGCAGCCTCGACCTTCGACTCGTCACGCTCCCGAACGTCTGGCGGTGCGAGGGAGCGGTCATGCGTATCCTCGATCGCAGCCGAGGCGTCATCCCGCTCGAGCGACTCGGGTACACGACGACGCTGCGCGAGCGGTGGGAGAAGCTGGCAGCGAGCCCGTACGGGGCGCTGCTGGCCACCGGTCCGACGGGTTCCGGAAAGACCACCTGCCTGTATTCGACGCTGTCGCTCATCGCCACCCCCCAGGTGAAGGTCTGCACGGTCGAGGATCCGGTGGAGTTCCGATTCCCGGGCCTCATGCAGATGCAGGTCGAGAACAAAGCGGGACGGAGCTTCGCGACCGCGCTCAAGAGCTTCCTGCGCTCCGATCCCGACGTGATCCTCGTCGGCGAGATCCGGGACAAGGAGACGGCGACGATCGCCGTCGAAGCGGCGCTCACGGGCCACCTGCTGCTCGCCTCGCTCCACGCCAACACCGCAGCGAGCGCACCGACCCGACTGATCGAGATGGGGATCGAGCCCTACCTGGTCGCGTCTGCGGTCCGTGGCGTGCTGTCGCAGCGGCTGGCGCGCAAACTCTGCACGGCGTGTCGCGTCGCGATCCCGACCCCGGCGGACATGTTCAGCTCCCTCGCTCCCGTCGAGTTGCCGCCGCAGGTCTTCAAGGCGGCCGATCGGGGTTGCAGCCGGTGCGGTGGCACCGGGTACTCGGGTCGGATCGCGATCGCCGAGGTGCTCGCCGTCGGTGAGGAGGTGTCGGCAGCGATCGCGAACGGGGCGCACGGCACCGAGATCCTCGCCATCGCGAAGCGGGAGGGGATGGTGCCGATGTACGAAGCAGGGCTGGCATTCGTACTCGAGGGAACGACTTCCATCGAGGAACTCACGAGGGTGATCAACTGATGGCGACCTACCTCTACGAGGCGTACACGAAGACCGGAGAGGCGTCGGCGGGCACGATCGACGCCCAGGACGAGGACGACGCCCGTTCACAACTCAAGCAGCGTGGCCTGCTCGTTCTCGAGGTCCGCCAGTCGCGTACGGCGGGGCTCGGCAAGGCCGAGATCCGCTTCGGCGGGGACAAGGTGAAGATGAAGGACGTCGCCTGGGCGGCGCGGAACCTGGCGACCACCCAAGCTGCCGGCCTCCCCCTCGTCCGGGCGCTCAAGATGCTCGGCACCCAGCGCGAGAAGGATCCCGTCGGCAAGTGCTTGCTGCGCATCCACGAGTCCGTCGTGAACGGCTCGGCGCTCGGGGACGCCTTCAAGGCCGAGGAAGCCCGCCTCGGTCAGCTCACCACGGCGCTGATCAGCGCCGGGGAGACCTCGGGCAAGCTCGACCTCTCGCTGTCGAAGCTCGCGGACCTCTGCGAGGCCCGGGTCCGTCTGAAGCGAAAGATCGCGTCGGCCATGGCCTACCCGGCCGTCATGATCGGTCTCGTGGTCTGCATCTTCCTCGCCATGCTCCTGTTCGTCGTGCCGACCTTCAAGGGCATGTACGCGCAGCTCGGAGGCGACCTGCCGTCGCTCACCCAGTTCCTCATCGACGCATCCGAGACGTCGCAGCAGTACTGGTTCATGTTCCCGATCCTCGCCATCGGCACCGTGTTCGGGTTTCGCCAGACGTCGCGGAACCCGAAGCTCCGGCGCCAGCGCGACGTCCTGATGCTCCGGCTCCCGTTGTTCGGCAGCCTGCTCCGATCGACCGCCATCGCCCGGCTGGCCACCACGCTCGCGTCGTCGTTGGGCTCGGGCGTGCCGCTGCTCGACGCGATGTCGCAGGCCGGAAGCGTCTCCAACAACGCCGTGTTCAAAGAGGCCCTCGAACAGGCGCGCACCGAGGTGCGAGAGGGCAAGAGCCTCGCGGTGGCGCTGGCGGCGCAGCCGGCCGTGCCGGACATCTTCACCCAGTTGATCGCCATCGGTGAGGAGTCCGGCAAGGTGGACGAGTTGATGGTGAAGTACGCGAAGACGGTCGAGGAAGAGGTCGAGACGAAGGTCGAAGGGCTCACGAGCATGCTCGAACCGCTCATGATCGTGGTGTTCGGCGGGATCATCGGCGTGATGGTCGTCGCCCTCTACCTCCCCATGCTGTCGATCTTCAACAACATCAAGTGACGCGCTTGGCGTCGGCGCCCTGCAGCCGATAGTTGCGCATGCGCAGACGGAACACCGCGATCTACGGGCTCGGGGCGACCGTCCTCGGGATCGCAACGGTGCTCTTCGGGTTCTGGGGTCGACTCGTGCTCGGATCGTCGGCGATCTGGACGGCGGGCGACGGATGGAACGTGATCCACCCCGCCCGCTTCGTCGCGAGCGGCGCCTTTCCGTATCTGTACTCGCCGTATTTCGCCAAGCAGGCGCGATGGCCGTACCCGCCGGGCCTGCCGGTGCTGTTCGCACCGGTGGCCTGGCTGATCGATCGTCTCGGTCTCTCCGTCAGCGAGCCGCCGATGATCCTCCCCAACGCGTCGGGATGGTTCGTGCTGGCCCCGGCGCTGGTGTTCGTCGGCGCCGCCCTGGCGCCGGCGGTCGCCGGGTTGGCTCGGCGGCTCGGTGCCCGTTGCGACATCTCGGTCGCGCTGCTCGCCGTGACCGCCGGGGGGTTCAGCGCAGCGATCCTGTACGGCCACGCCGAGGACCTCGTGGCCGTCACCGCCCTCGTCGGCGCAGTCAGCGCTGCGCTGGACGCGCGATGGCGTCGGGTCGGCGTGCTCCTCGGCGTCGCCCTGCTGTTCAAGCAGTGGGCATTCGTGCTCGTGCCGTTGCTGCTGAGCGCTGCGCCGCCGCCGATGCGTCGCGGGCTCCTGCTGCGGGCCGTCACCGTTCCGGGCGCTCCGATCCTCGTGTGCGTGTTGTACGACCCGGGGAACACGCTGCGGGCGCTCACGGGCGCCCAGAGCGCAGTGGCGCTCGGTCATGCGTTTCCGTGGATCCAGGCGTCGTCGGCGCTCGTGACGGCGGCTCCGCTGCGAGTGCTCGGTCTCGTGGTGCTCGCGGCGCTCGGCTGGTCCTGGGGTCGCCGATCCCGCGGTCGCGCCCTCGTCGCCGCTGCCGGGGGGCTGATGGCGCTGCGTCTGCTGACCGAGCCGGTGTTGTTCTCCTACTACCTCGCCCAGGTCGCGCCGTTCGTGCTCGTGCTGACGGCGGCGCGCACCTCCCGGGCGATGGTGTGGGCGCACGGTCTCTCGCTGGCCGCGTTGTCGCTGTGGTTCGCACAGCACCCGTCCCCGTGGATCTGGTGGCCCGCCGCCGCGGCGCTTGCGGCGCCGAGCGCCGTGGTGCTGTTCCGGGCACGGCGGGCCAGCGAGTCGAACGCCGGATGGGCGGCACAGGGCACCACCGACGTCGAGCCGTGCGCCGCAGCGACGCCGGCCGGTTCGATCAGCTGAACCAGCCGCCGAACGCCGGCGACGGCGCCGGCAGTTCGGCGCTCGGTCCGCGCCCCTCGGTCACCGCGATCGGCGCGTGCAGCGTGATCACGGGCGCGAGCGTGGGCGGTTCGGGGTTGGATGCCGCTGCGAGCAGGTCCGCCGGTGGTGGACCGAAGTCCAGGCGTGAGAACAGGTCGCCGAGCCCGGCATCGACTGCGTCCGCCGCACGCTCGGGTTCGCGCGCCGGGAAGCTGAGCACTCGGGCATCGTTCTGCTCGTCGGCGCCCAACCAGGGCGCCGGCGGTGCCTTGACGACGATCGGAGCAGCGACGGTGTCGTGGCGGGGTGACGGTGCGGCTGCGGCTGCGGCTGCGGTCGGCCGATCGCCGACGATCGGCGGGTGCACGCTGATCGAACCCGGCCCGGGCGGGGGAGCCGACACGACGTCACCCTGCAACCAGCTGGGCGAAGGCGGCACGACCACCGGGCTCGGCGCCGGACGGAGACGCTCGAGGAGCCGGCGACGACCGTCGGGGTCGAGTGTGCGGAACGCCTCGAGCAGCGAACGCTCCTCGGCGGTGGCGGCCCCGGACTCCTCGAGTCGGTCCTGCAGTGAGGTGATCTCCCGCAAGAGGTCGTCGGCGAGGTCGAGCGCCATGGCCCGGAACAGCTCCACCGACTGCTTGTCGTACCCCCGTCCGTGAGCGAAGCGGAACGAGTGCAGGTCGTCGAACCCCGTCACGATCGAGTCTCCTTTGCCACCGCCACTCACCGTATGACGTCGTCGAGGGATCGGTGCGGCGGACGCGCCTTGTACAGACCTTGAGAACTGCGTCCTTGATCGGGTCACACCGCCTCCGATCGGTAGGTCGGTGACGGTTCCGGCTGCGGAATCGGTCACCGAAACCCACCCCAATCAAGGAGATCCCTCGGAGATGAAGCACCTCGAGCGACGAATCCGTGAGGCCAGGAACGAAGAGGGCTTCACGCTGATCGAGTTGGCGGTCGTGATCCTGATCATCGGCATCCTGCTCGCGATCGCCATTCCCAACTTCCTCGGTGTCCGGCGTGGCGCGGAGGACAAAGCGGCGCAGTCTGCGCTGCGCACCTCCCTCACGCTCGCCAAGGCGGCGTACGGCAACAGCGGCGATTACACCGGCGCCACCGCTGCGCTGCTGACCGAGCCCGGCCTGACGTTCACGACGGGCTCGACGGCGAGCCCGACGACGGTGTCGGTGTCTGCCTCGGGCCAGAGCTGGACGGCGACGGTGAAGTCCCAGACCCAGAACGTCTGCTGGTGGATCCGGGACCGGGCCGACCAGTCGACCGGCACGGAGTACGGCAAGACCTCGGCGGCGTCCTGCACGGCCGGTACCGCGGAGCCGAGCTCCTGGTCGACCCGCTTCCCCGGCTGACCGCTTCACTCCTACGAATCGGGCACAGGGTGGAGCCTTCGGGGCTCCACCCTGTGCCGCGTCTCGCCCCCCGAAGAGAGGTTCTCGATCGCCATGCCGAGGAAGGCGCCAGACGACGGTCGTACGCAGACCGACGGCCGGGACCGCGGCTTCTCGCTCGTCGAGTTGGCCCTCGTCATCACCATCATCGGTGTTGTCGTCGCCATCGCCGTGCCGAACTTCATCGGCTCCCGGCGCAGCGCCAACGATCGAGCTGCCCAGGCGTCGCTCCGGCTGGCGCTGAGCTTGGCCAAGACGAGCTACACGGCCGACGAGACGTATGCCAAGGCGCAGGCCGGTGATCTCTCGGACCCGGCACTCACGTTCACCTCGACCACCTCGACCGGTCCGACGCAGGTCGCCGTCGCCGTCAACATCGGGGACGATGCGCGCACGTGGACGGCGACGGTCCGCTCCGGTAGCGGGACGTGTCTGTGGATTCGGGACAACGCCGCCGCCCAGGGCACCGAGTACCACCGGACGCAGTCGGCGACCTGCGACGTCGCGAGCCCGCCGAGCTCCGGATGGAGCAGCCGGTTCTTCAATTGATTTCGAAATCGCATACAGCTCAAGCGGCGCTTACGCCCGCCGATCGAGAACGACAGACGGCGAGCGAGCCGTTTCCCCCCCCCGGAGGTTTCCATGCAGTCCATGACGCGTCGGCGTGATGACGAGAGCGGCTTCACCCTGATCGAGTTGGCGGTCGTGATCCTGATCATCGGCATCCTGCTCGCGATCGCCATTCCCAACTTCCTCGGTGTCCGGCGTGGTGCAGAGGACAAAGCGGCGCAGTCCGCGCTGCGTACCTCTCTCACGCTCGCCAAGACGGCATACGGCACCACCGGTAACTACACGAACGCAACCGCTGCCCTGCTGACCGAGCCCGGCCTGACGTTCACGACGGGCTCGACGGCGAGCCCGACGACGGTGTCGGTGTCTGCGTCCGGCCAGGTCTGGACGGCGACGGTGAAGTCCCAGACGCAGAACGTCTGCTGGTGGATCCGCGACGACGCCGCAGCGTCGACCGGTACCCAGTACGGCAAGACCTCGGCGTCGACGTGCACGGCCGGCACTGCCGAACCGAGCACGTGGTCGACCCGCTTCCCGGGCTGAGGTCCGATGACGAACCTCGCCAACCTTGCCGACATCCCCCTCCCGCCGCCGGATCCGGCGCTGGTCGACGCTGCGCACGCCGCAGGGATCCCCGTCATCAGCCGTCTCGACCTGATCGATCCGGCCGCGGCCCGCATCGTCCCGGCCGATCTCGGGGTCGTCGGAATCCGTTGGCACGACGGGTTCCTCATCGTTGCCTGGCCGGGGATCCCGACCCCGGCGGAGGTGGCCCGGGTCCAGCACCGGATCGGCTGCCCGATCGTTCCGTCGGTGGCCCCCGGGATCCTCGACGTGCTCAAGCGCGTCGGTTTCGAGGCCGACGACCATCGTCTGCCGATCGAGCGCCTCCTCGATCTGGCCGTCGCCAAACGGGCGAGCGACATCCACATCACCGTCGGCGTGCCTCCGATGCTGCGGATCGGTCACGAGCTCGCCACCGTGCCGGAGTTCGGTGCCATCTCGATGGACCAGATGCGGGACATGGTCCAGTTCGTGGCGGGGAACGTCCTCGACGACTTCGACGGCGACTATGACGGATCGACGGCCTACGGCGGCAGCCGATTCCGGGTGAACGTCTCCCAACAGCGCAACAGTCCCACCGTCGTCATGCGGACCATTCCGCTGCAGGTGCCTCCCTTCGAGTCGCTCGGGCTCCCGTCGGCGGTCCGCGGCTTCGGCGACTACCCCCGCGGTCTGGTGCTGGTGTGCGGCCCGACGGGTTCGGGCAAGTCGACGACCCTGGCGTCGATCCTCGACTTCATCAACCGGAACAAGCCGAAGCACATCATCACGATCGAGGATCCGATCGAGTACATGCACCCGTCGCGCCGCTCGCTCGTGCGCCAGCGGGAGGTCGGCGTCGACACGGCGTCGTTCGCCCGGGGCCTCAAGTCGGCGTTGCGAATGGACCCCGACATCATCCTCGTCGGTGAGATGCGCGATCTCGAGACGATCTCGCTGGCGGTCACCGCCGCCGAGACCGGCCACCTCACCTTCGCCACCGTGCACGCCTCGACGGCGCGCTCGACCGTCGACCGCGTCGTCGACGTGTTCCCGGCCGGTCAGCAGACGCAGATCCGGGCCCAGCTCGCCAACACCTTGCGCGCCGTGGTCTGCCAGAGCCGGTTCAGTCGGGCCGACCAGCCCGGTAAGTCACTCGTGGTCTGCGAGATCATGGTCGTGACACCGGCGATCGCGAACATGATCCGGGAGGGTGAACTCCACCGTGTCCCGGCAGCGATCCAGGCCGGTGTCGAATCGCACGGCATGCAGCCCTTCGACCTCGGGCTCGCTCGAGCCGTCGCCGCCGGGACGCTGGCGTTCGACACGGCGCTCGCCGCCTGCCAGAGCGAGAGCGACCTCCGGGAGTACCTGCGGTCGGCACAGCGGGAACTGCTGCGAGGCTGAGCGCGTTGCTGGCGTTCGTTGCGATCGTCGGGCTGTTCGGCCTGTGCATCGGCTCGTTCCTGAACGTCGTCATCGTGCGGGTACCGGCTGGCCGATCCGTACTGCGACCGCGCTCGGCCTGCCCCGGGTGCGAGACGGCGATCGCCTGGTTCGACAACGTTCCCGTCGTGTCGTGGCTCGTGCTCGGCGGCGACTGCCGACGGTGCGGCATGAGGATCCCGATGCGTTACCCCCTGGTGGAAGCGCTCACCGCTGCGCTGTTCGCCCTCGTGGCGGCGCTCGTCGGCCCCGTGGCCGTCCTGCCGGCGGTGCTCGCCTTCGTCGCCGGTGGGGTTGCGCTGGCGGTGATCGACGTCGACTGCTTCCGGTTGCCCACCCCGATCGTCTTCGCCACACTCGGCGGGGTGGTCGGCGCGCTCGTGGTCGCCGCCGTGGTCGAGGGCGAGTGGGCGCGGCTCGTCGGCGCAGCGCTCGGCGGTGTCGTCCTGTTCGTGTCGTTCGCAGCGATCGCCGTCGCCGTTCCGCGCGGCATGGGCTGGGGCGACGTGCGGCTGTCGGCCGTGCTCGGCGTCCTGCTCGGCTGGTTCGGCGCCGGGTTCGTCGCGTTCGGGACACTCGCGTCGTTCCTGATCGGCAGCATCACCGGCGTCGTCGCCGCAGTCGCCGCCGGGCGCGTGCGGCGGGTGCGGATCCCCTTCGGTCCGTCGATGATCGTCGGCGCGCTGGTCGCGGTGCTCTGGGGTGACCCCGTGCTCAGCTGGTACTCGAGTTCGTTCGCCTGACCGACCGAAGCCGAGTCGTGAGGCTATTCGCACCGCGTTCATCGCGACATCGGCTTGAGCACCTTTAGAAGGTGCAGGCGCCTGCCGACAGGGAGTGGGTGACCGTGCAGGTCCCCGATCAATCCGAGGAGCGTTCATGCCGGACGCAAGGAAGCCCAGGACGATGACGAACAAGAAGGGCAACACGTCGAAGGCCGGACGCGCTCGTCCGGCCGCCGGAACGAGAAAGGGCAGGACGGCCGCCCCCAGCGCGAGCCCGTTGCGGCTCATCGGTTTGGCGCTCATCGGGGTCGGCGTCATCGCCGTCGTCCCGACGGTGCTCGAACTCCTGCAGGGGGGCGGACCCGAGGACCTCACCGGGCTGCTGGTGCGACTGCTACCGGGCCCGTTGCTCGTCCTCGGTGGCCTCGCCCTCATGGAGCGGGCTCGAGCGGGCGCCGCCCCGAGTTCGACGATCGGTGAGCTGGGCTTCGACGCGGCGTCCGACGGAGCCCCGATGCCGTCGCAGCCGTGGAGCGCAGCGAATGACGACGCGCTCGCGAACTCGTCGGCGTGGGGGTTCTGGAGCAACGACGCCGAGCCAGCCCCGGCTGCCGGTGGCGCAGCGTCGCCGACGTGGGCTGGGTCGAGCGCTGCGTCGCCCGCCGCGCCGGCGGACCTCGGCGCAGCGTGGCTCGGTGCCGGACCCGTGGCGGCGTCGGGTGGCGCCCCGAACTGGGGCCCGTCGAGCGTTCCGGGCGGCTTCGGCTTCGATCTCGGTGGACCGATCCCGACCCCTGCGTTCGGCGGTGGCTTCGGAACCACGTCGGCGGCACCGCCCGCCGGTCCCGGTGGGTTCGAGGCCGCCTTTGCCGCGGCCACGGTTCCGGCCGTCGGCGGCGCCTCCGTGCCGTTCGAGACGGCGCCGCCCCCGTTCGAGACGGCGGCGGCGTCCCCCTTCGGTGTCGCAGCGCCGCCGGCCGCACCGGCACCGTTCGAGTTCGGCTCCACCCCCTTCGGCGGCTCGAGCGCGCCTGCTCCCGGGGCTCCGGCCGGCTTCGAGCTGGCCTTCGCCCCCGTGCCGCCGCCGGTGGTGCCCTCGCCGTTCGAGGCGGCGTTGGTGGTGCCGCCGCCGGTGGTGCCCTCGCCGTTCGACGCGGCGTTGGTGGTGCCGCCGCCGGCCGTTCCGTCGCCGTTCGAGGCGGCGTTGGTGGTGCCGCCGCCGGCCGTTCCGTCGCCGTTCGAGGCGGCGTTGGTGGTGCCGCCGCCGGTGGTGCCCTCGCCGTCGGTCGTGCCAGCGGCGCCGGCTCCGTCGATGCCTGCGCCGGCCGCTTCTGCACCGACGGCGCCGCCGGTGCGATCGCCGGAACCGCCGCCGGCGGGCGTGGCGACGCTGGTGCCGAACGTGCAGATCGTCAAGGCCGGGACCCGATTGGTGCTCGATGCAACCGACCCTCGGGTGATCGAGCAGTACCGGAACTGGGTGCTCGACCAAGCGACCGGGGCGACGGCCTTCGAGCCTCTCCGTGTCGAGGGCCATCTGGACCAGTGGTTCCTGCTCAGCGCGTGCGGAGTGGCCACGCTGTTGTCCTGGACGCACGAGGACCATGGGGCGACGTATCCGAAGGAGGTGTGGGTCGATCAGATCCTCCCGGAGCAGGGCATCGCCATCGCCGACCGGGAGCTGGCGACGGAGCTGATCGTCGCCGCCGCACTCCACGCCGGAGGCGTGTACACGCCGCCGTCGACGAAGCTGCGTTCGTACCAGCCGGCGGAACTCGTCACGTCCATGGCGGCGATGCACGTCGGATTGTTGCGCCTGTACTGCGCCCTCGAACGCACGGACCCGGCGAAGGTGCTGCGCGATCAGCTCGGTGCCCCGAACGTCGACGCAGCGGCCGCCGTCGGGGCTGCGCCGCGCCGCCTGCTCGCGCCGGGATGGTGAGGGGCTGACATGGCCACGATGAGCGTCTCCTACCTGCTCGAGCGGATCGACAACCCCGAGCTGCTCGACCATCGCGGGGAACTTCGCCTGGGGGCCTGCGTCCAAGCGGGTCAAGCGGCCAAGCGCCGGCTCGACGCCCGTGAGTCGACCGACCGGCGGGCCGATCGCCGTGCGGTTGCCGACGGCCGGGCCGCTCGTGACGAGTTGGTGCTGCGCAACGTCCGGCTCGTGCAGACCGTCGCTCGCCGCTATCGGCTGCGCGCCGGCGGTGATCCGGACGACCTGTTCATGTACGGGGTCCTCGGCCTGTTCCGGGCCGCCGAGCTGTTCGATCCGGGCAAGGGGGTTCGCTTCTCGACGTACGCCGTGCTGTGGGTCCGTCAGGCCATCAACGCTGCACTCGGCGACGAGAGCCACCCCGTGCACGTGCCGTACCCGCAGCAGCTCAAGGAGATCCGCTTGCGGGCGTTGATGGCGACCGACGGCATGCACCTCGAGCGGGCGGCGGCCGAGGTGGGGATGCAGCCGAGCACCGCTCGGCAGCTGCTCGCTGCGTGCGCGCCGTCGGTGTCGCTCGACCAGCCGGTCGACTCCTCCGAACGGGAGGGGGCCACGGTCGTCGACCTCGTGCCCCAGTACGACGTCGGGTTCGGTCTCGTCGACGACGACGTGGCCGGCGGCCCGCAGATGGAGGCGCTGCACGTCGGGCTGGTGCACCTCGACAGCATCGAGCGGCAGGTCGTGCGGACCTCGCTGCAGGATCTCGACGGTCGGGCGCCGACCCTGGACGAGATCGCCGCCGAACTCGGCCTCGCCTCGACGCTGGTCCGGTCCAAGCGCCTCTCGGCGCGCTCGAAGCTGGCGCACCCGGCGCTGGGTCTGCGCCAGCAGCTGCGTGGTGGTGTCGCCGGGACGAAGAGCGCCGACTACGACCCCACCTGGGCGCTTCGGGCGCCGTGTCGCTCGGTCGGGCTCGCGCCGTTCTTCGAGGACCTCCGGCGCGACCGGCGAGGCGACCTGTACGGCACGGCTCGGCGCACGTGCGCGCCGTGCCCGGTGCGCACGTCCTGCCTCTCTGCCGGTATCGCCGAAGGGCTGCGCTCGGGCTACCTCGGCGGGATGATCCCGGCGCGCCGCATCGAGCTGCGCAAGCAGGCCCAGCGCAACGGTGTCGCCGTGGAGGACCCGACGGCGATCGCTGCGTTCCTCGTCGGATTCCCGGTGGCCGTGGGGAGCTGAACGACCCGGCTCAGGACCGCTCGCCGGCCTGTGTGCCGGTGACCAACTGGGCGAGTTGGACCCCCGTGATCTCGTCCTGTTCGACGAGCAGTTCGGCGCAGCGTCGCAGGTGGTAGCGGCGGTCGGTGAGCAGCGTGCGCACCTCGGTCCGTGCCTGCTCCAGCAGAGCCTCGGCGGCATCCCGGGCCCGTTCGTCGGCGAGTACCCGGGCGACGAGGTTTCCTCCCAGCGTGCTGGAGGCCGCCTCGATCGACAGCAGGGATGGTCCGAGCCCGCAGGCTCCGACCATCGTCGACGCGAGCGTGGTCGCCGAAGCCAGGTCGCTGGCCGCACCCGTCGAGGCTTCGCCGCACTCGAGTTGCTCGGCGACCATCCCGGCGAGCATCACCTGGAGCTGCGCCATGGCGTCCGAGCGCGTCAGCAGGTGGCGGTCCTCGTAACTGCTGTGGGTGGTGATCCCCAGCGACCCGGACCGCTTCAGGATGGACACGATGCCGACCTGGCGGCCGAGCAGCAGAGCGGCGAGTGCATGCCCCGACTCGTGCACGGCCACCCGCCAGCGCTCACCCGGCACGTACTCGCCGTCGCGAGCGAGTCCGACGGCGACGGCGAGATGCGCCGCGGTGACGTCGTGCGAGCTCATCCGTGTCGCCCCTCGTCGAAGGGCGTTGACGAGTGACTCGTCGAGCAGGTTCTCGATCTGCGCCGGCGACCAACCACCGGTGAGGTCTGCGACCTCGGTGGCGCTCACGCTGTCGTCGTGGGCCTTGCGGTCGAGGTAGTACGCAGCGATCTCGATCCGCTCCCGGCGCACCGGGAGATCGAATCGGATCGTGCGGTCGAACCGGCCCGGTCGCAGCAACGCCGGGTCGAGATCGTCCCCCCGGTTGGTCGCTGCGACGACGAGCACGTTCGGTCGGGTCAGGCGCGGCCGGGGCAGTGCACGGGTCGCAGGCAGCCACCGGTTGACCTCGTCGATGAGCCAGCCGTGGAGCCGCTGCCGTCTCGTCGGCTCGTCGAAGCTCTGCAGCTGGACGAGCAACTCGTTCACGACGCCGGACGAGCCTTCGGCGAGCCCGGAGTTCATGCCGCGACGAGCGAGGCCGATCGCGTCGAACTCCTCGATGAAGCCGATCGCACCGCCCTCTTCCCGAGCGACGCGTCGCAGCGTGCGGAAGTAGGCCCGGATCTTGCGGGCGCTCGCCCCGTACCACATGGACTGGACCGACGTGGCGGACAGGAACACGAGGGGAAGTCCGGCCGAACCCGCCATGGCCTTGGCGAGATGGGTCTTGCCGGTCCCGGGCGGGCCGGTGAACAGCACACCGCGTCGTGGCGTGCCGCCCATCTGGTCGCGGAACTGCCGGTGGGCGAGGAACAGGTTGAGGGTCCGGACGACCTCGTCCTTGGTCGGGCCGGCACCGACGACGTCGTGCATCGTCGTTCCGAGCTGGTCGCCTCGGTACACGACGGCGCCCGATCGGCTGCCCGCCAGGAGGAACGGCAGCATCCCGGCGAGCACGGCCACCCCGATGAGGACCCCGATCGCCAGCTGGATCTTGAGCTCGGGCGCGAGTTCGGCGAACCAGGACCACGCCGCCGCCGGGGCCGACAGCGGACGGATCGGGTGGCCGAGCAGCGCGGCGCCCCACAACCCGGCGCACACGACGGCGAGGACCGTCGTGAGCTTGGTCAGGCGGCGCTGCCGACCCGCCTCCCGGCTTCGTCGGGCGTCGGAGCCCTCGACCATCACCGTGCGCCCGCCGACCCGCTGACTGAGTTCCACCGCCGACCTCCCGAGCCCGATGGCGGCGACGGTAACGACGGACCGTCTCATGATCGGCTCGGGAATGGTCAGGCAGTCGTGTGGATCCCTTGTGATCACGCCGGTGGTGGTCGTGTCACCACCGAAGGGGTTCAGGCCGTCCGAACTCGGCCGATAGAGGAACCATGGCCGCCCCCGCCACCACCACCCCTGCGCGCGGGATCGACGCGATGCTGCGCAGAGTCCTGCAGATGGGAGGTTCGGATCTCCATCTCACGAGTGGATCGGTTCCGCTCGTCCGCATCGACGGCCACCTCCGACGACTCACCGAGTTCGAGCGGCTCCTGAGCGACGACATCCACGGCCTGCTCGGCGAGATCCTCAAGGTGCACCAGTTGGAGCGGCTCGAGCGCGAGACCGAGCTCGACTTCGGTCACGGCGTACCCGGACTGGGGCGGTTCCGGGTGAACGTGTTCCGCCAGCGCGGCTCGATCGGCGCAGTCATCCGGGTGATCCCGGGTGAGATCGTCGCGCTCGACGAGCTGTCCCTGCCGCCGTCGGTCGCCGGGATCGCCGAGCTCGAGGCCGGGCTCGTCGTCGTGACCGGACCGGCTGGGGCGGGGAAATCGACGACCGTTGCGGCGCTGCTCGATCGCATCAACGCCACGCGCTCGGTGCACATCGTGACGCTCGAGGATCCCATCGAGTTCCTCCACCGGCATCGCACCGGGATCGTCAACCAGCGTGGCGTCGGGGAAGACACGCCGACGTTCGCCGAAGGCTTGCACCGCCTGATGCGCCAGGACGCCGACGTCGCGTACGTGAGCGACGTGCGTGATCTGGGGGTCCTGCAGCTCGTGCTGTCGCTCGTCGAGGCCGGCCGCCTGGTGTTCACCTGCGTGACCGCGGCCTCGGTGTCGAGCGCGCTCGCGCGGATCGCCGAGCTCGCACCGTCCGAGGAGCGGCCGGCGCTGCGTCAGCAGCTCGCCGGCGGACTGGCCGCCGTCGTGGCGCAGCAGCTGGTCCCCCGGGCCAACCGGCTCGGGCGCGTGGCGTGCGCCGAGGTGGTGCTGGCCACCCCTGCGGTGCGTCGCCTCGTGCGGGAGGACCGGCTCGATCAGCTCCCGGCCGCGATCTACGGCGAACCCGGTTCGGGCATGCAGACGATCGAGCAGGCGCTCGCCATGCGGGTGGCCTACGGCGAGATCAGTGTGGAAGCGGCGCTCGAGGTGGCCGATCGGCCCGACGACCTCCAGCAGATCCTCGTCGCGATGCAGCAGCGAGCCGCGAGCTGACGCGCCGGTTCCGGTGCCGCCGGCTCGGCACCGGGTCTTGACCCGACCGGCCGGGGCAGGCCACGCTCCGGCGGTGCCCGGGGCTGCCGCTCGTCACGACCGCATCGGCGAGCGAGCCCGCAACCCGAAGTGGCGTAACCCGCCGCTGCGGATCGAGATGGCCGAGTGCATCAACTGCGACGCCTGCCTGCGGCACTGCCCGCCGCAGTTCGGAGCGATCTTCAACCACGGCCCCGACGTGGTGATCATCGCCGAGCTGTGTTCCGGGTGCGACAAGTGCCTGCCCGCGTGCCCGGTCGACTGCATCTACCCGGATCCGGACTGGGCGGGGCGTCCCACCCCTTCCGAGTGGTGGGAACTCCCGTTGTCGGAGCACGATCCGTACCTATGAGCGAACGCGCCGTCCGAGACTGGTTCGAGAAGTGGAACGCCCGCGACATCGACGGGGCGATGGAGCACGTGGCCGAGGGGTGTCACTACAACGACTTCGCGTTCCTGCGCCCGCACGAGGGCAAGGCCTCGGTGCGGACCCTGTTCGAGAACGTCGCCAAGGTCGCACCCGGCGTCGGGTTCCTCGTGCACCGGATCACCGGCGATCGCGACTGCGGCGTGCTGTGGGAAGTGACCATGGAGGGCAAGCCGACCGGCCGGTTCGGCGTGAGCTACTACGCCTTCGACGAAGACGACAAGCTCGTGTGGGCGCTCGACGCGGCCGACCCCGGCGAGTCCCATCGCCGGCTCGACTTCCACTGAGCGCCACCGGACGGCCCGCCGGCGGGTGGGGGAGTCGGCTAGAACGGTCCCCATGGAGCTGATCCCCGGAGCCGAACCCTGGTCGGTCGAGGCCGGACGGGCCGGTGCGCTGTGCCTGCACGGGTTCACCGGCAACCCCTCCTCGATGCGGCCCGTCGCCGAGGCCTTCGCCGCCGCCGGGTTCTCCGTCGAACTGCCCCGGCTCCCGGGCCACGGCACCACCGTCGCGGACATGATGACCACCGGTTGGGTCGAGTGGACGGCAGAGGCCGATGCGGCCTACCGACGGCTCGCAGCCCGATGTGACCGCGTCATCGTCGTCGGATTGTCCATGGGCGGGACGCTCACCGTCTGGCTCGCCACGAAGCACCCCGAGATCGCCGGCATCGTTGCGATCAACCCGGCGACGCAGACCCAGCCCGCCGAGGTGCTCGACATGGTGCGGGGCATGCTCGAGGAGGGAACCGAGCTGTTGCCCGGTATCGGATCGGACATCGCCGCCGAGGGTGTCGTCGAGACGGCCTACCCGGAGACGCCGCTGCGTCCGCTGCTGTCGCTCCAGGAAGGCATCGCCGCCCTGCAGCCCGATCTCGGCCGCATCGCCTGCCCGGTACTGCTGATGACGAGCCCGCAGGATCACGTCGTCGATCCGGCCCAGAGCGACCATCTCGCTGCGTCGGTCTCCGGCCCGGTCGAGCGGTTGTCGCTGGAGCGGAGCTTCCACGTCGCCACGCTCGATCACGACGCGCCGCTCATCGAGGAGCGCGCCGTGGCGTTCGCCCGCCGGGTCTGCGCAGGCTGAGGCTGCTCGGTGCTCGCGGTCCTCGCGTCGATCCCGAGCCCGTCGTCGGGGGCGATTCCGATCGGGCCGTTGCAGCTACGGGCCTACGGCCTGATGATCGCGCTCGGCGTGGTCGCCGCCGTGTGGCTCACCGGCCGCCGGTTCGAGGCCAAGGGGGTCGGCTCCCGTGAGGACGCGGCCGCCATCGCCATGTGGGGTGTACCCGCCGGCGTGATCGGTGCCCGGCTCTACCACGTCGTCACCGATCTCGACCGGTTCCGCGACGACCCGCTCAAGGCCCTGCGGCTGTGGGAGGGCGGGCTGGGGATCTGGGGCGGGATCGCCGTCGGGGTCCTCGCCGGCGTGTGGGCTGCCCGCCGGCGTGGCATCACGATGTCGGACGCGATGGGCGCAGCCGCGCCGGCTCTCCCGCTGGCACAGGCCATCGGGCGTCTCGGCAACTGGTGGAACCAGGAGTTGTTCGGCGGGCCGACCGACCTGCCGTGGGGATTGGAGATCGATCCGGGGAAACGACCCGCCGACTACGCCGACGTCGCCACGTTCCATCCCACGTTCCTCTACGAGGGCCTGTGGAACCTGGCGCTGTGCGCGCTGTTGCTCTGGGTCGACCGGCGGTGGGCGCCTCGTCCGGCCCGCCTGTTCGCGCTCTACGTGGCCGGGTACACGTTCGGGCGGTTCTGGATCGAGCGGTTGCGCATCGACCCGGCGACGACGGTGCTCGGCCTCCGCATCAACGAGTGGGTGTCGGGCGGTGTGTTCCTCGTCGCAGTCGCGTTCCTGGTGATCTCCGGCCGGCGCGGGCCGGCCGTGGGCGGGTCAGGCAGCGCGGCCGGTGCGGCAGAACCGGACGAGGACCTCGAGATCGGCGCGGTAGCGGGCTCGCAACTCGGGGTGGAGCAGGGCGCGCTCGAACGAGACGAGGGCCGGGCGGACGCGACCGAGTGAGAGCGCGGCGACCCCGTGCACCTGCAGCGCCGGCAGGCAGCCGGGGTCCATGGCGAGTGCTCGCTCGGCCTCGGTGAGCGCGAGCTCGTGGGCGTTGCGAGCGAGCAGCAGCTGGGCCAACCGTACGTGTGCGTTGCGACGCAGCGATCCGAGACGACCACCGTCGAGGGTGAGCGCGGTTCGGTAGGCAGATTCGGCCTCCTCGAGACGCCCGGCGGCGTTGCACGCATCGGCGAAGTGGAGCCGGACGAAGGGATCGTCGGGATGCTCCTCGAGGTGGCGGCGCTGGAGCACCAGGTTGCGTTCGGCCCGCGACCGGCCGCCCTGGACCGTCGTGGCGGTGTACCCGTGGTGAACGATCCGGACCGGAGCGGGCGCGATCGAGCCTCCGCCGGCGAGGACGGCGTCGCCCACCTGTTCGTGGATGCGTCCCACCCACCGGTGAGCGGGCCGGTTGCGGAACAACCGGACGATCTGGGTGTCGTTCCATTCGCACGGGTCGTCGGGCGGCTGGAGGTTGCGAACCGTGCATTGACCGCCGTCGGCCGCCGTGCCCGCGAGCCAGGGCCGCAGGAGGTGCGCCGTCGTCGGGTCGAGCTCTTCGTCGGCGTCGAGCTGGAGGATCCACTCGCCGGCGGCGTAGGGCAGGGCGTGGTTGCGTGCGGCGGCGAAGTCGTCGGTCCACGGCCGTTCGACCACGAGCGCCCCGGCGGCGAGCGCGATCCGGTCCGTGCCGTCGGTCGACCCCGTGTCGACGACCACGATCTGCTCGACCAGAGCGCGTGCGCTGTCGAGGCAACGTTGCAGGTTGGCCGCCTCATCGCGGACGATCATGCACAACGTGACGAGCGGGCGATCGGCGGTCATCGGCGAGCTCCTGGCATGGTTCGATGGGGTGCGCCGGTGGTGGTCGCCGCTGCGCCGCTGCGGCACCGCAGCACGAGCGCATCGAGTTCGGGCCCGAAGCGGGGGTGCAACTCGGGATGCCGGCGAGCCTGCTCGAGCACCGGGGCGGCGGCCGCGAGGCGGCCGGAGCGGAACAGGGCGAGGCCGAGCACGCGTAGGGCGAGCAGATTGCCCGGGTGCCGCTCGAGCGAGGCCCTCGCCTGGTTCGCCGCCTCGTTGTATCGCTCCTCGTTGAGCAGCAGCTGCCCCACGAAGACGTGAACCTCGGCCCGTGCGATCGGCGGCAGTCGCCGTGCCCGCTCGTCGAGCGCCAGAGCTGCCAGCAGCGTGTCGCGCGCTTCGGCGTGGTGCCCGAGTTCGGCGAGCTGTTTGCCGAGTGGGGCGAGCACGGCGGGGTCGTCGGGGTGGTCGAGGGCGGCGAGGCCGAGCAGCCGCAGGTTGCGTTCGCTGCGGCTCCGACCGCCCTGCACCCGGTCGGTCCGATAGCCGTGGTGGACGATCCGCAGGCCGGGAGCGTCGACCACCCGACCGCCGGCGCGCAGCACCGGTTCGAGGATCTGCTCGTGGACGCGGCCCTCGTACCGATGGGCGGAGCGGTTGCGGAACAGGCGGACGTTGGGGGCGTCGACGAATGCCTGCAGCTCGTCGTCGGGGAGCAGGTTGCGGATCGTCAGGCGGATCGCGGCCGCCGATCCGGCCCGTCGCAGCGTGTCGCGCAGCCGGGTGCGGGCGGTGGCGTCGAGCTCCTCGTCGGCGTCGAGGTGCAGGATCCATTTGCCGGTCGCGGCGGCGAGGCCGACGTTGCGGGCGGCGGCGAAGTCGTCGCGCCAGGGTTCGTGGAGGACCCGTGCCCCGGCGTCGCGTGCGATCTGGACCGTGCTGTCGGTGGAACCCGTGTCGACGACGACGAGGTCGTCCACCACCCCGTCGACGCTGTCGAGGCAGCGTCCCAGGCAGTGCTCCTCGTCGCGCACGATCATCACGAGGCTGACGGTCGCGCTCATGAGGCGAGCAGGGCGTCGACGGTCGGCCGGAACCCCGGGTCGAGGGCCGGGTGCGCCCGTAGGGCGCGCAGCACCGGGGCAGCCTGCTGGCGCTTGCCCGCCTGGTGCAGGGCGATGCCGAGCACGTGGAGCGTCGCAAGGTCGTCGCCGAGCAGCCGACGGCCGTGGCGAGCTTCTGCGACGGCGGCGTCCCAGCGGCCGGCGGTGGCGAGCACCTGCGCCAGTCGGGTGTGACACTCGCCGCGGACCGGGGCGGGAAGCCGGCCGCGGTCGTGGCGCAGCGCAGCCCGCAGCGCTTGCTCGGCTTCGGTCCAGCGTTCGGCGCCCTTGAGCTGGCGGCCGTACTGGAACAGCAGGTGCGGATCGTCGGGGCGTTCGGTGAGCGCCAACGCCAGCAGCCGAAGGTTGCGCGCGTCACGGTCCTCGCCACCCTGCACGGTGGGCCGGGCATAGCCGTGGTGCAGGATCACCAGCGAAGGGATCGCCACCACGCGACCGCCGGCGGCGACGACTGCGGCGGCCACGTGCTCGTGGATGCGGCCCTCGTAGCGGTGGGTCGGCCGGTTTCGGAACATCCGGACGATGGCCGTGTCGGTGTGGGCGACCGGATCCCCGGGGGGCGTGAGGTTGCGCATCGTGACCGCGATCGCGTCGGCCTCGACGCGACCCAACGCGGCGCGCAGCGCGGCACGGGTCGACTCGGGCAGTTCCTCGTCGGCATCGAGGTGGAGGATCCATTCGCCGGTCGCGGCCTCGAGGCCGACGTTGCGCGCCGCCGCGAAGTCGTCGTGCCACGGCTGGTGGAGGACCCTGGCGCCCGCAGCCAGGGCGATCGCCACCGTGGTGTCGGTGGAGCCCGTGTCGACGACGACGAGCTCGTCGACGACGCCGGTGACCGAGGCCAGGCAACGAGGGAGGTCGGCCGCCTCGTCGCGCACGATCATCACGAGGCTGACCAGCGGTCGTGGCTCCACCGTTCGACCGTATGGGCCGGGTTCGTGCGCCGGTGCCGGGCGGCCGTCTACGGTGCGCCCGCATGGGGGACAACGTGCTCTTCGAAAAGCGTGACGGCGTCGGCGTCGTCACGCTCAACCGGCCCGACCGGATGAACGCCTGGAACTCGTCGCTGGAGAGCGACTACTGGGACGCCGTCGACGAGGCCATGGCCGCCGACGACGTCCGGGTGATCGTGTTCACCGGTGCCGGCCGGGGCTACTGCGTCGGCGCGGACTTCGACGTGCTGCAGGGCATCCAGCAGACCGGCCAGGAGGAGCGCAAGGAGCGCCCGCCGCTGCACTCGACGCTGCGCCTGGCCAAGCCCACGATCGCAGCGATCAACGGGGCCTGCGCCGGGATGGGCCTCGCCCAGGCGGTGATGTGCGACCTTCGGTTCGCAGCCACCGGGGTGAAGTTCACCACGGCGTTCTCCCGCCGGGGCCTGATCGCGGAGTTCGGCCTGTCGTGGACGCTGCCGCGCGTCGTCGGCCGGTCCAATGCGCTCGACCTGCTGATGTCGGGCCGGACGTTCACCGCCGAGGAGGCGGCCGAGATGGGCCTCGTCAACAAGGTGCTCCCGGGCGAGCTGTTGATGGACCACGTGATGGACTACGCCATCGACATGGCCACCTACGCCTCGCCGGCGTCGATGGCGGTCATCAAGCAGCAGGTGATCGCCGACGAGTCGGCCTCGTACGCCGAGTCCTGCGAGCGGTATCCGGCGCTGATGAAGGCGTCGTTCACCCGGCCCGACTTCAAAGAAGGCGTGAAGTCGTTCCTGGAGAAGCGCAAGCCGGCGTTCCCGGGCGTGCCCGACGACTTGAAGGGCTGAGCCCTCAGGCCTTGGTCTTGGCGTACTCGGCCAGGCGGGCGACCACCTCGGGGCTCGCCTTGCCGAGGGCGCCGGCGTCGAAGGGCGGCTGGGGGTCGTATTCGATGCCGAGCTGCATCGCCTCGGCGGCCGTGCGGTCGACGAGCAACTCGGCCAGGCGCAGGGCCATGTCGATCCCCGACGACACCCCGGCCGCCGTGATGATGCGGCGGTCGAGGTGTTCCACGACCCGCTGGTCGGTCGGTG
>JBILVB010000038.1:0-25191 GCA_044370695.1 Acidimicrobiales bacterium | reverse complement strand
GGTTGGCCGTGGTTGCGATGCGCCTCCATCGCGGCGAGGTGGTACGCCTCGTAGGACAGGCGGAAGTCGTCGGTGTGGTACACCCAACCGTCGAGCGTCGGTCCGGGCGTGCCCCGGAAGATCGCGTCGACGTCCTCGCCGGTGATCGTGAGGTGGGTCTCCAGCGCGTGCGCGATCGCCAGCACGAACCACCGGTGCTCGGACAGCAGGCTCGACACCTTGCCGAGGAGCTCCTGCAGCTTGGCCTCGATCTGCTTGCCCATCGCCGTCTCGAGGAACTGCCGGTCGACACCGTCGGACGGCCGGGAGCTCGCCCCGGTCATCTCCGGGATGGTCACGCCGCGCGAGCCGACCGTGGAGCCCATGCCCGAGAAGGCGAGCATCTGGGTGACGAGCATCGTGGACGACCGCAGGTCGCCGCCGACACCGGTGGAGTTGTCGCCGTCGAAGAACATCCGCTCGCCCGCGAGGCTGGCGAGGTAGGTCATGACGTCGATCTCGATCTCGCTGCGCCACCCCCCGAAGCGCTCCTCGAGCGGGATGTCGTTGACGAAGCCGCCGACGTCGCCGCGGCGCTCGATGGTGGCGACGTCGATCACGTGCCGCTTGCGCAACAGGTACATCGCCGCCGCGTGGCTCGCCTCGTGGATCGCGACCTGGTGCCGCTCGAGATGCGTGTACTTCCAGTCGTCGGCCTCACCGAAGGTCTTCAGCGTCTTGGCCCGCAGCACGTCGGGCCAGGTGACGACGTCGCGACCCTCGCGCATCGCGACGATGACGGCCTCGTTCACGATGTCCTTGATCTTGGCGCCCGTGTAGTACGGCGTGATCACCGACAGCCGCGACACCTGGGCGGGCGTCAGCTCGTGGGTGATCTTGTTGAGGTACCCCTCGAACGTGCGCCGGCGGCCGTCGGAGTGCGGGTACCCGACCTTGTACTTGCGGTCGATACGGCCCGGGCGCAGCAGCGCCGAGTCGAGCGTGTCGGGCCGGTTCGTCGCCAGGATGTGCAGGATCCGGTACTTCGGCGGCTGCTTGGCCCGCATGCCCAGGAACGAGCGCAGCCGCCGCGTGATGAACCCACGCGGCTTGGCGAGCCCGGACATCTCGGTGAGCAGCGCCTGGAGCGCACCGGAGAACGAGCCGGATCCGCCGCCGCCGTTGATGATGAACCGGCGCAGCCCGCGCGCCGGCGTCGGTTCGGGCGCAGGGTGATCGGCGACGTGCTGGGCGAACAGCGTCGAACAGGAGTGGCCCGAGATGTAGTGGGTGCCGCCGCACGTCTGGCTGGCCCGGAACGAGGACATCTGCTCTTCCCCCGCGGCCCCGCCTCGGTTGCCGAGCGCATCGGCCTCGTCGAAGAACACCACGACGCCACCGTGCTTGAGCGACATCTTGCGCAGCTTGCGATAGAGCCACTTCACCTTCATCGGGGCGACCCCCATGAAGGTCTGGATGAACGCGGACGGGTCGACGAACACGTACGGCTTGCCGGTCTCCCCGGCGATCGCCTCGGCCATGAGCGTCTTGCCCGTCCCGGGCGGGCCCCACAGCAGGATGCCCCCGGGGACGTAGCCGCCCTTGGCTTCGATCTCCTTCGGACGCTCGAGGAAGTCGACCGTCTCACGCACCCGGGTGACCACCGGGTCCTGGCCCCACACGTCGGTGAACCGGGTGCGGATCTCGCCCGGCTTGTAGGTGTCGATGCCCCCGACGAAGAAGATCGCGTAGAAGAAGACCAACTGGAACAGGCTGATCGACGCGATGAAGAAGATGTAGACGAGGAACGGCATCCCCGACATCGGGGCGAAGGCGTTGTCCCAGATGTTCCCGGGGAACTCCGAGATCGCCCCCCACAGGGTGGTGTCCCATTTCCACGCCAGCAGCAGCATCAGCAGGAGCGCCACGACGCCGACCTTCACGAACCGCTGCAACCGGTACCGCAACCACGGGTTGAGCCGGCCCATACGCCGGTCCCAGCCGCCGAACACCTTGCGCTGCCAGAACAGGTGGTAGCCGGAGACCCGTTCGCACACGAGGTAGTGGACCTGGCGCACCACCTCGAGCCCCATGAGGATCAGTACCCACCACTTGGCCCGCAGTTGATCCTGCAGCGCCTCGCCGTAGCTCATGATCGGCACCTTCGACTGCAGGTACGCCGCGGTCATCGCCACGAAAGCCCCCAGGATGACGAGGACCTTGATGCGGTCCCAGAACATCAACTTGGGGCGGGTGCGGGGCTCCCGGTCGTCGAGCACCCCCTTGTGCACGGCCTGTACCGGCGGCGGGGGCGGCGGGGGCGGCGGCAGGAGGCTCATGGGTCACCTTCTCACTTGGAAGGACTGGACGATGTCGTCGATCTCGGCGCGGTTGGCCTTGAAGCAGGCCGATTCGCACCGGACGTCGAGCAGGTACACCTTGAACACCTGGGAACCGTTCTCCCGCAGGTGCGGGCGGGGATCGATCAACGTCGTGAGATCCTTGGTGACCCACCCACCGGCGTCGAGCTGGTTGTTGAACACGACCCGGCTCCCCGAGAGCGCGCCCTGGTTGAGCCGATCGAAGCGGACGATCTCCACCTTCGCGGGCTGCGACTGTGCGAGCGCGAGCGGGTCGTCACCGAGGCCTGCGGTCGCGCTGCGCACCGCCTGCGGGGACAGCTCGTCGATCGAGGAGGCCGACACGTAGAACACCGACATCCGCCCGACCGGCTCGGCCGGCTTGGCCTGCTGCAGGTTGTCGGCCGAGGGGCTCTTCGACCGGTCGAACACCCGCTGGAACGAGGGTGGCACCGAGCCGGAGTCGGCCACGGGCCGGTCGGTCGGCTTCTGAGCGGAGGCGACCTCGAACACGGTGTAGCGGTCGGGGAGCCGGAAGAACGCCCCGTCTTTGTCGGCGGACACGTAGGTGACGTCGGACGCGCACGCGCCGAGCGCCCCGATCGCCGCCGCCACGAGCGCCACACGTCGCCAGGTCACGACGCTCATACGTAGCCACTCGCCGAGCGGATGCCGAATCCGACGGCGCCGGTCACACGGGCGCGTACTGGTTCCATCTCGCTCCTCGAACGAACCCGACCAAGGTGATCCCGGCCCGGCGGGCCGCCTCGACGGCCAGCGCCGAGGGCGCCGACACCGAGACCAGGGCGCCGAACCCGGCCGCCCACGCCTTCTGCACGATCTCGAAGCTGGCCCGCCCCGACACGTACAGCCCGAGATCCCGGGCCGGCAGCCGACCGTCGAGCAGCAGCCGGCCGACCACCTTGTCGACGGCGTTGTGCCGGCCGATGTCCTCGCGCACGACGACCGTGTCGAGCGTCCGGTCGAACGCTGCGGCGGCGTGGACCGCTCCGGTGGAGCGGAACAGCGTGCCGGCCTCGGCGAGCCGGTCGGGGACCCCGGCCAAGACACCGGCGTCCCACGGGGCGCCGGGCGGCAGCGGATCGAGCCGGTCGGCGAGACCGTCGAGCACCGTGCTGCCGCACAGTCCGCACGACGACGACACCGCACCCAGACGGGCCTCGGGCACCGGGGCCCGTCCTGCGGTGTCGACGGTGACGACGTTCCATGCCGTGTCGCTGGCCGAGCCCGTGGCGCAGTAGCGCACCGTGCGCACCGGCGCGCCGGCGAGCAGGCCGTCGCCGAAACACAGTCCGGCGGCCAGCTCGAAATCGTGGCCCGGCGTCCGCATCGTGGTGCCCACCAGGTGCCCGTCGAGTTGCACCCGCAACGGCTCTTCGACGATCAGCTCGTCGGGTGCCACCTGCGGCCGCGCCGCGCCGTCCCCGCGGCGCACGAGCACCTTGGCGGTTCGACCGCGAGCCATCGGTGCAGGCTACCGGCCTCCCTCCGGCCGCAGCACTGCAGTGGCCACGTAGCGTGCAGGTCCGTGCCGCCGCGCCTCGCTGCCCGAACCGTCGGGATCGCCCCGTTCCGCGTCGTCGAGATCGCCGAGCGGGCCTGGGCGCACGAGCGCGCCACGGGCCGGCGGGTCATCTCGATGTGCATCGGCGAGCCGGGCGAGGGCACCCCGGCCGTGGCCCTGGACGCCGTGCGGCGCCTCGTCGACGACCCTCGGGTCCTCTACACCGCGGCGCTCGGCACGCCGGCGCTTCGCGCTGCGCTGGCGGAGACGTACGCCGAGCGGTACGGCGTCGAGGTCTCACCCGAGCGGATCTGCGTGACCGTCGGGGCGTCCGGCGCGCTGTTCCTCGCGCTGAGCGCGCTCGTCGGTGCCGGTGAGGGCCTCCTGCTCGCCGACCCGGGATACCCGTGCAACCGCCACATGGCCCGCATCCTCGGCTCCCACGCCGTGCCGGTGCCCGTCGGGCCCGAGACCCGCTACCAACTGACGGCCGACCTGGTGGCGTCCCGGTGGAGCTCCGGGGTGGCAGGGGTTCTGGCAGCGACCCCGTCGAACCCCACCGGCACGGTGATCGAACCCGACGAACTCGCCGCCATCGCCGACGTCACCGCCGAGCGCGACGGCGCGCTGATCGTCGACGAGATCTACGGCGAACTCGTCTACGGGCGACCGCCCCGCAGCGTGCTCGCCGATCGTCCCGATGCGTTCGTGGTGAACAGCTTCTCCAAGACCTTCGGGATGACCGGGTGGCGAATCGGCTGGCTGGTGTGCCCGGCCTGGGCGGTGCGGACCGTCGAGGTCCTGGCCCAGAACCTGCTGATCAGCCCGCCGGCGCCGTCGCAGGCGGCCGCGCTCGCGTGCCTCGGCCCGCACGGCTGGGCCGAGGCGGCCCGGCGCCGGCTCGACTACGAGTCCCGTCGCGATCTCGTCGTCGACGGGCTGCGCCGCATCGGCTTCGACATCCCGGTCGTGCCCGAGGGCGCGTTCTACGTGTACGCCGACTGCTCGGCGTTCCTTCGACCGGGCGAGGACGCCGAGGCGTTCTGCCACCGCCTGATCGAGACCGCCGAGGTCGCCGTCACGCCCGGGACGGACTTCGGCGACCACGGCGCCCGCCACCACGTGCGGTTCTCCTACGCCGGCACCACCGAGGACCTCGTCGAAGGGCTCCGGCGCCTCGCCGCCACCCTGGGCTGAGCGGTCGGTTCAGGCGGCGGCCCGCAGGCGAGTCGTCCACCACCTGGCCGTCGCCGCCACGACCTCGGCGTACGGCGTGGCCCGCAGCCCGAGCTCGCGCTCGGCCGCCGAGGCGTCGAGCACCCACGGCCGCTCCAGCTGGTGGAGGGTCTCCTTCACCTCGCGGATCGTGGGCGAGCCGAGGCCGGCGAGCGTCAGGGCGAACGACGGGAGCACGCCGACCTTCGGGGTCGGTGCCCCGGCGGCGGCGGCGAGGTCGGTCAGCAGGCGACGCTGCGAGACCGGCGCCGGCGAGGGCACGTGCCAGGCCCGCCCCCAGGCCCGCTCGTCGCTGCCGAGCGCGGCGAGGGCGCGGGCCACGTCGGGGACGTAGGTCCAGCTGTGGGGTTGGTCGGCCGAGCCGAGCACCTTGACCGGCTTGCCGGCGAGGAGCTTCGGCCACACCCGCTCGCCGCTGTGGCTCTGGAGGACCTCGGGGCCGACGAAGTCGCTGGCCCGCGCCTCGGTGGCCCGGACGCGTCCCGCACGGTGGGCGGCCAGCGCATCGGCCCACATCCCGGCCCGCACCTTGCCCTTGGTGCCGGTGGCGGCGAGCGGGCGGTCCTCGGTCATCGGGCGATCGACCGGGCCGTAGCCGTAGAGGTTGCTCAGGGTGACGAGCACGGCGCCCGTGCGCTCGGCCGCGGCCAGGAGGGCGGCAGCGATCGGGGGCCAGTCGGTCGGCCAGCGGTGGTAGGCCGGGTTGGCGCAGTTGTAGAGGGCGGCGGCACCGGTGGCGGCGTCGGCGAGGGCAGCGGCATCGGCCGCGTCGGCACGGACCGGGCGGGCGCCGGCCGGGAGAGGGCCGGCCGTCGACCCGCTGCGGGTGACGACGAGGACGTCGCGGCCCTGCTCGACCAGCACCCGGGCGAGCGAGACGCCGACGGGGCCGGCGCCGACGATCACGTGGCGGTCAGGGGTGGGGGTCATGGTGAGTTCCTCTCCGTGTCGAGAGCACTGCTCTCGTTCTGGACGCCACCGTACGGCCGGGCCGCCACGCGAGTCAAGAGCGGTGCTCTCGATTTAGAGTGGCGATCATGTCCGCGCCTCGCACCGCCCGCGCTCGCGCCCGGGCCGAACTCACCCGCGAGATCACCGACACCGCCCGCCGCCAGCTCGCGACCGACGGCGCCGCCGGCCTCTCGCTCCGCGCCGTCGCCCGCGAGCTGGGCATGGTGTCGTCGGCCGTCTACCGCTACTTCCCGAGCCGCGACGACCTGCTGACCACGCTCATCATCGAGGCCTACGACGCCATCGGGGACGCCGGGGAGGCGGCCGACGACACGGCCCGGGCGGCGGGTGCCGGACCGGCGCCGCGGTTCCGGGCGATCGCGCGCGCCGTGCGGACGTGGGCCCAAGCCCACCCCCACGAGTACGCCCTCATCTACGGCAGCCCGGTACCCGGCTACCGGGCGCCCACCGACACGATCGCGTCGGCGACCCGGGTCCAGGTGCGGCTCCTGCGGCTCCTCGTCGAGCACCCCCCGGCCACGCCACCCGACCACCTCCCCGTCATGCTCACCGAGGACCTGCTCGGGGTGGCGGCGCTCGTCGCCGGCGGGCTCGAACCCGCCGTGCTCGCCCGCGGCATGGCCGTGTGGAACCTGCTGATCGGCACGGTGACGCTCGAGCTGTTCGGCCACTACGCCAACGTCGTGCGCGACCTCGACGCCCTGTTCGATGCCACCGTCGACCGGATGCTCGAGCTGATGGGCTACGACGCCTGACGCGCCCGGGCCGGGACGCGACACGGCCCCGGGCGGGAGCCCGGGGCCGTGGTCAGGATCTCGTCGGCCGACGCCGATCGATCAGCGCACGCTGGTCGATCAGAAGTCGTCCATGCCGCCGCCGGGCATGGCGGGGGCGTCCTTCTCCGGCTTGTCGGCGACGACCGCCTCGGTGGTGAGGAACAGCGCCGCGATCGACGCCGCGTTCTGCAGGGCCGACCGGGTGACCTTCGCAGCGTCGATCACGCCGAGCTTGACGAGGTCCTCGTAGACGCCGGTGGCGGCGTTGAGGCCCTCGGAACCCGACAGATTCCGGACCTTCTCGACCACGACGCCACCCTCGAGGCCGGCGTTCTCGGCGATCTGCTTCAGCGGGGCTTCGAGCGCCTTGGCGACCAGGCGGGCGCCGGTTGCCTCGTCACCGCTCAGCGTTGCGGCCACCGCGAGCACCGCGGCCTGGCTGCGCAGCAGGGCCACGCCGCCGCCGGGCACGACGCCTTCCTCGATCGCCGCTTTCGTGGTGGACACCGCGTCCTCGATGCGGTGCTTCTTCTCCTTGAGCTCGACCTCGGTGGCCGCGCCGACCTTGAGCACGGCGACGCCACCCGACAGCTTGGCGAGGCGCTCCTGGAGCTTCTCGCGGTCGTAGTCGGAGTCGGTGTTCTCGATCTCGGTCTTGATCTGGTTGATCCGGCCCTTGATGTCGTCCTCGTTGCCGGCACCCTCGACGATCGTGGTCTCGTCCTTGGTGACGAGCACCTTCTTGGCCCGACCGAGCAGGTCGAGCGTGACGTTCTCGAGCTTCAGGCCGACTTCCTCGGTGATGACCTGGCCGCCGGTGAGGATGGCCATGTCCTGCAGCATCGCCTTGCGACGCTCGCCGAAGCCGGGGGCCTTGACCGCCACCGACTTGAAGGTGCCACGGATCTTGTTCACGACGAGCGTGGCCAGCGCCTCGCCCTCGACGTCCTCGGCGATGATCACGAGCGGGCGGCCCGACTGCATGACCTTCTCGAGCACCGGGAGCATGTCGCGGACCGAGGAGATCTTCGACCCGACGTACAGCAGGTAGGCGTCGTCGAGGGCGGCCTCCATGCGCTCGGGGTCGGTCACGAAGTACGGCGAGATGTAGCCCTTGTCGAAGCGCATGCCCTCGACGAGGTCCATGTCCATGCCGAAGGTCTGCGACTCCTCGACGGTGATCACGCCGTCCTTGCCGACCTTGTCGATCGCCTCGGAGATCATCGTGCCGATCTCGGGATCGGCGGCCGAGATCGCTGCGACCTGGGCGATCTGGTCCTTGGAGTCGACCTCCTTGGCCAGGTCCTTGATCGACGCGACGGCGGCGGCGACGGCGGCCTCGATGCCCTTCTTCAAGGTCATCGGGTTGGCGCCGGCGGCGACGTTACGCAGGCCCTCGCGCACCATCGCCCACGCCAGCACGGTGGCGGTGGTGGTGCCGTCACCGGCGACGTCGTCGGTCTTCTTCGCGACCTCCTTGACGAGCTCGGCACCGATCTTCTCGAACGGGTCCTCGAGCTCGATCTCCTTGGCGATGGACACACCGTCGTTGGTGATCGTGGGCGCCCCCCACTTCTTCTCCAGCACGACGTTGCGGCCCTTCGGCCCCAAGGTCACGCGCACCGCGTCGGCGAGCTTGTTCATGCCCGCCTCGAGGGCCCTGCGGGCCTCCTCGTCGAACGCGATCATCTTCGGCATGGTGGTCCTCCGTTGGACTTCGGCGTCGGATGGGTGTCCCCGTCGAGCGCGTGCGTGAGCACTCGGGCGGTGAGACTGCTAGCACTCTAACGACCGGACTGCTAACGGACAACCCGGAGCGGACCCGGGAGTACCGTCCGCAGCCATGCGGGCCATGACCATGACGAACTGGACCCTGCGGGTCGAGGACCTCCCCGACCTGCACCCCGGGCCCGGGCAGGTACTGACCGAGGTGCTGGCCTGCGGGATCTGCGGCAGCGACCTCCACATGCGCCTCCACGGTCCCGCCCAGATGGCGCTGCGCGCCGAACTCGCCGACGACGGCGATCCCGATCCGGCCCGGGCCGCGCCCTTCGTGCCGGAGCGACCGATGGTGATGGGCCACGAGTTCTGCTGCCGCGTCGTCGAGCCGGGCCCCGGGGTGAGCGGGCTCGAGCCCGGCGACGTCGTGGTGTCGATGCCCGGCATCGCCGACGCTGCCGGCGTGCACCCGCTCGGGTACTCGAACGTCTATCCCGGGGGATACGGCGAACAGATGCTGCTCCTCGGTGCCCTCGCCCGCCGGGTGCCCGACGGGGTGTCGCCGGAGACCGCAGCGCTCACCGAGCCGCTCGCGGTCGGGGTCCACGCCGTCGCGAAGAGCCGGATCGTGCCGGGCGAATCGGCGGTCGTGCTGGGCTGCGGGCCCGTCGGTCTCGCCGTGATCGCCGCGCTGCGCCGGGCCGGGATCGGCCCGATCGTCGCCTCCGACTTCTCCCCCACCCGGCGCCGCCTCGCCGAGGTGATGGGCGCCGACGCCGTCGTCGATCCCCGCGAGACCCCACCGGTGGTGGCCTGGCGCGCCGCGGCGCCGTCACGACCGGAGCTCGTCGTGTTCGAGGCCGTCGGCGTGCCCGGGCTGCTCGAGCAAGCGATGCGGCTCGCTCCCCGCAACGGGCGGGTGGTCGTCGTCGGGGTGTGCATGGAGACCGACCGGCTCCGGCCGATGATCGCCATCGGCAAGGAGCTCAACGTCCAGTTCGTGCTCGCGTACACCGCTGACGAGTTCGACGCCTCGCTGCAGATGCTCGCCGCCGGCGAGGTCGCCTTCCCGGCGATCGTGACCGGGAGGGTCGGCATCGACGGGGTACCCGGGGCGTTCGACGCCCTGGCCGACCCCGAGGCCCACGCCAAGATCCTCGTCGTACCGGGCCGGGCGGGAGCGCTGGCATGACCGACACCTTCCCCCGGCAGTTCGCCCGCACCCAGCGGCTCACGCTCGGTGAGCCCCGCACGATCACGACCTCGCCGGACGGCACCCGGGTCGTGTTCCTGCGCTCGGGCCACGGCAGCGACCCGGTCAACGCACTGTGGGTGCTCGACGTGCCCACCGGGACAGAGCGCCTCGTCGCCGATCCCCGGGTTCTGCTCGCCGGGGCCGACGAGGCGGACCTGCCACCCGCCGAGCGCGCCCGACGCGAACGCGCCCGTGAAGGGGCGGGCGGGATCACGAGCTACGCCTGCGACGCCGAGGTGCGCGTCGCCGCCTTCACGCTCGGCGGGCGGCTGTTCGTCGCCGGGCTGCTGTCGGGCCGGGCGCGCGAGCTGCCCGTCACCGGCCCCGTGTTCGACCCGCGCCCCGATCCGACCGCGACGCGCCTCGCCTACGTGAGCGGCAGCACGTTGCGCATCGGCGAGCTCGACGGGACCAGCCGGGTGCTGTGCGGCGACCCGGACGCCGGGGACACCGTGTCCTGGGGCTCGGCGGAGTTCGTCGCCGCCGAGGAGATGGGTCGCTCGCGCGGGTTCTGGTGGTCGCCCGACGGCGCGGCCCTCGCCGTGGCCCGGGTCGACGTGGCGCCGGTGCCGGTGTGGTGGATCGGCGATCCGGCCCGGCCGGCGACTACCCCCACGGCCCACCGCTACCCCGCCGCCGGCACCGCCAATGCGGACGTGACCCTGCACGTCGTCACGCTCGCCGGCGACCGCACCGAGATCGTCTGGGACCGCAGCGCCCACCCGTACCTCGCCCGGGTGTCGTGGTCCGCGGGCGGTCTGCTGCTGAGCGTGCAGAGCCGGGACCAGCGCGAACTCGTCGTGCTGCGCGCCGACCCGGCGACCGGGGTGACCGAAGCCGTCGCCGAGGATCGCGACGACGCCTGGGTCGAACTGGTCGCCGGTACCCCGACGCTGCTCGACGACGGCCGGTTGGTGCTGTGCGCCGATCGCGGCGGGGCGCGGCGCCTGCTGGTCGGCGGCCTCGCGGTGACCCCGGCGAGCCTGCAGGTGCGCAGCGTGGTGGCCGCCTCCGGCCGATCGGTGCTGTTCCACGCCAACGACCTCGTCTCGCCGACCGAGCAGCACGTGTGGCGGTGGTCCGACGACGGCGGCGCGGACCGCCTGAGCGTCGAGGCCGGGGTGCACACCGCGACCGGTGGCGGTCCGACGGTGGTGATCCGCTCCGCGACCCTCGGCGCTTCCCGGGCGCGCACCGCGCTGTTCGGCGGCCCCGAGATCACCTCCCACGCCGAGGTCCCGCTCGTGCGGCCCAACGTGACGCTGCTGCGGGTCGGGGTGCGCGCCCTCGCCACGGCCCTCGTGCTGCCCGACGGACCGATCGACGCGCCGCTGCCGGTGCTCGTCGACCCCTACGGTGGCCCCCACAGCCAGCGGGTGGTGATGTCCCACGCGGCCTACTGCTCACCGCAGTGGTTCGCCGACCAGGGCTTCGCCGTGGTGGTCGTCGACGGCCGCGGCACCCCGGGTCGCGGCAGCGACTGGGAGCGGGCCGTGCACCGGGACCTCGCCGGCCCGGTGCTCGAGGACCAGGCCGACGCCCTGGCGGAGCTCACCGCACGCGACGGGCGCCTGGACGCGTCGCGCGTCGCCATCCGCGGCTGGAGCTTCGGCGGCTACCTCGCCGCGCTGGCCGTGCTGCGGCGGCCCGACGTGTTCCACGCCGCGATCGCCGGCGCGCCCGTGACCGAATGGCGTCTCTACGACACCCACTACACCGAGCGGTACCTCGGTGACCCCGGCGCCGATCCCGGGCCCTACGACGCCACCTCGCTGCTCGCCGACGCCCACCGGCTCACCCGGCCGCTGCTGCTCGTGCACGGCCTCGCGGACGACAACGTCGTCGCGGCCCACACGCTGCAGTTCTCGAGCGCGTTGCTCGCCGCCGGGCGGGCCCACCAGGTGTTGCCGCTGTCGGGGGTCACCCACATGACCCCGCAGGAGGTCGTCGCGGAGAACCTGCTGCTGTTGCAGCTCGAGTTCCTCAGGACGGCGCTGGCACGACGGAGCTGAATTCCCCGGGATGGCGCTCGGCTCGACGCTGCGCCGCCCGGGTGCTGAGCGGGACCGTCACCGCCGCCACCAGCGCGGCCGCCCCGCCGACGAGGGCACCCCAGCGCGCCCCGAGGTGATCGCAGATCCAGCCGATCGTCGGGCTGCCGAACGGCGTGGTGCCGCCGAACATCAGCACGTAGAGCGCCATCACCCGACCCCGCCGCTCCATGGTCGAGTTGAGCTGCAGGCGGGCGTTCGCCGTGAGCATCATCGTGAGGAACGACATCCCGGTGGCGAACACCGCGACCAGGCACAGCCACAACACGGGCGCGAGCCCCACCGCCGTCATGGTGACCCCGAGCGCGATCGTCGATCCGACGAAGAGCCGCTCGGTCGGCGCGGCGCGACGCGCGGCGAAGATCGACGCCACGAGCGCGCCTGCGCCCTGCGTGGCCGAGAACACACCGACGAGGCCGGCGTCGCCCCCGAAGACGTCCTTGGCGATGGCCGGGAGGACCACGGTGAAGTTCAACGTGAGCAGCCCGACGACGAACACGACGAGCAACGTGGAGCGCAACACCGGCGATGCCCACGAGTAGGCGAGACCTTCGCGGATCATCCCCTTGCCGCGCGGCGGGCGGCGCACCGGCACGAGCTCGGCCGGCCGCACCGCCAGGAGCCCGACCATCACGGCGAGGAACGACACGGCGTTGAACACGAAGCACCACCCGGTACCCACCAGCACGATGAGCAACCCGGCGAGCGCCGGGCCGAACACCCGGCCACCGTTGAACGTGGCCGAGTTGAGCCCGACGGCGTTGGGCAGCAGTTCGGCGCCGACGAGCTCGGTGGTGAAGGCCTGCCGGGTCGGCATCTCCACCGAGTTGGCCATCCCGGTGAGGAACGCGAGCGCGAACACCATCCACAGCTCGACGGCCCCGGTCAGCGTCAGCACACCGAGCGCCGCAGCGGTGACGAGCTGCCAGGCCGAGGTGGCCAGCACGACCCGACGCCGGTCGAAGCGGTCGGCGATCACCCCGGCATACAGCCCGAACAGCAACGTCGGCAGCATGGTTGCGCCCATCACCAGCCCGAGGGCGTCCGCTCCGCCGTCGAGCTCCTTGAGCACGAGCCAGCCCTGCGCCGTGGACTGCAGCCACGTGCCCGTGATCGAGACGAGCTGGCCCGTGAAGTAGAGGCGGAAGTTGCGCACCTTCAGCGATGCGAACGTGGCGCTCACGGGGTTCCCAAGCGGTCGAGCAGCGGGACGGCCGCCTCGAGCAGGGCGCGCTCCGGCGCGCTCAGGCCGGCCAGGGTGGCCGCCAACGCGACCGTGCGCCGGCGTCGGGACTCCTCCACCAGGGTCCGACCCCGGTCGGTCACGGTCAGCACGACGACCCGGCGGTCGCCGGCGAACGCGCCCCGCTCGACGAGCCCCATCTCCTCGAGCCGGGCCACGATCCGCGTCATCGTCGGCGGTTGCACCTGCTCGGCCGCGGCGAGGTCACCGAGGTTCATCGGACCGGAGCGCTCGAGTACGTAGAGCGCGGAGACCATCGACATCGTGATGCCGTCGGCGGCCGTGTCGAGCTGGCGCAACCGACGTGCGAGCCGGACGGTCACCACCCGCAGCTGGGCCGCCAACTCGAGCGTTGCGACCTCGGGCGCCGAGCCGGGGTTCGTGGGCCCGGGGTTCGTGGGCCCGGGGTTCGTGGGCCCGGGGGTGGCGGCCCCACGACCGGTCGCCGTGCTCATGGTTGCTTAGGTTAGCTAAGGATCGTACGGGCTGCGCCAGCCCGGCCGAGCACGGCGGCACCGACCAAGCAGGCGCCCGTGACCACGGCGATGACACCGACCACGGCGAGCGAGCCGCCCACCCCGCCCTCGGCACCCACGAGCACCGGGGGGACCGTGCCCAGCACGAGCAGCAGCGCGCCGGCCGGCTGGGACCGTCGGGCGCCCGCGACGGTCAGCGCCGCCGTGGTGGCGAACGAGGCGAGCGCTCGAACCGGGCCGGCACCGTCCTCGAACCGACCCCAGCCCGCCGGGTCGGCGAGGTACCAGACGTCCAGCGCGACGACCCCGGCGACGGCGACGGCCAGCACCCCGAGCGCCGTGGCAGGCCGAAGCCAGGCCAGGACGCCGACCACGGCGACCGGCACCGCCCAGGCGGCGATCAGCCCGGCGGCCGCCCAGCCGCCCGGGTCGGCCACGGTCTCCCCGACGACCAACAAGGCGACCATCGCGCTCGCGATCGCGCCGATGCCCACGCCGATGCGCTGCAGGCGCCGGGCCCGGTGCGCCCGATCCGGCTCGAGCGCGACCAGCACGACGCTGACCACGCCGAGCACGACCAGTCCGACCGCAGCGTTCCTCATGACGCGTTCCTCATGACGCGTGCCAGTGAAACCTCCGGGCCGCCGGCCGCCCAGGGACCGATGTCCCTCACGCCGGGTGTCGGGCGACCAGGATCCGATCACGGCCGGCGGCGTCGGGCCGGACCTCGACGCCGACCAGGCCGGCCGACGTCGCCAACCCTGCGGCCGCCGCAGCCTGGCGATGACCGATCTCGACCACCAGCACACCACCGGGCGCCAGCCAACGCCCGGCGCCGGCGACGAGCACGCGCACGGCGTCGAGGCCGTCGGCGCCGGCGAAGAGCGCACCGTGCGGTTCCCAGGAGCGCACCTCGGGAGCGAGGTCGGCGTCGTCGACGCCGACGTACGGCGGGTTCGACACCACGAGTCCGAGGCGGCCGGCGAGCTCGGCCGGGAGGGCGTCGAACCACGACCCCTCGCCCACCTGGACGAACCGACCCGCCCGACCGGCGCCGGCGACGTTGGCCCGAGCGACGTCGAGCGCATCGGGGGACACGTCGGTCGCCCACACCGTCACCGACCCCGGGGGCAGCTCGGTGGCGAGCGACAGGGCGATGGCGCCCGATCCCGTCCCGAGGTCGGCCGCGACGAGCGGGCCGGTCGCGAGCAGGGTACGGGCGAGGCCCAGGGCGACCTCGACGACGTCCTCGGTCTCGGGCCGGGGGATGAGCACGCGGGGGTCGACCGCCAGCTCGAGGCGCCGGAAGGCCCACGACCCGAGCACGTACGCGAGCGGCTCCCCACCCCGGCGGCGCTCGACGAGCGCGTCGAGCCGCGCCACGGCTCGCACGGTGACCGCCTCGTCGAGGCGTTCCGCCCACTCCGGTCCGCTCAGACCGGCGACCTCCTGGCAGACCCAGCGGGCTTCGAGGGCCGATCCGAGCCGGTCGGCGGTCTCGATCCACAACGCCCGCCAGGTCATCGTGCCGTCACCCGACGTCGTGGGGGACATCGACGGTCAAGCGGTCTGGCGTTGGCGGGCCACCTCGTACAGGGCGAGGGCGCCGGCCGCCGAGACGTTGAGCGACGACAGCCGGCCGAGCATCGGGATGCGCACGAGCAGGTCGCACCGCTCCCGGCTGAGCCGCGCCAGGCCGGTGCCCTCCGCCCCGACGACGACCACGACCGGGCTGCGGCCGAAATCGCCGACCTCGAACAGCGTGCGCTCGGCGGCGTCGTCGAAACCGAGCACCCACAGCCCCGACTGACGGGCCCGCTGCAGGAACGACGGGATCCCCGACACCAGGCACAGGCGCAGATGTTCGACGGCGCCGGCCGCCGCCTTGGCGACGGTCGGCGTGACGTGCACGGCGCGGTGGCGAGGCAGGACCACGCCGGTCACCCCGGCCCCCTCGGCGCTGCGCAGCAAGGCGCCGAGATTGCCCGGGTCGGTGACCCCGTCGACGGCGAGCAGGAACGGCGGCCGACCCGGACGGCGGCTGCCGAGCAGCTCGGCGACCTCGACCTCGGGCAGTGGCGCCGCCCGGGCGATGACCCCCTGCGGCGCCTCGCTGCGGGCAACGGATTCGAGCTTGCGCCGGTTGACCTCGACCACGGGCACCCGCTGGTCGGCGGCGATCTCGAGGATGTCGGCGATGGCACCCTCGACGCGCAGGTCCGAGGCGACGGCGACCTCGAACACCTTGCGGCGCCCGGCGATCAACAGCTCGCGCACGGCCTGACGGCCTTCGACCTGCTCGCCGCCGAGGCCCCGGTCGGTCGGTCGGCTGCGATCGACCGGACCGGTCTTGGCCGCCGCCGCACGCGCCCGCCCCTGGCGCACACGGGCCTCGGACTGCTTGCGGCCCTCGTCGCTCTGGCGGCGCTGACGGTCGAGTTTCGCCTCGACGTACTTGCGCGCAGCAGGAGACAAACCCTTCTCCTGCAACGCCTTCTTCGAAGCGCCGGTCGTGGCGCGCGCCGGCCGTCGAGTCGCCATCAGGACCCCCTCGTGATCACGGCCGACGCGAACACCGCGACGCCCTCCACCCGGCCGATCGCCCCGAGGCCCTCGGCTCGCCGGCCCTTCACCGACACCGGGGCGCCGGCGGCGTCGGACAACCGCCGTTGCATCTCGGCGCGGCGGGGCGCGAGCTTCGGCCGCTCGCAGACCACCGAGCAGTCGACGTTGCCGATCGCCCACCCCTGGGCGCGCACGAGCGACGCCACCTCGGCCAGCAGCCGCAGCGAGTCGGACCCGGCCCACCGGGGATCGGTGTCGGGGAAGTGCGAACCGAGGTCGCCCAGACCCGCAGCGCCGAGCAGCGCGTCGGCCGCTGCATGGGCGACGGCGTCGGCGTCGGAATGGCCGATCAGGCCCCGCTCGCCGTCGAACCGGCAGCCGCCCAGCACCAGCGGCCGGGCCGGGTCGTCGCCGAACCGGTGCACGTCGAACCCTTGGCCGACCCGGACCTCCATCATCGCGGTGCCGCCGGGGCTGCGTGCTCCTCATGGGCCGCGTGGGCGGCATGGGCGTCCGCCCAAGCGAGGTCCTCGGGTCGGGTCACCTTGCGGTTGGTCGCCTCGCCGGGCACGACCACGACGGTGCCGCCGGCAGCCTCGACGAGCGCCGCGTCGTCGGTGCCCTCGCCCCCACCCGCGTGGGCCCGGCGAAGGATGCCCGCCGCGAACGCCTGCGGGGTCTGCACGGCGACCAGGGACGCCCGGTCGGGCGTTGCGACCACCCGCCCGGTGGCGTCGACCACCTTCACGGTGTCGGTGACGGCCACGCCGGGCACGGCCCCGTCGGCCCCGGCGCGCACGGCGGCGACCACGGCCGCGAACAGCGCCGGTGACGCGAACGGTCGCGCGCCGTCGTGGACGCACACGATCTCGGCCTCGGCGGGCACCGCCGCAAGGCCCGCCCGCACCGACTCGCTGCGGGTCGAGCCGCCGGCGACGACGCGCGCGGCCCCACCGCCGGCCCGGGCGGCCACCTCGTCGGCGGGGACGACGAGCACCACCCCGTCGCCCGCCCGGCTCGCCGCCTCGACGGCCCACGACACGAGCTCGCGCCCGCCCACCGGCACGAACTGCTTGCGCACCCCGGCCCGCGAGCCCGAGCCCGCCGCGACGACGACCGTCCACACGGCGCCAGGCGCGACGGGTCGCTCGATCGGGGGCATCGCAGCGAGGGTACCGGCCGACCCCGGTTCGCGCGCGCGTGGACTGCTGTGACGGTCACAGGCACGGGTAACGTTCCGCCATGGCGTACGAGGACGAACTCGCGGGCACCGACTTCTTCCACGGCGTCGATGCCGTGCGGCTCGGCGGACTCACGGCCGCCGGCGAACTGCGCTCGCTCGTGCGCGGCGACGTGCTGTTCTCCGAGGACGACGACGCCGACGCGCTCTACCTGGTCCTGTCCGGTCGGCTGGCGATCGCCAACCGATCGATCGACGGCCGCGAGAGCGTGGTCGCGCTGATGGAGGCCGGCGACCTGTTCGGCGACATGGGCCTGCTCGACGGCCAGCCCCGGTCGGCCGAAGCCCGGGCGCTCGAGTCGTCCCGGGTCCTGGCGCTTCCCTACGGCCCCGTTCGGGCCCTGTTCGAAGACGACCCGTCGCTGCTGTGGAACGTGGTCCGGGTGCTCTCGAACCGCCTGCGCAACACCGACGAGGCCCTCGCCGACTCGGTGTTCCTCGACGTCACCGGGCGCACCGCCAAGCGATTGCTCGAGATCGCCGAAGGGGCCGACGAGTTCCTCCTGCCGGTCACCCAGGAGGAACTCGCCGGCATGGTCGGCGCGTCCCGTGAGCGGGTGAACAAGGCGATCGCCAGCTTCATCCGGCTCGGCTGGGTCGAGCAGCAGGACCGCCGCTATCGGATCACCAAGCGGACCGAGCTCGAGCGGCGCAGCCGCTGACGGCCCGCGATCGCCGCCACGCTAGGCGCCGGGCGCCGGGAACTCGACGGCCCACGACAGCTCCTCGTCGAGGTCCTCCACCACGAGGCGCACGGCGCGGCCGGTCGCGCCGGCAGCCTCAGCGGCGTCGGGATGCCAGCGCCACCAGCGCAGCGACGAGGTCGCCGCGTCGAGATCGTCGGCCGCCAACGGCCAGTCCTCGGTCCGACCTGCCAACGCCGCAAGGACCTCCCAGGCCAGCCGCCGGCCGAGCGCCGCACCGCGGCGCACCCGGCCGCCGGCGCCGGCTGCGCCGACCCAGGCCAGCTCGGCGATCGCCGTGGCCCGATCGAGGCGTTCGAGACCGATCGTCACGCCCGACGGGGCCAGCGCCGCCACCGCGTCGGCAGCCCGCCCCTCCGTGGCCACGGCGCGCGCCGCTCCCGGCTCGCACCAGCCAGCGGCGAGCCCCCGCACCGCTTCGACGAGGTAGGGGTCACCGATCTCCTCGCCGGGTCGCCCCAAGCGGGCTGCACGCACGGTGCCCGGCGGCGCACCCGCCGGCCGCGGCGCCCGCACGCCGTCAGGACCGAAGCGGGCCAGTGCATACGCCGGCTCCCAGGCGCCGAGATCGCCGGGAAACGATCCCGACCATGCGGACCGCTCGCCGCGGATCGCGCGCTCGTCAGCGACGGCGGCGAGCGCAGCGCCGGTGAGGTGCGTGCGCACCTCGGCCAACGACCAGCGCGCCGCGAGCACCTCGGCGAGCGGGAGCCCGCACGCGTGCGTCGGCCCGTGCAGCTCCGCAGCAGCCACCTCGACCGGTGCGGTCAACACCCGGAGGTACCGGGCCTGCTCGGGCTTCACACCATCGGCCACGGGTAGCGCCGGCCGGTCGGGTCGGCCGGGAACCGCGGACGCTCCACGACCCGGGCGGCCCGCAGGCGCAGCGCGTCCACCTCGTCGTCGTCGAGCAGGTCGGCCACCGCCGCAGGCACCTCGTCGAGCAAGCCCGCCACTGCGGCCACCAGGTCTGCGTCGACGGACTCGCCGGCGAACTCCCAGATCACCGTGCGCAGCTTGAACTCCGACGCGAAGCACAGACCGTTGTCGATGGCCCACAGCCGGCCGTCGAGACCTGCGAGCACGTGACCGCCCTTGCGGTCGGTGTTGTTGGCGAGCACGTCGAACAGGCAGATGGTCCGCAACACGTCGTGGGTCTCCGGTCGTTGCTCGTGCAACGTGAAGTAGTGCTGCTCGAAATCGGCGGGCACGAACAACTGCAACGAGCCCTCGCCGAACGGCGCCTCGGACCGCACGACCGTCGGAGGCACGACGTCCCAGCCGAGCGCGGCCGACAGCTCGAACGCGGCCACTTCCCGCCGGTAGAGACCGGAGGGGAAGTCCCACAGCGGTCGCTCGCCCCGAAGCGGCTTGTACACCGCACGGGCAACCGGTTCGCCCTCCACCGAGAGGGTCGTGAGGAACGTGCCGTTCGACGACCACGGCATCCGGCCCTCGACGGTGAGCTCGGCGGTGTGGAGGACCTCGAGCACGTCGTCGGGCGGCTCGGCCGGGACCGGGGTCAGTTCATCCGTGGACACGGGTGCCCGTCCGGATCCATCGGCCGCCCGCAGAACCGACACGCCGGTCGGCCGGCGGCCACCACGGCCTCGGCATGCTCGCAGAACGCCGCCACCAACCCCCGCCCGACCCGCATGCGGACCGTTCGGGGCTCGACACCTTCGATCGGTTCGCCCTCGTCGTCGGTGGGCACCAGTTCCTCGAGCTGCACGACGAACCGGTCGCGATCGGTCTCGTAGCCGACCCCGATCGAGCCGAGGGTGAACACCGGCTCGACCGGGCCCCGCAACTCCAGTGCGGACGGCAGCGGCCGGTCCGACGGCGCCGGCAGGTCGTGCAATGCCCGGGTCAGGTACATCCCGAGCGCTTGCACCTGCTGCTTCTCGGCCTTCACCGAGATCACCCGGCCGTCGACCCGGGCCTGCAGGTAGAAGGTGCGCTGACCGGGCCGGCCCTCGGTGCCGGTGGTGAACGCGTCGACGTCGCCCAGATCGTGGTCGTCGCTCATCGCCGGTGGCCCCTCGTGTTCGTGCGCATCGTCTCAGGAGGGACGCAGCTCCCGGAGCGAACCTCCGGTGGAGTTGACGGTGAGCACGACGGGGCCGCCTGCGCCGTAGGCGATGGCGGTGATCGAACAGGTGGAGATCACGATGCGTTGGAACAGATCGAGATGGGTACCCATGGCGTGGGCCACGGCAGCCTTGATCGGATCGGCGTGCGACACCGCGACGACCACCCCGCCGGGATGGGCGGACCGCAACCGTTCGAGCGCCCCGACGATGCGGGCCTGCATCTCGGCGAAACTCTCGCCGCCCGGGAACCGGAACCCGCTCGGGTAGCGCTGGACGGTGGACCACTCGGGCAGCTTCATGAGCCCCTTGAGTTCCTGACCGGTCCACGCACCGAAATCGGCCTCGAGCAAGCCCTTGTCCTTCAGGACCTTGAGGCCGCGGGCCGCGGCGATCGGGGCGGCGGTCTCCTGGGCGCGCTCGAGCGGCGAGGCGTAGACGGCGTCGACCCGGGCCAGCTCGGCGATCCGGGCCGCGGCCGCCTCGGCCTGCGCCTTGCCGGCGTCGGCCAGGTGCAGGCCCGGCGCCCGGCCGGGCAGGACGGTGCCCGTCGTCGACGTCTGGCCGTGGCGGACCAGAAGGACCAGGGTCGCAGCGGGGGGCTTCGGCTTCGCCGGCATCCCGCCCGAACCTACCGTGGTCGGGTGGATTCCTTCGGCACGTTGGCGACCGACATCACGTCCTGCCGGGCCTGCCCCCGGCTGGTCGCCTGGCGCGAGGAGGTCGCCGCAACCCGCCGGGCGGCCTACGCCGACCAGGTCTACTGGGGCCGGCCCGTGCCCGGTTTCGGCGACCCCTCCGCCCGGATCTGGGTACTCGGCCTGGCTCCGGCGGCCCACGGCGCCAACCGGACCGGCCGGGTGTTCACCGGTGACCGCTCCGGCGACTGGCTGTTCCGGGCGCTGCACCGGGCCGGGTTGGCCAATCAGCCCAGCTCGGTCGACGTCGACGACGGCCTCGAGCTGGGGGGCGTGTGGGTGAGCGCAGCGGTCCGCTGTGCGCCGCCGGGCAACAAGCCGCTGCCCGACGAGCGCGACGCCTGCCGGGCGTTCCTCGAGCGCGAGCGGCACCTGCTCGAGCAGGTGGCGGTCGTGGTGTGCCTCGGCGCCTTCGCACTCGAGGCGGCCGCAGGGTTGTGGGGCCTTCGCCCCCGGCCCCGGTTCGGGCACCTGGCCGAGGTCGTCGTGCCCGGCGGCCCGACGCTCGTGTGCTCGTTCCACCCCAGCCAGCAGAACACCTTCACCGGCCGGCTCACCGAGGCGATGTTCGACGCGGTGTTCCGGCGCGCCGTCGCGCTGGCCGGTCTGCCAACCTCGCGCCCATGAGCGAGCTGATCCTCGACGTCGACCTGCTGGCGTTCGAGCGCGGGGACGCAACGCAGCGCCGGGCCGTCGTCGACGGGGTGATGCGATCGCTGCGCACCGGATTCGTCTACACGAGCCACGACCTGTCCGACGGCCTGCTCGACACGGCCTACGGGATGCTGGAGGAGTTCTTCAGCCTCCCGGCCGACACCAAGGCCCGCTTCGTCGCCCCCGGTACCCACGGCCAGACGGGGTACACCGGGCTGCTGGTGGAGACCGCAGCGACGAGCGACGTCCCGGACTGGAAAGAGATGCTCAACTGGTCGTTGCCGGTGCCCGCCGGTCACCCGCTGCGCACCCGGTACCCGCACCGGTACCCCGAACAGGTGCTGCCCGAAGCGGCGGTGCCCGGCATCACCGAAACCCTGATGCGGTTCAACGCCGACCTGCTCGACGTGCAGAAACGGTTCCTGCGGATCATCGCCGTGGGCATCGGCTGCCACGAGTCGTTCTTCGACGGCATGCTCGGACACGGCGCCACGCTGGCCAGGGCCATCCACTACCCGCCGATCGCGCAGGCGCCGAGCGACCAGCACGTGTGGGCCGGCGCCCACGGCGACATCAACCTGATCACCGCCCTGCCCCGGGCCTCGGCGCCCGGACTCCAGGTGCAGACCGAGGTGGGCTGGGTGGACGCGGTGGCGCCCGAGGGCCTGGCGATCATCAACACCGGCATCATGCTGGAGCACCTCACCAACGGCGCGATCCCCGTCGGCGTGCACCGGGTGGTGGCCGCGCCCGGCCAGCAGGGCGACCGCTACTCGGTGGTGCAGTTCTGCCATCCGACGCCGTGGACGATCCTCACCCCGGTTGCGTCGTGCATCACCCCCGAACGGCCCCAGCGGTTCGAATCGATCAGCGCCGCGGACCGGCTCGACACGGTGCTGTGGGAGATCAACCTCGTCGAGGACGGCAAGCGGGTCGGTTCGTGACGGCCAGGGGTTCGGCGGCGATCCTGGCCGAGGGTCTGGCCCGCACCTACGGCGAGGTCCGAGCGGTCGACGGCATCGACCTGCACGTGACCCCGGGCGAGATCTACGGGTTCCTCGGGCCGAACGGCGCCGGCAAGTCGACCACGGTCCGGATGCTCACCACGCTGGCCCGTCCCTCGGGCGGGCGGGCGGTGGTCGCCGGCCACGACGTGGCCACCGAACCGGACGCCGTGCGGTTGCGCATCGGGGTGGCGCTGCAGGAAGCGGCCCTCGACGCCAAGCAGACCGGGCGGGAGCTGCTCGACCTGCAGGGTCGCCTCTACGGCCTGACCCGAGCGGAGCGGGCGCAGCGCAGCGACGACCTCGCCCGGCTCGTCGACCTCGGCAGCGCGCTCGACCGGCGGGTGGGCACCTACTCCGGCGGCATGAAGCGGCGACTCGACCTCGCGCTCGCGCTCGTGCACCACCCCGAGGTGCTGTTCCTCGACGAGCCGACCACCGGCCTGGACCCGGCGAGCCGGGCGATGGTGTGGGCCGAGGTGCGCCGGCTGAACGTGGAACAGGGCATGACGATCTTCCTGACCACGCAGTACCTCGAGGAGGCCGACGAACTGGCGCACCGGGTCGGGATCATCGCCGCCGGCCGCATCGTCGCCGAAGGCACCCCGGCGGCATTGAAGCGCGCCATCGGGACCGACGTGATCGTCGCCCGGGTGCACGGCGACCTGGCCGCCGCGCGCATCGCCGTGGCGGCGGTCCCGGGGGTGGAGCGGGTCGAGATCCACGGCGAGGAACTGACCGCGTCGGTCGCCGACGGCGCAGCGGCGCTGTCACCGGTCGCGGTGGCGCTCGCCGGGTGCGGCGTGCACGTCGCCGGGATCACGTTGCGCACCCCGACGCTCGACGACGTGTTCCTCGAGACGACCGGCCGACACCTGGAGGCGTCATGACCATCGCACCGGCGCCCGTGCGGGCCCGCCATCCCGGATTCGTCGCCGACCTCGCCACCGTGTCGGTTCGGGCCGTTCGGCTGACGCTGCGCGACCCCGAGGCGATCATCCCGGCGCTCGTGATCCCGCTGTTCTTCTTCGTGATCAACCTCGGGCAGCTCCAGAGCTTCACCGAGCAGGGCTTCCCGGGCCTGGACTTCAAGGCGTTCCAGCTCCCGGTGGCGATCATCTTCGCGGTGACCGGTGTCTCCCGGGCGGGCTCGTTGGTCATCGACATCCAGTCCGGCTATCTCGACCGCCTGCTCGTGACCCCGTTGCGCCGGATCACCCTGCTGCTCGGACTGATGGTCGCCGACCTGCTGCTCGTGATGGCCCTCTCGGTCGGCGTGGTGGCGATGGGGTTCGTGGTCGGGGTGGGGTTCGACACCGGGATCGCCGGCATCGTGCTGTTCGTGCTGCTCGGCGGGTTGTGGGGGTTGGCCTTCACCGGGTTCCCGTACGCGATCGCGTTGAAGACCGGCAGCCCGGCGGCGGTCAACTCGAGCTTCCTGCTGTTCTTCCCGTTCGCCTTCCTCACGTCGAGCTACGTGCCGACCGAGGCCCTCACCGGCTGGCTGCGCGAGGTGGCCCGGTTCAACCCCTGCACGTATCTGCTCGAAGGCATGCGGTCACTCGTCTACGGCGGCTGGGACGCGGCGGCCCTCGCCAAGGCGATCGCGGCGATCGCAGGCGTGGGGACCGTGTCGATGTCGCTCGCGCTCGCCGCCCTGCGGGGGCGGGTTCGCCGAGCCTGAGCCGACCCCGGCCGACCCGGCCAGTCCAGCGATCGGCGCGAACGCCCGGTGTTCGACGGTGCGGCCGTCGGGGGCGTGGATGGTGACGTTCCGGTGGTCGTCGAGGGTGAGGTGCCAGCCGAGGTCGTGGATCTGGTGGTGGTGGTGGGAGCAGACAGGGGCGAGCAGGGGGAGATCGGTGTTGCCCAGACCGCGCCAGGGTTCGGTGTGATGGACGTGGCAGGCATCGAACGGGGTGGTGCAGCCGGGCCAGGCGCAGGTGCGGTGCATCGCGCGTAGGGATCGTCGTTGTTCGCGGGTGGCCAAGCGTCGTCGTCGGCCGGCGTCGAGCACGCAACCGTCACCGCCGAGCACGACGGGCATCACGTCGGCTTCGCACAACAGTTTGCGGGCGGTGGCCACCGGAAGCGGGACACCGGAGGAGGTTTCGCAGATCCCGCCGGCGTGGTCGATCCCGGTCATCAGGCTCTGATAGTCGATCAGGACCACGAGCTCGGACCCGGTGGGCGTGCCTCGGCTGGAGGTGCACAGCTCGACCAGCGCGTCGGCGGCGAGCCGGGCTCGGGCGACACCGCCGGACGGGGCGCGTTCGACCGATTCGGGGTGCGCCTGGTGGAACGCGCGCTCCACCGCAGCGTCCAACGCGGCGAACAGCCGCGCCCCGCGCTCGGCATCGAGTTCGGCGTGGAGATGGTGCATCCCGTCGACATCGATCCAGCGGCGCACGTTCGAGCGTTCCCGCTGCTGCGCCAGACGCTCGGCCGGATCGGCGACCCGGAGCTCGCGCACCTCACGACGCACCGCTCGCTCGAGCTCCTCGGGTGAGGAACCCGCCGCTTTGCGGGCCAGCCACGGGCTCGCGGCGAGCACCTCGTCACGCACGTCGGTGTCGACCCCGGCCAACGCGCGCGCCACCGCGTCGGCGTGCGCCACCCCAGCCGCGCCGGTTTCGATCGCCGC
>JBILVB010000037.1:0-25288 GCA_044370695.1 Acidimicrobiales bacterium | reverse complement strand
CCGCTCTACCGGCGCGCCGCCCGGGTGGCGATGGGCGAGGTGTACGCGCTGCCGTACGCCGTCACCGGACGGTTCCCGGCCGGCTTGCAGGTGCTCGCCACGCACGGCTTCACGACCGTCGCGCTCACCCCGGCCCCCGAGGCTCCACCGATCGACCGCCTCGTGCTGTCGGGCGACGACCCCGTGGCGCTCGTGCTCGGGTCCGAGGGTCCCGGGCTGACCGCCGAGACGCTGGCGGCGGTCGACCTCGTCGCCCGGATCCCGATGAGCGGGGCGGTCGACTCGCTCAACGTCGGCGCGGCCGCGGCGATCGCCTGCTACGAGCTGACGAGGACCCGTCGGGTGTAGTCGTTGAGGAACCGACCCTCGGGATCGAGCCGCTGGCGCACCGCCTGGAACCGGTCCCACTCGGGATAGCGGGGGCGCAGGTCGTCGGCCCGGCAGCGGTGGAGCTTGCCCCAGTGGGGCCGGCCGCCGTGGTCCCGCAGGATCGTCTCGGCCTCCCGGAAGTACACGGCATCGGGTGCGCCTCGGTAGGTGTGCAGCGCCAGGTACGCGCGCGCCTCGCCGTAGGCGGTCGACAGCGGGATGTCGTCGCCGGCGAGGAACCGCATCTCGACCGGGAAGCTGACCGGACGGTCGTGGGCCTCGACGAGCCGGCGGATGGCTCGCAGGCACGCCGGTCCGGCCGCCAACGGCACCGAGTACTCGAGCTCCTGGAAGCGGACACGCCGCGGCGAGGTGAACACCTTGGCCGAGTCGTCGACGTAGTCCGCCCCGACGGCCGCCGCGGCCAGCCGGGCCAGACGTGGGACCACCGCGGGGAACCGGGCGCCGAGTCGGCACCCGAGGCCGAACACCCCGTTGGCGAGCACCTCGTCGTCGAGCGCCTCGCGCCAGCGCGGCCGGTCGGGCGCCCGGTCGAGCACCCGGTTGTTCGCCTTCACGAGCGCCCGGTCGGTGTGCGGGAACCAGTAGAGCTCGAGATGCTCGTTGCGGGCGAGGTGCTCGTCGAGACCGTCGAGCGTCTCGTCGAGATCGGCGGCCCGCTCGACGGCGTGGAGGAGGAACGCCGGTACGACGGCGAGCGTCACCGTCGACACGACGCCCAGCGCGCCGAGACCGACCCGGGCGCAGTGGAACACCTCGGGCTCCTGCCCGGCGCTGCAGTCGACGATGCCGCCGTCCCCGGTGACGAGGCGCAGGCCGACGACCTGGCTGGCGATGCCGTGGTGGCGCACCCCGGTGCCGTGGGTCGCCGTCGCGATCGCCCCGGCGATCGTCTGGCGGTCGATGTCGCCGAGATTGGGCAGGGCGAGCCCTCGGGCGAGCAGCGCGGCGTTGAGCCGGTGCAGCGGGATCCCGGCCTGCACGGTGACCGTCATCGCCGAGGGGTCGACGGCGACGACGTCCCCGTAGCGGTCGAGCAGGATCAGCTCGCCGTCGGTGACCACGGTGCCCGAGAAGCTGTGCCCACTGCCGGCGACCCGCACGACCCGGCCGTGATCCGCCGCCCGCCGGACCGTGGCGGCGAGCTCCTCCTCCGAGCTCGGCCGGCGGATCGACGCCGGGACGGCGCGCTGGTTGCGGGCCCAGTTCCTCCACACGGGCGGCGCGTCCACCCGACGATCGTAGGGTGGCGAGGTGCGCCGCATCGTCCTGTTCGACCTCGACGGAACGCTGTCGGATCCGTTGCCGGGGATCCTGTCGTCCTACGCCGCAGCGTTCGCCGAACTCGGACTGGGCCCGCCGCCGGTGGTGCCCCCCGCCGACCTGGTCGGGCCGCCGCTCGCGGACGTGCTGCCCACGCTGGGCGTTCCGCAGCACCGGGTCGCCGAAGCCGTCGCGGCCTACCGGCGCCACTACAAAGCGACGGGATTCGCCGAGAACGTCCTCTACCCGGGCATCGCCGCCGCACTCGACGCGTTGGCCGACCGCGACATCACGCTCGGTGTCGCGACCTCGAAGAACGAAGGTGCCGCCCGGCTCGTGCTCGAGCACCACGGCCTGTCGGGACGCTTCGTCGCCGTCGCCGGCGCGTCCGACGACGACACGATCCGCCACAAGCACCAAGTGGTGCACCTGGCGCTCGAACGGCTGGGGCGCACCCCGGGCGACCACGCCGTGCTCGTCGGCGACCGTCGGCACGACGGCGAGGGCGCCGCGCGGATCGGGATCGCCTGCGTCGGCGTCACCTGGGGATACGGCACGGTCGACGAACTGCACCGTGCCGGATGCGCGGCAGTGATCGATCACCCCGGACGGCTGCCCGGCGTGATCGACCAGTTGCTGCGCAGCGAGCCGTCGCTCAGCGACCCTGCAGGGCCTCGATGAGCTTGGGCAGCACCTTGTGGACGTCGCCCACGATGCCGAGGTCGGCGATGCCGAAGATCGGCGCTTCCTTGTCCTTGTTGATGGCGATGATGTGCTTGGAGCCCTTCATCCCCACCATGTGCTGGGTGGCACCCGAGATGCCGGCGGCGATGTAGACGTTCGGCTTCACGACCTTGCCCGTCTGGCCGACCTGGTAGCTGTAGGGAACCCAGCCGGCGTCGACGATCGCCCGCGAGGCACCCGGAGCCGCCTTGAGCAGCTTGGCCAGGGCCTCGATCATCTCGTACTTGCCAGACTCGCCCAGACCTCGGCCGCCCGACACGACGATGTCGGCCTCGTCGAGCTTGGGACCGGTCGACTCCTCGACGTGGACGGCCGTGACCGAGGCCCCGCCGGTAGCGCCCAGATCGGGCACCGGTGCAGCCACGACGGCAGCGGGGCTACCGCCGGCCGCCTCGGCGGCGAAGGACTTCGGCCGGAACAACGCCAGGTGGGGCGCCGCGCCCGAGAAGCTGGAGGTGACCAGCGTGTTGCCGCCGAAGATGGCGGTGGTGACCGTGACGGTGTCGCCGTCGGCCGCGAGGTCGAAGTTGTTCGTGAGCACGGTGCGGTCGAGCTTCACCGAGAGCCGTGCGGCCACGTCGCGGCCGGTGTAGCTCTGCGGGAACAGGATCAGGTCCGGCGTCGTGCCGCCTCCGATCACGGCCGCCATGGCGGCCGACACCGCGACACCGGGGAGCTTGCCCCCGAGATCGCCGGTGGCGTACACGGTGGTGGCGCCGTACTCGCCGAGGGCGCCGGCGACGGCGTCGCCGTCACCGCCGATCCACGCGGCCACGGACGACGCGCCGAGCGATCGGGCCTTGGTGAGCAGTTCGAGGGTGCCCGACGTGGGCGAACCGCCCGACGCCTCGGCGAGGACCCAGATGGTGGAAATGGCCATGTCGTCGTCCTCCCGACCTCAGATGACCTTCAGGTTCTCGAGGAACGCGACGACCTTGGTGAAGCCTTCGCCGTCGTCCTCCACGACCTCGCCGGCCTTGCGCGCCTCGGCGGCGGCAACCCCGACGATCTGCTGGTTCGCTCCCGCCCAGCCCACCGGGGTGACCCCGAGGTCGCCCGCCGTGACGGTGTCGACCGGCTTGGACTTGGCGGCCATGATGCCCTTGAAGCTCGGGTAGCGAGGCTCGACCACGCCGGCCGTCACCGAGATGAGCGCCGGCAGCGGGCACGTCACCTCGTCGAACCCGGACTCGGTCTGGCGATGCACGCTGAGCGCACCGGCGGCGATGTCGACCTTCTTGGCGAACGTGACCGACGGCAGGCCGAGCAACTCGGCCATCTGCTCGGGCACGGTGCCCGTGTAGCCGTCCGAGGACTCGGTGGCGGCGATCACGAGATCGGCACCACCGGCCCGCTCGACGGCCTTGGCCAGGACCTTGGCGGTGGTGAGGGCATCGGAGCCCCGCAGCGCCGGGTCCGACACGAGCACGGCCTTGGCCGCCCCCATCGCCAGCGCCGTGCGCAGGCCGGACACCTCACCGTTGGGCGCCATCGACACCAGGCTCACGGTGCCACCACCGGCCTTCTCGGCGAGTTGCAGCGCCATCTCGACTCCGTAGCTGTCGGACTCGTCGAGGATGAGCTTGCCGTCCCGCTTGAGCGTGTTGGTCGAAGCGTCCAGGGCGCCCGGGCTGGCCGGGTCCGGGATCTGCTTCACGCAGACGACGATGTTCATGACCGGGGATTCTGACCGACCGGCCGGGGCTGGGGCCAACGAAGGCGCCCGTGGTGACTACCGTCATTGCCTTGCGCGTGCTGCTGATCGTCAACGCGTTCGCATCGTCGGTGACCGCGCGCAACCGGGTGCTCATCGAGCAGGTGCTCGCCGAGACCAACGACGTCACGGTCCGGGTGACCAACCGGCGGGGCCACGCGACCCGGTTCGCCCAGGACGCGGCCAACCGGGGCGTCGACGTCGTGGTCGCCTTCGGGGGCGACGGCACGGTGAACGAGGTCGCCAACGGGATCGTCGGCAGCCGGACGGCACTCGGGTGCCTACCGGGCGGTTCGACGAACGTCTTCGCCCGGTCGCTGGGCCTCCCGAACGACCCGGTGCGAGCCGCCGGGGTCCTCGCCGACGCGATGGCGGCGGGCCAGATCGACCGGGTCGGGCTCGGCGCGGTGTCGGGCCGGGTGTTCTGCTTCCACATCGGTATCGGTTTCGATGCCGCCGTGGTGTCGTTGGTGGAGCGCCACGGTTCCCTGAAGCGCTGGTTGGGGCACCCGCTGTTCATCTGGGCGGGACTGCGCACGTGGGCCTCGGTGGCCGACCGCCGGCGCCCGCAGCACCGGCTCCGGTTCGCCGACGGCACGATCGACGAGGGGGCGTTCACGATCGTGCTGAACACGAACCCGTACACGTTCCTGGGCAACCGTCCACTGGAGCTGTCGCCGGCGGCCACCCTCGACCGGGGCCTCGTGGCGGTCACGTTTCGCTCGCTCGAAGCGCGAGCGCTCGTCGGCAACCTGGCCCGGGCGCTGCGCGGCGGGGGGATCCCGGAGGGACCCGACGTCGGGGTCCGGACCGACCTGACCGGGCTGTCGGTCGAGGTCCTCGGCGGTGCACGAACGCCGTACCAGGTCGACGGCGAACCGCTCGGCGAGACCGGCCTGCTCGAGGTGCGGCATCTGCCCGAGGCGGTCAGCCTGGTGCGACCTCGCCCCGCACCCTGAGCGCAACGTCGGGCACGTTGGTGCACACGCCGTCGATCCCCCAGCGGGCGAGCTCGGCGATGCGCGCCGGGTCGTCGCAGGTCCAGACGTTGACCGCGATCCCCCGCCGGTGGGCGTCGGCCAGCACCGCTACGGTCACGGATCCATGCCACGGGTGCAGGACCCGGTGGCCGTGGTCGAGCAGCACCCCGAGGGTGTCGTCGTCGATCCCGACGACGAGCCAGGCGGTCGGGATCGACGGGTCGGCGGCGCGCACCGCGTCGATCGTCGCGAGGTCGAACGACGACACGAGCACACGGTCCCGGCGTCCGGCGAGCAGGGCGACCACGTCGAGCGCCAGGCGGCGGTCGGGATCGAAGTCGGGTTCGCCCTCGGCGTTCTTGATCTCGACGTTGACCAGCAGGCCGGCACACGTGTCGAGCGCCTCGACCAGGGTGGGCACGTGATCCGGGACCGGGCCGGCCGGCAGCGGGTCGTGGTGCACGACGAGGCGCCCGTCGGCCGAGCGGCGGACGTCCAGTTCGACGCCGTCGGCGCCGAGGGTGCGGGCGAGGGCGAACGCCGCCAGGGTGTTCTCCCGTTCCCGGGCGGACGCCCCACGATGCGCCAACACGATCACGTTCCCGCCCTCCGGCTTCCCCGCCACCCCGGGGCGGTGCGGTGCCACCCGTCGCCCCGGACCGAATCTGATCGAACGAATACTTGCCGACGGCAAGGGCCTCTTGTCAGGACAGTGGTCCTGGTTTAGCTTTTGCGACCGCCCGGGGAAGAGCCGAACGGCCTTCCTGCGGCGTCCCGCAGGTGGTTTCGATCTGAAGGAGGCGGCCGGTGTCCGCACTCGCGACAACCCTGGCGCTCGCCCATGCCGACTACAGCTGGCGATCCACGGCGCTGTGCCGCGACACCGACCCCGAGCTGTTCTTCCCGGTGGGCACCACGGGCCAGGCGCTGGTGCAGATCGAAGCGGCGAAGGCCGTGTGCAACCAGTGCGACGCCCGGGTGGCCTGTCTCGAGTTCGCACTTGCCACCAACCAGGACTCGGGCATCTGGGGCGGCACCTCGGAAGAGGAGCGGCGCAAGATCCGCCGCGAGCAGGTCGCCCGCATGAAGTCCCGCGCCGTCTGACGCCTGGGGTCGGCCGCTGGGCCCGAGATCACCGATCGCTCGTGACCGGGACCACCACCTCGACCAACGTGCCGGGCCGACCGGCACCGTCGGCGAGGCCGTAGAACGACAGCTCGTCCGGGGACGCCCGCCGGATCTCGATCGTCCCGCCGAGCTCGGTGAGCACGAGGGTGCGCACGATCGACAGCCCGAGGCCGGTCGCGGCGTCGAGGTCGAACGTGGGCGGGATGCCGACGCCGTCGTCGATCACCCGCACCGTGAGCCGGCGTCCGTCGTTGACCAGATCGACGAGCACGGTTCCCGACACGGCGCGCTCACCCCCCACGAATGCATGGTCGACGGCGTTCTGCAGCAATTCGGTCAGCACGACCGACAGCGGCGTCGCCGTCGTGGCCGGGAGGCGGCCTCCGTCGCCCGACACGCGGAAGCGGACCGGTCGGTCGGGCGACTGCAGGCCCTCTTCGGCCAGGCGGGCCAGCGGCCGCACGATCTCGTTGAACGAGACCTCCTCCCCGGTCCCCTGCGACAGCGACTCGTGGACCAGCGCGATCGTGCGGATCCGGCGCACCGACTCGGCGATCGCGGCCTTGGCCTCCGGCGAGTGCAGGCGCCGGGCCTGCAGGCGCAGCAGGGACGAGATCGTCTGCAGGTTGTTCTTCACCCGATGGTGGATCTCACGGATCGTGGCGTCTCGGGACAGGATCATGCGATCCCGTCGGCGCAGTTCCGACACGTCCCGGACGAGGAACAGCCCGCCGGTGACCGCGCCGGCCGCCACGAGCGGGATGCACCGGGTGGACAGGACCACCTCGGGGCTCTGCTCGAACTCGGCGAGCACGGGCATCCCGGTATCGAGGGCGAGCCGGACCGGCTCGTCGTTCACCCCCAGCTCGGCAAGGGACTGCCCGACGGCGTTGGTGCGGATCCCGATGCGGTGCAGTGCCGACACGGCGTTGGGTGACGCGTACTGCACCCGGCCGTCGGGGTCGAGCACGATGACCCCGTCACCGACGCGGGGTCCGCGTCCCGCCGGCGGGACGTGGAAGGGGAACCGCCCCTCGACCATCATCGTGACGAACCGGTCGAAGATCTGCAGGTAGGTCCGTTCGAGGTGCCCGGGCTGGCGCCCGACGCGTGGGTTCCACTCCCGGGTGAGCACGGCGATGCGGCGCCCTTCGAACGTGATCGGGATCGCGAGGACCCGTACCGGCTCGGCGATCGCGCTCACCCGGATCTCGCCCTCGACCGGCCGGCCGACGCGCAGCGTCTCGGCGAGCAGTGGCTGGGCGGTCTCGGCACCCCACTCACCCACGAAATCGTCCTGGTAGAGGGTCTGGGCGGTCACCGGGCGCACGTGCCCGAGGACCACGAATCGGTCGTGGGCCACCGGGGCGTACAGCAACAGGTCCGCGAAGCACAGGTCGGCGAGGATCCCCCACTCGGCCAGGAGGCGCTGGAGGTGGTCGATGTCCTCGCGGCGCAGCGTCGTGTGCTGGCGGGCGAGCTCGGTGAGCGTGGCCATGCGGGGCGGAGTCTTGCCGACGCGCCGGGGCGCGGACGCGTCACCAGAGACGGTCGCCGACGGCGAGCAGCCCGTCGAGATCGGCCACGTCGTTCGGGAGCGAGGGCACCAGCACCGTCGGCGCGTCCACGCGCAGCTCGCCCGCCAGCTCGGCTTCGCGGGTCGCCACCAGGGCGAGGTTCGCGAAACTCTCGGCGATCTCCGACAGCACCCGGGCGAGCGCGATCGGATCGGGCGGCGGGGCGAGGCCGCCGCTCGCCGCGAGGCGCCGGGCGGCCGCATCGGGATCCGCGCGCAGGCGGTCGGCCGCCGTGCGCGCCGACGGGTCGCGCAGCACGGCAGGCAGGGCTTGGTTCAGCACGACACCGCCGAGCGCGAGCCTGCGCCGCTGCAGTGCGTCGAGGAAGTACCGGGCCTCGCCGAGCGGCCCGGCCTCGAGCGTCGACACCACGACGAAGCTCGTTCGCCGGTCCGACAGCACCCGGGTGACCTCGGCGGCCCGGGCGACGAACCCGCGCTCCATCGTCTGGAACAACAGGAAGAACTCGGCGATGTCGTGCAGGAAGCTCGACCCGAGGATGCGGTCCGCGACGTCGTAGAAGGGCCGGGACGCGGCCGCGAAGAGCTTCGAGCGGTAGGGCACGGTCAACCACCGCAGCAACCGGCTGCCGAAGAACTCCGTCATGCGGGCCGGCGCGTCGAGGAAGTCCAGCGCGTGGCGCGACGGCGGGGTGTCGACGACGATCAGGTCCCAGTCGCCCGAGGCGTGCAGCTCGTACAGCCGCTCCATGGCGATGTAGTCGTGGCTCTGCACGAACTTCCCGGTGATGTTGTCGTACAGGGGATTCGCAAGGATCGCATCCCGCACCGACGGGTCCGGCGCGTGCCGGTCGATCAGCTCGTCCCAGCTCTGCTTGGTGTCGAGCATCGCCGCCCACAGCTCACCGCGGGGCTCGGCCCCGGCGGCCCGGAACAGCGTGGGGTCGATGCGGCGCTCGGTGTTGCCCAGCCCGGTGCCGCCCGGACCGGTGAGCCCGAGCGCGTCGGCGAGCCGGCGGGCCGGATCGACGGTGAGCACGAGCACCCGCCCGCCGAGGCGGGTGGCCGCGACCGCGCCGAGCGCTGCCGCCGTCGTCGTCTTCCCGACGCCGCCGGCGCCGCAGGTGACGACGATCTCCCGAGCCGCGAGCAACGGCCCGAGCCCCACGCTCAGAGCTCCTCGGCCAAGCGGTCGGCGACGAGTGCGCTGCGGCGCAGGCCGTCGAGCCGTGCGAACAGCTCGGGGACGAACAGCGTCGGCACCCCGACCGGCAGACCGGCGAGCAGGGTGGACGCATGCACGGCCCGAGCCCGGCGCGTTCCCACGGCGAACCCGGCGGCGTCGAGCAGGTCGTCGCTGCCCGGGCCCAGCACGTCTCGCAGGACCGATCGGGCCGCCGGTGACCGCAGTCCGTCGAACACCCGCTCCTCGTCGCGCCCGAACAACTCGGGCAGCACCCGGTTGACGACGACGGCCGCAAGGTCGACGGCGGTCTCCACCCGCACCCGGTCGGCGAGTTCGAGGGTCTCGGCGACGGGCATCTCGGCGCAGGTGGTGACGATGGCCAGCCCGGTCGTGGCGGGATCCTCGAGCAGGTCGAGCATCCAGCGGGTCTGGTCCCGCACCGGCCCGACCGACACCAGCCCGGCGATCGCACGCGGCGCCGACAGCTGCCCGACGATGTGGCCCGAGGCGGCGGCATCGACCACGACGAGGTCGTAGCGGCGCTCGCGCACCTCCCAGCACAGCTTGCCGATGGTCAGGATCTCGCGCACGCCGGGCGCTGCCGACGCGACGAAGTCGAAGGCCCTCGCCAGGGGACCGAGCCGGGCGACGAAAGGCACGCGGAGCTGCAGCTTCAGGTATTCCCGCAAAGAGTCCTCGGTGTCCATCGCCATCGCCCACAAGCGGTCGGTGACCGGGCGTGCGGTGTAGCGCAGCGGGCCGCACTCGAACGCGGCGCCGAGAGCGCCGGTGGCGTCGACTTCGCAGACGAGGGTGCGCCGGCCGGAGCGGGCGGCGAGCAGGCCCAGCCCGGCGGCGACGGTGGTCTTGCCGACGCCACCCTTGCCGGTGACGAACACGAGGCGCCGGTCGAGCAGCCCGGGCCCCGCCACGGCGTACGCCTTACCCGCCGAAGCCGATACGACGCTCGGAGTCCGGCGCGCCGAGCTCGACGTACGCGATCTTCTTCGCCGGCACCCCGACGCTGCGGCCCTTGCGGTCCGTCAGCCAGAGCACCCGGTCGTCGTCGGCGAGCACCGCGTCGATCTGCGCCTTGACCGCCTCGCGGTCGGCGTCGTGCGCGCGCGCGAGCACGAGCTCGCGGGGGGCCTGGGTGACACCGATGCGAACGTCCACGTCGTGTGCTCCTTGGGGTGCGGCGGGGGCTCGGCCAGGGTAGTGGCCGACGGTCCGGGTCAGACGATCTTGAGGGCGGGCGAGTACCGCCGCTTCGGCGCGAGGTCGACCGCGATCGCCTCGGCGATGGAGCGGAACGCGGCGGCCACCTCCGAGTCGGGCGCTACCGCCGTGATCGGTCGGCCGGTGTCGCCGCCCTCGCGCAGCGGCGGCAGCAGCGGGATCTGGCCGAGCAGGGGCACGCCGAGTTCGGTGGCGAGCTCGGCGCCGCCGCCCGAGCCGAAGATCTCGTACCGCTTGCCGTCGTCGCCGGTGAACCACGACATGTTCTCGATGATCCCCTTGACCCCGAGGTGCACCTTGGCCGCCATCGCCGCCGACAGGCGGGCCACCTTCTGGGCGGCCGGCTGCGGGGTGGTCACCACGTACACCTCACCCCGGGGCAGGTACTGGGCCAGCGAGATGGCGATGTCGCCGGTGCCGGGCGGCATGTCGACGAGGAGGAAGTCGGGCTCGTCCCAGAACACGTCGGACAGGAACTGCTCGAGGGCCTTGTGCAGCATGGGCCCCCGCCAGATCACCGCCTGGCCGTCGGGCACGAAGTACCCCATCGAGATGCACCGCACCCCCCAGGCCTCGGGCGGCACGAGCATGTTGTCGATGACGACCGGGTCCCGGTCGGCGCCGAGCATGCGGGGGATCGAGAACCCGTACACGTCGGCGTCGATGATGCCGACGGAATGGCCCCGCTGGGCCAGCGCCACGGCGAGGTTGGTGGTGACCGACGACTTGCCGACCCCGCCCTTCCCGGATGCGATCAGCAAGGGCCGGGTCTTGGAGCCCGGGTCGGCGAAGGGGATGGCCCGGCCCTGGGCGTGACCGTGGGCGTGCGTCGACCCGGCGGTGGCAGCCGGATCGCCGTGGAGCAGCTGGCGAACGGCCTCGCGCTCGGAGTCGGTCATCACGGTGAACTCGAGCCGGACGTCGCTCACCCCGGGCAGTGCGCGCACCGCCGTGGACACCCGGTTGGTGATCTCGGCGCGCAGCGGACAGCCAGCGACGGTCAACGCCACCAGCACGTCGACCACGCCTGCGTTCACGCCGACGTTGCGCAGCATGCCGAGATCGACGATCGATCGGCGCAACTCGGGATCCTGGACGGGTCGGAGCGCGTCGATCACCGCTTCGCGCGTCACGGCCATGGGGGGCTCCTCGGAGGTCGGTCCGGCACACCGGACGGGCAGCGGATTACCACTACGCGGATAGGTAGAATACCGGCGTGGCCCCGACGGCACCCACCCAGAAGTCGGCCGCCGAGGGACGACCCGAGCGTCCGGCCCGGGACTTCACGGCGACGGTGTCGGCCATCACGAACGCCTTCGGCGACCCGACCCGCCGGGCGATCTACCTGTTCGCCCACGAGCACGACGCCGGGGTCACCGCGGCGCAGGTCGCCGAACGCTTCGGTCTGCATCCCAACGTCGCCCGCCACCATCTCGACAAGCTGGCCGCAGGCGGGTATCTCGAGATCACCGTCAGCCGGGCCGAGGGCGGTGGAGCCGGTCGCCCGTCGAAGCACTACACCGTCGGCGAGCGGGTCACCCTCGAGGCGCCGGTGAAGACCGACGATCTCGTCCTGCGCCTGCTCAACCGCGCGCTGGCGCTGCTGCCACGCGACGCCGCGGAGCGCATGGCCGAAGCGGTCGGCATCGAGTACGGCGAGGCGCTGGCGGCATCGCTCGCGCCGGCCGACCACGCCAACGGTCAGCGCAGCTTCCGCGCTGCACTCCACGCCGTCGCCGACGCGATGACCGCGCACGGGTTCGCCGCCCACACCGAACGGCGCGGCGACCAGCTGCGGATCGTCAACAACCACTGCCCGTTCGGCGACACGGCCATCGAGCACCCCGTGATCTGCGCGGTCGACCGGGGCATGGTGAAGGGCATGCTCACGAGCCTGTACGGCGACACCGAGCCGGAGTTGGCCTCGTCGCTCCCGCAGGGCGATCAGGTCTGCGTCACGTCGTTCGACTGAGCGGCACCGCCGGTGGCCCGGCGCCAGAGTTCGCGCTCGAGGTCGGCCGAGTCGCCCGGGAGACCGACGACGAACCCTTGCGCGGCGTGGTACCCGAGCCGGGTCAGCATCGCCTCCTGGAGGAGTTCTTCGACTCCTTCGGCGATGAGCCGCACCCCGAGGCGGGACGCAAGTTCCACGGCGGCTTCGACCACGGCGAGGCGTGCTTCGTCGCTCTGCATACCGGCGACGAAGCGGGCATCGAGCTTCACGATGTCGACCGGCAGCCTCGAGACCTGATCGAGCCCGGCGTACCCGGTGCCGAAGTCGTCGAGCGCGATCGACACCCCCAAGGTCTTCAGGCTCAACAATCGCTCACGTAGCAGGTCGATGTCGGACACCGAGGCTGTCTCGGTGAGTTCGAGACACAAGCGCCCCGGCTCGAGACCCGACGTCGCCAGGGCGGAGGCCACGACGTCGCCGAAACGGGGGTCAGCGACCTGGAGGGCGGACACGTTGACCGCCACGTACGGCGCTTCGCCCGGCGGTAGCGACCACGACGCCGCATGCCCGCAGGCCTTGCGCAGCACCCACTCTCCCAGCACCCCGATCAGACCGACCTGCTCTGCCAGCGCCACCACCTCCCCCGGGGAGCGATCGCGCCAGGGTTCGTGTTCCCACCGCAGCAGCGCCTCGGCCCCGATCACCCGACCCGTGGCCAGTTCGATCTCGGGCTGGTAGAGCACCCGGAACCCGTCCTCGGTCAGCGCCCGACGCAACGCCTGCTCGAGCTGGTGGCGCCAAAGAGTGAGCTGCCGGCGGTCCTCGCTGGCGCCCAGCACCCGGTCGCCCCCGTCGAGCGCGGCCGCGACGGCCGCCAGCTCGGCGTCGTGGACGAGCCGCTCGGCGTCGTCGCCGTGGTGACCGGACGAGAATCCGACGCTCGCCGTGATCACGACCGCAGCGGCCGACAACGACAGCGGCCGGCTGATCGTGCTGCGCACCTCCTCGGCGAGCGCAGCCAACGTCATCGGATCGGCGCGCACGCTCATGGCGAACGTGTCGTCGCTCGGTTGGTTGAGCAGCGACCCCGAGGGCACGACCGATGCAAGGCGATCGGCCAGCACGGCCAGCACCTCGGCACGACCCCGCCAGCCGTGAGCGAGTCCGACCGGACGGAACCGGTCGAGGTGGGCGACGACGACCCCGACCGGTCCGGCTCCCGCCAGCTCGAGGAGCTCGGCGACCTTCCCGGTGAACGCAATCCGCCCGCCGAGGCCGGTCACGGGGCCGGTGAGCAGGTCGGCCAGCCGGTTGAGCCGCTCGAGTTCGACCCGGGTGGCGGTGACGTCGCTCCCGAGTAGCACGGCGCCGTCGCCGAAGGGGCGCACGGCGATCTCGGTCCAGGTGCCCGGCCCGCCCAGTCCGGCGATCACCTGTGTGGAATCCGCGCCCGGCTCCTCGAGCACCCGCGCCAGCGCCGCGGCGATGGCGACGGTGGCCTCGTCGGGTCCGAGCGCGTCGCGCACCACCGTGCCCGGCCGCAGCGCTGCCAGCCGTCCGGCGACGCCGGGCCGCCAGCCGTCGACCGATCGGACGACACCGTCGCTTCCCACCACCACGACGACATCGGCCGCGACTGCGGCGAGCGACGGCTCCTCGCCGGGAAGGCGCCCCGGGGAACTTCGGTCGGGTCCGCTCACCGTTCCAGCTCCGGGCGCGGCCGCGGCACGGCGCCGTCGACGTCGATCACGGTGCGCGCCTGCATCGTGCCGTCCACCCGGATCACCCGGACTCGGCGCCGTCGCCCCCACCGCCGAGCCGCAAGACGGCGAGCCATCCGGCGCACCGGGGGGAGCAGCAGCGCGAGGCCGACGGCGTCGGTGACGAAGCCGGGCACGATGAGCAACGCACCGGCGACGAGCAGCAAGAACCCGTCGGCGAGCTCGTCGTCGGGCACGGTGCCCGACGCCAACGCGGCGCGCACCCGACCGAGCGCGGCGATGCCCTGGCGCTTCACGAGTGCCGCACCGACCACGCTGACGAGCGCCAGGGTGGCGAGCGCGGGCAGGACACCGATCGCTTGGGCCACCTGCACGAGCACGTACAGCTCGAGCAGCGGGCCGATCACGAACACGGCGAGCAGGACGCCCATGGCGCAACCCTACGGCGGGTGCGGTGCGATGCGACGTGCGAGCATCGCGTGATGTCCGATCGGCCCGTCCGACCCCCGTCGGTGGACGCGCTCGCCCGGGCGCTGGCCGGCACCGGCCTGCCGCACCCGCTCCTGGTCGACATCGCGCGCACCGCGATCGCCGATGCACCGGCCGCGGCCGCCGTCCGGGCCGAGCAGCTCGCCACCGACCTGCGGCGCTCGCTGCTGCAACGGTTGGTGAACGCCACCGGCGTGATCGCCCACACGAACCTCGGCCGCGCGCCCCTGGCGGTCGCCGTGCCGGCGACGGCCACCAACCTCGAGTTCGATCTGCTGAGCGGTCGCCGGGGCTCGCGCCAGTCGCACGTCGGACGGTTGCTGGCACGAGCCTGCGGCGCCGAGGCGGCGATGGTCGTGAACAACAACGCGGCGGCCGTGCTCCTGGTGCTGGCGGCCCTGGCCGCTGGGCGCCAGGTGGCGGTGAGCCGGGGCGAGGCGGTCGAGATCGGCGGTGGGTTCCGGGTGCCCGAGGTGATGGCCGCGTCCGGCGCGCACCTCGTCGACGTGGGGACCACGAACCGGACCCGGGCGGCCGACTACCGGCGGGCGGTCGACGCCCCGGGCGCCGACGTGGCGCTGCTGCTGAAGGTGCATCCGTCCAACTTCCGCATCGAGGGCTTCACCGAGGAGGCCACCGTCGCCGACCTGGCCCCGATCGGGGTGCCCGTCGTGGTCGACATCGGCTCGGGCCTGCTCGATGCCGCCTGCCCGTGGCTACCCGACGGTCCACCGGCGTGGTTGACCGGTGAGCCCGCCGCCCGCCAGACGCTTGCTGCGGGCGCGGCGCTGGTGACGTTCTCGGGCGACAAGCTCCTCGGGGGACCGCAGGCCGGGATCATCGCCGGGCGGGCCGACCTGGTGGCCGCCTGCGGGCGCCACCCGCTGGCCCGGGCGTTGCGGCCCGGCGGGTTGGTGCTCGCCGCGCTCCAGGAGGTGACCCTCGCCTACCTGCGACGCGATGCGCACCGCACGATCCCGTTCTGGCGCATGGCGAGCACTCGGGTCGCCGACCTGCGGGCCCGGGCCGCTGCGCTCGGGGTGGGCGAGGTGATCGACACCGAGGCCCTTCCCGGGGCCGGCAGCCTGCCGGGGGTGACGATGCCCTCGGTCGGGGTGGCCGTCGACGGCGATCACCTGGCGGCGCTGCGGGCGGCCGAGCCGCCGGTGATCGCCCGCGTCGCCGAGGGGCGCACGATCTGCGACCTGCGCACGGTCGATCCGGCCGACGACGGCGTGCTGGCTGCGGCGCTGCGGACGGTCACGGGGGCGCCGTGACCGCTTCGTGGGCCGAGCGCGCCCCGGCCGTGCTGGGGGCACCGTGACCGCCTCGTGGGCCGAGCGCGCCCCGGCCGTGCTGGGGGCGCCGTTGCCGCCGCCCGAGGAGCGCCGCCGCGCCGGGCGGGCCCGGCGGGCCGACGTGCCCCGCCGGGCCCATGCCGGGTGGGAGTCGCCGGCCGGCCGGGCCGATCCGGTCGAGGTGCTGGTCGAGTCGTGTCGCAGCCGGGTGCCCGAGCTGGTGCCGATCCGGTTCCGCCGGATGCTCGCCTCGCCGTTCACGTTCTTCCGGGGCGCTGCGCTGGTGATGGCACACGACCTCGCGGCCTGCCCGACGTCGGGGCTCGCCGTGCAGTTGTGCGGCGACGCGCACCTGGCGAACTTCGGAGTGTTCGCCAGCCCCGAGCGCACGCTGGTGTTCGACCTGAACGACTTCGACGAGACGTGGCCCGGCCCGTTCGACTGGGACGTGCGGCGCCTGGTCACCAGCGTGGTGCTGGCGGCGCAGGACAACGGCTTCACCGCAGGGGCGGCCGCGACGGCGGCTCGGGCCGCGGCCGCTGCGTACCGGACGTGGATGGACCGGTATGCGGCGATGACGCAGCTCGAGGTCTGGTACGCCCGGCTCGACGCCGAGGAGCTGCGCGACCTGATGGCGCCGTCGCATCGCCGGACCGCGCAACAGGTGCTCGACAAAGCGGGGGGTCGCACTCACCACGGCGCGCTGTCGAAGCTGACCGAGCTCGTCGACGGGCGGCGGCGCATCGTGCCCGACCCGCCGATCGTCACCCGGGTCGAAGGGTTCGCGCCCGACGCGTTGGCCGCCATGGTCGAGGGCTACCGGGCGACGCTGGCCACCGAGCGTCAGGAACTGTTCGACCGCTATCGGCTCGTCGACCTGGCCCGCAAGGTGGTCGGTGTCGGCAGCGTCGGCACCCGCTGCTGGATCGCGTTGTTCCAGGGCCCCAACGGAGGGCCGCTGTTCCTGCAGGTGAAGGAGGCCGGCGTGGCCGCCCCGGCCGCGGCCGGCTGGCCGGGCCCGGCGGTGCACCAGGGGCAGCGGGTGGTGGACGGGCAGCGGCGGCTGCAGGCAGCGAGTGACGTGCTGCTCGGCTGGACCACGAACCCGATCGACGGTGTCGAGTACTACGTACGCCAACTCTGGGACGCCAAGGGTTCGGCCGACGTGGCCACGATGAGCCCCGGCGGGCTGGCCACCTATGCCGCCGGGTGCGGCTGGGCGCTGGCCCGGGCCCATGCGCGCTGCGGGGATGCGGCCGCGATCGCCGGCTATCTCGGCCGGTCGGACACCTTCGTCGACGCCGTGGTCGCGTTCGGTTTTGCGTACGCCGAGCAGACCGTTCGGGACCATGCGGCGCTGCGTGCCGCCGCCGACCACGGGCGCGTGCCCGTTGCGGCGGAGGGCTGAGATGCACGTCGTCGCCACCGCCGGGCACGTCGACCACGGCAAGAGCTCGCTCGTGCTGGCCCTCACCGGCACCGACCCGGACCGCTTCGCCGAGGAGAAGCGGCGGGGGCTGACGATCGACCTCGGATTCGCGCACACCGTGCTGCCGTCGGGCGCGGGCGTGTCGTTCGTCGACGTGCCCGGCCACGTGCGGTTCCTGAAGAACATGCTCGCCGGTGTGGGCGCCGTCGACGCGTGCCTGTTCGTGGTGGCCGCGACCGAGGGCTGGAAGCCGCAGTCCGAGGAGCACCTGCGGATCCTCGAGTTGGTCGGCGTGCGGCACGGGATCGTGGCGCTGACCAAGGTCGACGCGGTGGACGCCGAGTGGGCGGAGCTGGCAGCGATGGAGGTGGCCGACCACGTGGCCGGCACCTTCCTCGAGGGCCGCCCGATCGTGCCGGTGGCAGCGACGGCGGGGCTCGGCCTCGACGACCTGCGGGCAGCGCTCGACGAGTTGGTTGCACACGCACCGACCGCGATCGACCGCGGCCGGCCCCGGCTGTGGGTGGACCGGGTGTTCGCGGCGAAGGGCTCGGGCACGGTAGTGACCGGCACGCTGGCCGGCGGCCCGGTGGCCGTCGGCGACCAGCTCGTGGTGGGGCCGCGGGCGTTGCCGGTGCGGGTGCGGGGGATCCAGAGCTTGGGCCGGGCCCACGACGCGATCGGGCCGGGGAACCGGGTGGCGTTGAACCTGGCCGGCGTGGAGCACACCGAGGTGATGCGCGGCGACGCCGTGGTGGAGGCGGGCCGGTGGCGGCCGACGACCCGGTTCGATGCCCGGCTACAGGTGCTCGACGCGCTCGACCACGAGGTGTCGCGCCGGGGTGCGTACGTGGCCTATGCCGGGTCGGGTGAGTTCCCGGTGAAGGTGCGGGTGCTGGGCCGGGGCGGGACGGGAACGATCCTGCCCGGCGACGAGGGGTTGGTGCGGATCCACGTCGCGACCCCGTTGCCGCTGTTGCCCGGTGACCGGTTGGTGCTGCGGGAGTCGGGGCGCAACGAGACCGTCGGTGGGGTCGAGGTGCTCGACGTGGCGCCGGTGCTCCCGGCGTCGAAGGCGGCGCCCGACCGCTCGGTGGACCGGGTCGTGGCCGAGCGGGGCTGGGTGCGAGCCGACGAGCTCGAGGCACTGACCGGCGAGCGACGGGCGGCGACGGTGGGCGGCTGGGTGACCGCGTCCGGCGTGGTGGAAGCGCTGGCGGCCGAGGTGGCGGCGGCGGTGGCCGCGGCCGGGCCGCTCGGTCTCGACGTGGCCACGCTCGACGAGCGGCGCCGCACGGTGCTGGGCGGGCTCGCCGGGGTGGAGGTCGTCAACGGTCGGGCCCGGGTGGCCGAGGTGCGTGATCCGTTGGCCGACCATCCCTTCGTCGCTGCGCTGGCGGCGGGCGGCTTCGCGCCCCCGGCGGCCGACGGGGTGGACCGGGCCGAGCTGCGGGCGCTGATCCAGCGGGGCCTCGTCGTCGAGCGGGACGGGATCTGGTTCCATCCCGACGCCATCGAGGCGGCGGCGCAGGTGGCGGCCCGGCTGCTGGCGGCCCAGCCCGACGGCTACACGATGGCGGAGTTCCGGGATGCGGTCGGCGCGACCCGGAAGTTCGCCCTGCCGCTGGCCGCCGAACTCGACGCCCGGGGCGTCACGCGCCGCCGGGGCGATCTGCGCATCGGCGGACCGCGCCTGCCCACGACGGGGTGAGCCCGGCCGGGTGAGCCCGGCGGGGTGAGCGCAGCGACCGCTCGGCCCTATTCCCGGGGCACGAGGTCGGCCAGCCGGCGGCGGGTGTGCTCGATGATCGGGTCGGGACGGGGATGCCGGCAGCGGCGTGCCGCGCACGGGCCGACCGGGTCGAACGCCTGACGAGCCACGACCTCGCCACCCGGCGCCCGCCAGGTGGCGTTGCGGTGCACATCGAGCTCGAGCACCCACCCGCCGTGATGCACCCGGTCGTGATGCTCACTGCACAACGGGCACAACTCGGCCAGCACGGTGCGCTGATGCAGCTTCCACGGGGCCAGGTGATGGATCTGGCAGCGATCGAACCCGACCGTGCACCCCGGCACCGCGCACGTGCGATACATCGCCCGTAACGCACGCCGCTGCTCCCGCGTCGCCAACCGGCGAGCAGCACCCACATCGAGCACACACCCGTCCCCACCGAGCACGACCGGTATCGCCGCCGCCTCGCACAACATCCGGCGCACCGTCGCCACCGGCAACGGCACCCCCGACGAGGTTTCCGACACCGTGTCGAGCCGCTCCAGACCCGTGCGCAGACTCTCCTCGTCGATCAACACGACCAGCTCGGTGCCCTGCCCACCCGAACCGCCCGAACCGCCCGGCCGGGTGACCACCTCCACCAACGCGTCGGCCGCCAACCGCTCGTTGGCAACCCCCGCCGACGGCGCCCGACCCACCTCCTCCGGGTGCGCACGATGGAACGCGGCCTCCACGGCCACGTCGAGCGCCCGGAACACCCGGGCACCACGCTCGGCATCCAGCTCGGCCCGCAGATGATGCATCCCGTCCCGATCCACCCAACGGCGCACCGACGACCGTTCCCGCTGACGGGCCAACCGGTCGACCGGCTCGTCCGGAGCGGCCAACAACTCGGCCTCACGACGCACCAAACGCTCCAACTGCTCCGGCGTGCGCAGCCCCGCCTCCCGAGCCAACCACGACCCCTGCCCGAGCATCCGCTCACGCACTTCCGCCTCGACACCGGACACAGCCCGCACCACCGCGTCGGCATGCGCAACCCCGACCCGACCGGACTCCACCGCCGAGGCGAGCTCGGGCACCTCGCCGAGCAACCCTGCCCGCTCCACCGCGGCCCGAGCCCCCCGATCCGACCGCGACCCGTGCTCACGCTGAAACGACCGACCATCGATCGCACCACCCGCCGAGCACAACGCCTGCGCCCGCACCGTCAACAACCCATCCAACCCGTCGAGCCAGCCGCGCACCCGCGCCAACGCCCGGCCCCACTCCCGCACCCGACCGGCGTCGGCCGCGTCGACGCCGGCGGCATCGAGCGGGCGCAACGCACGCAGGGCGACATCGAGATCGAGCACGGCATCAGTATAGCGAACGCCTGTTCGTACCGCAACCCGGAGCGGGCCGTCGCGGGGACCAGTCCCCATTCCGCATCCTGCGAGCCGTCGGTACGGTCGGCCGGCATGACCACGGCCGAGTTGGTCGTTCGCGATGCGGGTGGCCGCCACCACGTCGTGCCCGCCGATCGCCCTGAGGATCTCGGGAGCTTGAACGGCACGTTCCTCGACGGCCGTCCCGTGCTGCTGCGTGCCGTCCTCGTCGACGGTGCGGTGATCGAGCTCGCCGGACCCGGCGAGGGGCCTCGCCTCGTGTCCACCATCCGGCAGGCACCCGGGCCTGCACCGTTGCCGACCCCACCGCCTGCGGCCGTTGCGCCGCCGGTGTCTCCCGTGGCGCCGGCCGTAGCGCCCGTCGGGGAGCCCATCGTGCTGTTCGCACAGTTCCTTCTCGCCGGTCTCGTGTTCCCGGTCGACAAGCCGGGCCTCCAGCCGGTGAGTTGGGTGACCAGCTCGCACTGGGGCCTGTCGGCCGTCGCGTCCACCTCGGAGTTCTCCGCGCGGCGCGGGTGCGAGCGGCCAGCATCGCGTTCCGAGACCGCCCGGCCGGGCGGTGACGCGCCGGACTGCCCCTGGTCGTGGGACCACAGCCCCGGCGTGTGGGTGGTCGACAACCTGATGCTCGTGGTGCTGACCGTCACGTACCTTGCGATCGCCTGGCTGGTGATCGTCCGAAGTGACCCGGCCGCCGTGTTGTTGCGCCAGCAACAGATGCGGGCCGCGCGGGCCGCATGAACCTCGGGCCCGCGTCACCTGACCGCCAGCGCATCCTCCGCGTCTTGCCCTCGTCCTTGCTCGGGCACTGCCACCGCAACGCCCGAGCGCCACCGTCACCGATGAACGGGTTCTCCGACTACGAGATCACCAACGACCCAGCCGGCGCTGCGGACGAGGTGGCTACGGCGCTCGTGGAGGCCGCCGAGGATTGAACTCGTCCGGAGGCGTCGCCCTGTTCGGCGTCGTCGTCCCGAAGACCGAGAACGACGAGCCCGACCACGACGAGCAACACGGCCAGGGCCACGACCTCGATCACGACGAGCCGCCGGCGCCTCCGAGCTCGTGCGGCGGCCGCTGTCGATGCTTCTCCGGCGACTCCGCTGGGACCTGGTTCCGATGCCATGGCGTGACCTTCCCGACCCGCCGCCGCTCCGGAGCGAGTACCAGGCGATCCTGCAGCGACCCTTCCCACCGACGGAATGGGGAGTCCTCCGAACGCACCGGCACTCGCAACGACCGATCCCCGGGCCGTACCACCACCCTCACGACAACGTCACCTTCGACACTCGAGCCCTGTCGGCGATGTACAGGTTCCCCGACCCATCCACCGCCACCCCGCCAGGGAAGTCGAGCTGGGCTGCGGTCGCCGGACCACCATCCCCCGAAAAGTCCCCGCCACCCTCGAAATCACGGGGGCGGAGGAGCGGACAGCGATGATCGCTGCCGCTGCCACCACGGCCTCACGCCGGCGTCGAACCCCAATGCGTCAACGCCCTGACCGCCCACCCGACCGTCAGGGCGCGAGCTGCACCTTGAGCGCGCCCGCGGCTCGGTCGTTCGCCGTGCGGCAGGCCTCGCGCAGCTCGGCCAGCGGGAACGTGTGCGTCACCGTCACCGCGGCCGGCAACGCCCCGGCGGCGAGCAGCGACAACGCCCGGTCGAACGAGTGGACCGGCGCCTCGTCACCCACCTGGTCGACGGCATGGCAGAAGGTGCCGACGAGCGACAGTTCCTTGGCCCACACGGGCGCGAGGTTCACCTCGCTCGGTCCGGTGGCGCCGATCAACACCACCGACCCGCCCTGGCCGCACAGCTTGGCCGCCTGCGTCACGGCGGCGCCGGTGCCGACCGCCTCGATCACCAACGGGTAGCCGCCGTTGAGCATCGCCCCCGACCGCCGACCCGTCACGAAGCCACCGCCGAGGCGGGCGAGCTCACCCAGCCAGCCGTCGTCGCCCTCGTCCGGTCGCACGACGTGGTGCGCACCGAGCCGGCGGGCGGCCTCGGCCTGGTGGGTGTGGCGGGCCAGCACCGTCACCTCGCTGGCCGGGAACAGCTGCCGCAGCGCAGCAACCGCCGTGAGCCCGATCATCCCGGCGCCGACCACGAGCACCGGCGCGCCGTCGGGCGGGGGCGAGCGCAGCACCCCGTGGACCGAGATCGACAGCGGTTCGGTCATCGCCGCCTCGTCGTCGGCGACCCCGGCCGGCACGACGTGCAGTTGGCTCGGGTGCGCCACCAACTCCTCGGCCCAGCCGGCGCCCAACCCCTGGGTGAACCCGTGCCCGAACCCGTGGGTGACCGCACGCGAGGTGAACCGCAGGCAGGTCGACCACGCCCCGACCGCACAGCGTGCACACGGCTCGAGGCCACGCGCCGCACACGCGATCCCCGGGTCGACCGCCACCCGGGTGCCGACCGCGACCGGGCAGTCGGCGCCGGCCTCGACCACCGTCCCCATCATCTCGTGGCCCATCTCCATCGGGAACGAGGCGAAGTCGCCCAACACCTCCGAGCTCGGCGACGACGGGTACACGAGGTGCAGGTCGCTGCCGCAGATCCCGGCCCGGTCGATCCGCACCCGGGCCCAGTCGGGCCGGGGCAGCACCGGACGTTCCACGTCCACCAGCGACACCGGGAACGAACGGTCTGCCAGGTCGTAGCGAGCGACACGCATCGCGGCGACCCTACGCGGATCCGGGCCACGGAAATTCCGTTGACGGCTTCGTAAGGCCCGTGGTGTGATGCCGGCGCCCCGATCAGGGCACGAACCGGAAGGACCCCGATGTCGTCGACGTATGCGCTCAACCTCACGGCCCGCTCGGCCGTCGTGGCGCGCCCGTCCGACGCAGTGTCCTGCGTGGCGTGGAACGTGCAGCCGGGCATCGAGGGCCACGACCGCTTCGCCACCACCATGAAGCGTCCGCCCCGGCGGCTCGATCGGTCCCCGACGTAACGCACGTCGGAGCGAACCACGAGGCCGCCGGGGCCCCGCCCCCGCGGCCTTTCTGCTTTTCCGTCCCGCCCCCCGCCTGCACCGTCCCGCCCGCACCGACCCGCACCGACCCGGAGCACCCGACCAATGCCCACCCTTCTCGAAGCCCACGCCACCGCCCCGATCGACTGGACCATCGCTCGCTGCCGCACCGGCGACGGTGTGCTGACCGAGCTGTTCTTCTCCGACGAGCCGCTCGACATCGCCCGGGCCAAGGCGGTCTGCGGGCGGTGCCCGCTCACGACACCGTGTCTCGCACTCGCACTCGAACGAGCCGAGCCATGGGGTGTGTGGGGCGGCGAGCTGTTCTCGAACGGCCACGTCCTCGCGGCCAAGCGTCGCCGGGGGCGGCCACCCAAACATCCCAGACCCGAGCCGGTGGTCGACGAATGCCGACCGCCGGCCGAGGTGCTCGTCCGGATCGCCTGAGCCGGGCACCTCCCTTCGTCCGTGACGCGTGACGCATCAGCGAGCGCGGCACGACACCCCCGCTCCGGCGGGCCGGCGATCCCCCCGGCCGGCCCGCCGGTAGCGTGGCCTTCGTGCGTCCAACCCTCCCGGCCGCTGCGGCGTGCGCTGCGCTGCTGCTCGTCCCTGCTGCGTGTGGCGGATCGTCGGAACCGGCCGGCGCGGCCGGAAGTGCGGCCTCCGGGGGGATCCCGACCGCGCCGGCGCTGGGCGGCAAGCCGCTGCCCGAGCTGACGCTGCGCCGGCTCGACACCGGAGACGCTGTCCGCACCAGCGACCTGGCCGGCCGCCCGGCCGTGGTCAACCTGTGGTTCTCCACCTGCGTGCCGTGCAAGCAGGAGATGCCCGCATTCGAGGAGGTGCACCGCGCCGTGGGCGACCGCGTCCGGTTCGTGGGGCTCAACACCGGTGAGGCCGCGGCGCCGGCCAAACGGTTCCTCGCCGAGCAGGTGAGCGTCACCTACGAGCAGTGGCACGACCCCCAGGCCGACCTGGCCACGGCCCTGCGGATCCCGAGCTTCCCGGCCACCCTGTTGCTCTCGGCGCAGGGCCGCGTGGTCAAGGCGCACTACGGCGCGCTCGACGCGGGTCGGCTGCGCTCGCTGATCGCCGAGGTCACGGCCTGATGCTCGCCGTCGTCGACGTCGACGTCTCGTACGCGCTGCTCGTCGGCATGGTCGTGACCGTGAACCCGTGCGGGTTCGCCATGCTGCCCGCCTACCTGTCGTACTTCCTGAACCTCGACGGCGACCGCGCCGGCTCGACGGTCGTCCGCATCGCCCGTGCGCTCCTGGTCAGCCTGTCGCTGTCGGTCGGCTTCCTGTCGGTGTTCCTCGTGCTCGGCACCACCATCCACCTCGGGGTCGACGCCCTCTACGACGCCGCCCAGTGGGCCACCATCGTGATCGGGCTCGGCCTCGTCGTGCTCGGTGTCGCCATGCTGTTCGGCTACCGGCTCCCCTTCTTCGTCCCCAAGCTCGACAAGGGCGGCCGCAGCCAGTCGGTCGGCTCGATGGTCGTGTTCGGGGTCAGCTACGCCGTCGCGTCGCTCGGCTGCTCGCTACCGACGTTCCTCATCGTGTTGTTCGGCTCGGCGAAACGGTCCGGCTGGGCGTCCGGCGCGATCAGCTTCGCCTTCTACGGCCTGGGCTTCGCGCTGGTGCTGACCGCGCTCACGGTCTCGCTCGCACTGGCCCAAGGTGGCCTCCTGCGGGCCCTGCGCCGGGCCATGCGGATCGTGGACCAGGCCGCCGCCGTGCTGCTCGTCCTCGCCGGCGCGTACGTCGCCTGGTACGGCTGGACCGAGGTACGGGGCTCGGGCTCGGGGGTCACCGACCAGGGCTTCGACGTGTCGTCGCGACTGACCCGGTTCCTCGACTCGATCGGCGCCGGCACCCTGGCGGCCGTGCTCGGCGCCGTGGTGGCCGCCGCGGTGGCCGTCACGGTCGTGTGGCGGCGACGCCACCGGCGGGCATGAGCCGGTTCGCCGAACTGCTCGCTCGGCCCGACGTCACCGAGCACGTCGAGTTGCGCAGCCGGTTCGGGTTCATGGCGTTCCACGGCGGCCGGCTCGAGCAGATGACCGACGTCATCGCGTCGGCCGCCGCCGAGGCTGCCGACGCCTCGTACT